>JAVVEL010000014.1:0-68256 GCA_032260385.1 Bacteroidales bacterium | reverse complement strand
AGCGAAAAGCAATTAACTCTCTTCTGATGATACCCCGCTGCTTGCGGCGGGGTAGTTCATTAACAGTGTATAAAATCTTAATCCGTTGACCGCCCCGGTAAGCCCTTAAAAAAATAAACCCGGCTTATTATCAGCAGGGTTTAACAGGGTTGAGGTCGGTAGCGGAGTCGAACCGCTGTACCCGGTTTTGCAGACCGGTGCCTAGCCACTCGGCCAACCGACCATTTGCAACGAAGCCCGTAAGGTTTTAGTCGTGCCCGTTTGTGTCACAAAAGTACTAAAATTTCTATAAACCAAGACAGTCATAAATACCGTTTCTACACTTTACTGTTAATTGCTTAACAATACCTTTGTTTATTAGGATAACTCTTATAAATTTGTAGCTATTATTTAAGGGCGGGGCAGTGGCAAGGAAATAGATCAATATATATCAATGATATATGAAAGCAAAGCCGGATTGCCTGAAGTGCATGATGCTTGAAAAGTCAATCTTTTCAAACCTCGGGAAAGATGACCTGACAGAACTTAAATCCGAAAAGTCAGCATCTTTCCACAAAACAGGGCAGATCGTTTTCCAGGAAGGGAGCAGGGCTATGGGAGTCTATTGCCTGCATTCCGGAAAGGTTAAACTTTATAAGGTCGACAATGAAGGAAGGGAGCAGATTATAAGGTTCGTAACGCCGGGCGAACTATTCGGTCACAGTGCACTTACCGGTTCACGTTTTCATCTTATCACTGCTGAGGCTATTGAAGATTCAGTAGTCTGTTTTATTGATACTTCCTATTTCCTGGCACTTACCGAGAGATATCCGGGAATAATAAAAACATTGGTTGCATCACTGGGCTCAATGCTTAATGATGCCGAGGATAGAATAATATCACTGGCTCACAAGCATGTAAGGGAACGCCTGGCTGAAGCACTCCTTGTAATTTGCCATAAATTCCATCCTTCGGGTTGCGAGGATAACAACAGGCTTAAATTATCCCGTGAAGATCTTGCCAACAATGTGGGAGCCGCAACGGAAACCATTATTCGCCTGCTGTCAGATTTCCGTGAGGAGAAACTGATCTCAGTTGAGGGCCGCACCATCATCCTTAAAGATATCAAAAAGCTGAAAAAGCTTGCAGGCTTTGAATGAAACATAAGTATCTTCCTTGCCTGTCGTATCATCTCACATGTGGCTAAAAGCCATTTAATCATAGTTTTATATACGTATTCCTGACAATGGTCATATTCCTGACTGAGAAAATGAATGGCAGCCTGGTGACCATTATTAGCCTCCTGTATATACGAGAATCCTTGTTTCGCAGAATCCATGTCATGGTATAACTAGTTTTTACTTCTGAATTTAGCACCTGAGACTCATTACCTTCCCGGTAGTGTTCTTGCTCATCTGAAACATGGGGTAATGAAATAGTTTTCCTGAAATGCATAAGTCAATAAAAATCAACAAAAAAGACTGGCAGAAGTTGCTCATTCATTTAGGTGATGCCGGTGAGCATGTGTATGCACCGGTACGGCGCAACGGAGTTTTTGATTATGAACTCATTAATAGTGACAATATAGATAATATTGTCAACAACACAGCTAAACCAGCCTCCCCGCTTAAAATCTTCTTTCTGCCCTTGAGACTGAATGTTACCGGGGCCGGCAAACCTGCACGGCGCAATATAATCATAGGTGCCCCGGCCTGTGACATTGAGGGACTCAAACTCCTTGATGTCATTTATCTTGATAAAGATCACACTGACGAAACTTATCAGTTACGCAGGCAGAATTCATTAATAATCGGGGCACCATGCCACCAGGCAGCTGAGAATTGTCACTGTACTGTTTACGGTCTTAATCCGTGGCCGGAAGAAGGGTGCGACCTGTCGATGTCTTCCTCAGAGGACAGCATAATACTCGATATATTGTCAGATAAGGGAGAGGCGTTCATCGAGGAAATAAACAGCGTTGTGGCAACCGGGGAAGCAGGTTCATCTGACAGGGAAGGAGTATTGGACCTGCAAAAGAGGATTGCTGCTGAACTGACAGAGAAGAATAACGGCTTACCGGGCGCGAAAGACACAGGGGTGCTCACAGCCAGGGCCGACATGGATTTCTGGAAAGAGCATTCATCAAACTGTGTTTCCTGTGGAGCCTGCTCGGCAATCTGCCCTACCTGCACATGCTTTTTGCTTATTGACAGGCCCGGTTTTGAGAAAATAAAGCAACAGGATACCTGTCAGTATCCGGCTTTTCAGAGAGTGGCAGGTGGTGAGGATCCACTGAAAGAATTAAGTATGCGCTTCCGTAACAGGTATATGTGCAAATATGTCTGGAAACCGGAAAATTATGGTGTACTGGCATGCACAGGCTGTGGCCGGTGCACTGATGCATGTATTGCAGGAATAAGCAAGAATGAAGTAATCAACCATATGAGATGAAAAAGGAAGCCAGCGTAACTACGGAAAAAGGCCTGTACAATGTTTTGAGAGCCACAGTCGATGAAGTTATCGATGAGTCTCCGATGATCAAGACGATAGCGATGACCCCTGAGAAGACATTCAGCTTTAAAACAGGAGAATTTATTGAGCTTACCCTTGACGGGCTCGGGGAGGCCCCTTTTACTCCTTCATCCTCACCCTATGTTACCGATAAGCTGGAGGTAACAATTATGAAGGCAGGATATATTACGGAAAAGTTCCATGAGCTCAAGCCGGGTGCAGTCCTGGGTATACGGGGTCCTTTTGGCAGAGGCTACCCGGTTGACAGGTTCCTGGGCAAAGAAGTACTTATTGTGGGAGGAGGTTGCGGACTGGCACCAATACGCTCCCTTCTTTATACTCTTATTGAGCTGAAGGAGAAGCTTGAAAAAGTTGTACTTCTCTACGGTTCCAAAACACCTACCGACTGTATCTATAAGCCAATGTTTTCAATGCTTAACAGTATTGACAAATTTGAAACATACAGGTCGGCCGACAAAGCCGATGGTAGTGAGTGGGATGAGTCAATAGGCCTGGTGACGGTCTTGCTTGATAAGCCAAGGGTAAAGCTGGAAAATGCCATAGCGGTAGTATGCGGTCCGCCAATAATGATGAAATTCGCCACCCTGAAGCTTCTTGACCTTGGCTTTGCAGACAAAGATATTTTTCTTTCCATGGAGAAAAACATGTCCTGCGGCCTGGGTAAGTGCGGCCATTGCATGATGGGAGAATTCCTGGTCTGCAAAGACGGCCCTGTCTTTACCTATGATGAGATAAAGCATAATCCGGATATATGGAAATAACAGCAACAACATGTAGGAGCATATGAGCCAGAAGATAATAATAGATATGATGAAATGCCGCAACTGCAACAGTTGCGCGGTGCAATGTTCGTACCAGCACCATCCGGGCAACAATGGTATGCTTCAGCTGCTGGAGAAGGCAGCATTCGCTTTTACGTGTAGAAGGTGCGAAGAGGCACCCTGCATTGAAGTATGCCCTGTGGATGCCATGGAGAAAGATGAGAACGGAATGATCACAAGATCTGCCAACCTGTGTGTGGCGTGCAAATCCTGTGTCATGGCATGCCCCTTCGGCACAATGATGAACAATTTCTTTGAGGTACGTAAGTCGGTCTGTGACTATTGCGGACTGAACGGTCACAATGTGAAACTCCTCTGCATAGAATCATGCCCGGAGAAGGCATTAAGCCTTGAAGAGATTGATGAGAACCCTGAACAGGACCTTCACAAGCTGAATGACAAGGTTTTGGTAAAAGAAATAATCTGGGAAAAGTTAAAACATGAATAATGTAAAGCGATGATAAAAGACCTTTTTTATTTTCTGATATTCCCGGGGATGATTTTCTCGGTGCTGATGGGGGGAATTCTCTCCTGGACTGACCGTAAGATTACCGCAAGGGTCCAGTTCAGGAAGGGACCACCATTCCTGCAGCCATTCTACGATATAGGGAAGTTGTTTTACAAGGAGACAATCTTGCCCGAGAAAGGTGCCCGCCTGACCTTCCTGGCAGCACCGGTTTTTGCCTTTGTCAGTGCCACACTGGCAAATGTGTTCATCCTTCTCCCGTCAATATTCCCGGGCAGTGGCTTTGAGGGCGACCTGATAGTGGTGTTTTACCTGTTGACAATACCGTCGCTGAGCTATATTATCGGTTCCCTGGCTTCAGGTAATCCGCTGGGAACACTGGGTGCATCCAGGGAGATTAAGCTTATTATCAGCTATGAACTGACCTTTATCCTTGCCCTGGCATGTATAGTGATAAAGAGCGGAATGAACCTGTCTATATCAGATATTATTGCAGCACAACAGGAAGGGGGTGCATTCATAGGATCAATATCAGGGGTCTTGCTCTTTATTGTGATACTCTTTGTTGTGCAGGCAAAGCTGGCCCTGGTGCCCTTCGATATGTCGGAGGCCGAATCTGAAATAGCCCACGGGGTATTTATTGAATATTCCGGCAGTGCTTATGCCATAATAAAAATGGCGAGGTACATTATGCTTCTTGCACTGCCCTCGTTGATGGTGACACTCCTGATGGGGGGCTTTAATTTAAGTGGAACCGGAATACTGTGGTCAGTCCTGAAGCTGGCACTAATACTGCTTCTTATTACTCTTATACGGAATACTAATCCGAGACTGAGGTTAGACCAGGCTATGAGATTCTTCTTTATCTGGATGAACCTGGTAGCGGTGATTGCGATAGTACTGTCAATTATTAAACTGTAAAAAGATATAAAATTGAGTTTAGGAAGTTATTGTTTCAGAAAATCTTTGTGGGTATTCCATTTTGGTGGAGCCTCATGCAATAACTGCGACATAGAGATTCTCGACTGTCTTACCTCAAGGTACGACATCGAAAGATTCGGGATGCAGCTTATAGGGAGTATCCGGCATGCAGATGTATTGCTTGTTTCAGGCTCAATAAACAGGAAATGCCGCGACAGGCTTTTGAAGCTGTATAATCAGGCCCCCAAGCCAATCCTGGTGGTCGCTTTTGGTGCATGTGGTTGTACAGGAGGTATTTTTGCCGAGGGCAACACCTTTGCAGGCCCGGTAGATAAAATAATCCCGGTCGATGCCTATATACCCGGTTGCCCGCCTAAACCGGAGGCCATACTGGCCGGAATAGTAAAATTGTTAAATAAATAATTACCATGCCAGCCGTTAATTTTGAAATATTCCCGGATATCCTCAGGCTGAACTTCAACAGCGACATTCTGGGTTTAATGGTTCTTCAAAACAAGAGACTGGTGGTGCAGATACGAAAAGAGGCACTGCTGGAAATTGCCAATTATTTTCTTGATGAACTGCAATTCCGCTTCATTATAGCTTCGGGGATGAATACTGATCATGGTTATGATATTATCTACCATTTCAGTGATGACAGCACAGGTTACATAATAAACCTGATGATCAGCCTTGACGGACGGAATCCGGAAGTGGAATCAATGGCAAATCTCATCAACGCCGCTAACTGGATTGAAAGGGAAATACATGAGCTTTTCGGGATTAAGTTTGTTAACCACCCGAACCTCATCCCCCTCATTTCAGGTGAAAACTGGGAGGAGACAGAGCATCCCTTTGCGCATCCCTCACGTGACAACAAAAAAACCTCAAAGTCATGAGTACAAAAACGGTAATTCCAATAGGTCCATATCACCCGCTCCAGGAGGAACCCGAACTATTTAAACTCTACTGCGAGGGCGAGATAGTAAGGGATATAGAATGGGAAACAGGATATAATCACAGGGGGATTGAAAAAATCAATGAATCAAAAACTTTTGACCAGGTTTTTTTCGTTGTTGAAAGGATATGCGGGATATGCTCCACTTCCCATCCCTTTGCCTTTGCCAACGCAATGGAGGAAGTGGGCAGGGTGGAGGTTCCCGACAGGGCCAAATACATAAGAACCATAATAGGGGAACTGGAACGTATCCACAGTCATCTTTTATGGGTTGGACTGGCAGGCCATTTCCTTGGCTATAATACTGTATTCATGTGGGCCTGGAAATACCGCGAGATGGTACTTGATATCTTTGAAAAGGTTACGGGCAACCGTAATAACTATGCTATGTTCAGAATAGGAGGGGTCAGGAGGGATATCCCGAACTCTCATATAAGTGACATAAAGAAGATGCTGGATACCATCAAACCCAAACTGGATCTCCTTACCGGCGCTGTAATGGATGACCCCGTTATTCATGCCCGTACCAGGAAAGTGGGCATACTCACCAAAGAAGATATTATTGATTATGCTGCTGTTGGGCCTACGGCCAGGGCTTCAGGGATTGCAATAGATGTCAGGCGTGATGATCCATACGCAGCGTATCCGCTGGTTGACTGGAAGGTGATTACCTCCGATGGTTGTGATGTCTTTGCAAAGGCGGAGGTCAGGCTCCTTGAGATGTACGAATCGGCTTCCATAATCAAACAGTGCCTCGATAAGATGGCCCGCACCCCCGAAGGGGATATCTATAATCCGGCAAAGGAAATACCCCCGGGTTATGGTTTTGGCAGGGCAGAAGCCCCCCGGGGTGAGGTTTTCCACTTTGTGAAGACCGATGGATCAAACTCACCTGTGAGGCATAAGGTGAGGGCTCCAAGTTATACCAATATCTCGACCTTCAAAAAATCTTGTGTAGGACAAACAATAGCCGATGCCACAATAATACTGGCAGCAGTGGATCCATGCTATTGCTGTACTGAAAGAATGGCCTATGCATATGATTATTCCACCGGAAAGCAGATTATGAACGGTCTTGACCTGATAAGGCTATCCCAGGAGAAAAGCAAAAACTTGAAAATGAAGATGTAAATTATTGGCTATGGACGAATTATTATATATAATATGGATACCTCTGGCAGCAGGCCTCTTGCTGATGCTTATCCCGGAGTCAATGAGAAAATTCACGGGAATTATGGCTGTAATCGTAAGTGGCCTGGCATTTGCCTTTTCCATAGTGCTCTATGCGGGCAAGGGCCTGGCAGGCCACCTGACACTTACCATTATCCCGGGCCTGGCCGCATCTTTGCCGGCCTTTGACGAAGTGGTGCGTCACCTGGGGACACTCAACTTCGATGAGCTGTCAAGGTTGCTGATATTGCTGATATGCTTCTTCAGTTTCATCATCACCCTGTATTCATTGAGATATACAAGCCCTAATCATAAGATCAGAAGGTATTATTCGTATATCCTATTAACAATGTCCTTCTCGGCCTTGGCCGTTATTTCAGATCACCTGTTATTCTTTATTTTTTGCTGGGGAATACTATGCATAACCCTGTACAAACTTATCGAGGGTTCAGATGAAGAGGGAGCCGGGGCAGCCAAGAAGACGATGATTATTGTTGGGGCTTCCGATACCATAATGCTTCTGGGTATAGCCATTGTTCAAAAGATAAGTGGTTCATTTGCCATCAGTGGTGCAGGCATTGACACTACTCCTGCTCTGGGTGCTGTTGCTTTTTTCTGCCTGCTGATCGGAGCCTTCACAAAGGCAGGAGCCGTACCTTTCCATACCTGGATGCCTGACTTTGCAAAGAAGGCACCGGCTTCATCTACAGCTCTTATGCCTGCCTCCATAGACAAACTGCTTGGCATATATTTCATGTTCAGGATATGCACCGAGATCTTCACCCTCACTGAATGGATCACCTTTGTACTTGTGCTGCTCGGAGTACTTACTATTATCATTGGTGTAATGATGGCACTGGCTCAGCACAATATGAAACAGATGCTTGGCTATCATGCCGTTTCTCAGGTAGGATATATGGTGCTGGGCCTGGGCCTGGGCACTCCCCTGGGTATAGCCGGAGGCCTGTTTCATATGGTGAATAATGCATTGTATAAATCAGGACTTTTCCTTGTTGCCGGTAATGTGGAGCACAGGTTCGGATCTGATAAAATAGAAAACCTGCGGGTTTCACCGCGCTACATGCCCGTTACTTTCCTGGCCGCACTGATCTTTGCCCTGTCAATCTCAGGGGTGCCGCCACTTAACGGTTTTGCATCCAAATGGGTCATTTACCAGGGGATTATAGATTTTGGTACGGGTGCGGGGATAGCCAACAAACTATGGGTAATCTGGCTTGGCCTTGCAGTACTGGGCTCCGCCCTTACACTGGCCAGTTTCATAAAACTGCTTGCAGGGGTTTTCCTTGGCAAGGGAAGAGAACCGGTAAAGGACTCATACGAAGCCAGAGCAACAATGATAGTACCCATTTCTATCCTTGCCCTGATATGTATTCTGACAGGGGTCTTTGCCACCTCGTTTGTCATACCAAAGGTAATAGCACCTCTAACCGGTGGTTTAGAGTACAGCGGTCAATGGCAGGCAGGCCTGGTTTCCTTAATGGTTCTCGTCTCAATGATCATAGGCGTACTGATATACCTGGCCGGTAATATTAAGAAATTCCGTGTCAGTGACAGTTTCATAGGTGGCGAACCCGAACCTGAAGAATCAGGTATCAGTGTACTCGATTTCTACAAAACCATTAGCCAGGCATCCTTCTTTGCACCCCTTTACCGGGCTGCTGCCAGGAAATGGTTTGATATATATGATGTGGGGAAAAATATTGTGCTTTCATTTAATAAGATGTTCAGTGCTGCACATACAGGTATCCTTCCCTTTTATATAACATGGCTGATATCAGGTCTTGTCATCTTGCTGATAATAATGCTCATTTAAGTATTAAATAATATGGAGACAACACTAATAATTGTATTGATACTGATGATTGCCGGAGCCATTCATGCGCTTCATGCCAGGGACCTTCTCTCGGCCATCGTATCATATGGAGTAGTGGGTTACAGCCTGGTGATTGGCTTCCTGGTCCTTAAGGCCCCTGACCTTGCCATTGTGCAGATAGTGGTTGAAACGATATCCCTTATTATAATGGTCTCGGTTCTGATAATAAGCACCAGGGAAGACCTGGAAAAGAGTGATACAATAGTAGTCAGGGGGCAGTCATACATAAATGTGAGAAATCTTGCATATATATTCTTTGCCCTTGTTGCCGGCTTTTTCCTGGTATATTTCTTCAACCAGGTGATTGCAGGCCTTGAACCACTGGGCGTTCACCACACACGCATGGCCACTGAATACATTGAAAAAGGGGTTGAAGCAACGGGAAGTGTAAACCTGGTGACGAGTGTTTTACTTGACTACAGGGGCTTTGATACCCTTGGTGAGGCTACCATCCTTTTTACGGCGGTCATGGGAATTCTTGCAATACTAAGGTTAAAAACACATAAAAAGTAGAGGCTATGAAAGGTATGACAATAATAGTGAAAAATGTGACAGCGCTGCTTTCGGGGCTGGTTTTCCTCTACGGTTGCTATATAGTGCTGCATGGTCACCTCAGCCCCGGGGGCGGTTTTGCCGGGGGCATAATAATAGCAGGATCCTTCATCCTGCTTGTGATAGCAAATGGCATCCAGTATTTCAGGCTCAATAAGGAAAAAGAGGAGTCATCACTGTTTGAAGGTGCCGGTATTTTCTGCTTCCTTTTACTTGCTACAGGCGGATTATTACTTGCGGTGCCGGTCTTCTTCAAAAACTTATTACCCGGTGGGACACCCGGGGAATTGTTCAGTGCTGGTCTTATGCCTCTTTATAACATCTTTATTGGCATTGAAGTGGCGGCAGCTTTGTTATCCATATTTCTTGCATTTGTAATATTTAAAACGGAGGATTGAGATGCTTACATACCTTCTTTGTTTCATACTCTTTCTCGTAGGGCTCTACGGGGTGCTGACCAGGCGAAACCTGATAAAGATAATTATTGGCCTCTCTGTAATGGAATATAGCCTCTACCTTTTCCTGACATTGATAGGATATATAGAAGGGGGAGAAGCGCCGATTATTAATCCTTCAGGGCCTGCAGGCCTTGTTGTTGATCCCCTGCCACAGGCTTTTGTTCTTACAGCTATTGTTATCGGACTGGCTACAACAGCCCTCTTGCTGGCTATAGCCATCAGGCTTTATAAGAAGTACAAGACATTTGATATTGATAAGATAAACACCTTAAAGGGTTAAGCGATGGACTCACTCATACCTCTTTTTATAATAATACCGCTGGGAACAGCCTTCCTGATTCCCCTGATCTGGAAGCTGATACCTGGCATCTACAGGTTCCTGCCGGCGGCAGGGATGCTGGCCATGGTTGTTATTGCCTTCCGCCTTCTCTTCACTGTCGGGGATGGTTCAGTAACATACATGGTTGGCGGATGGGAGCCTGTCAATAATATTCCTGTTGGCATTCACCTTGTGGCTGACGGGCTGAGCATCATGATGCTCCTGGTGGTGAACATCATCGGTATGATGGCAGGTCTCTTCTCAATACCCTATATAAACAAATTTACAGGTGAGAATTATTATTATTCCCTGTTCTCTCTTATGGTGGCCGGCATGAACGGAGTGGTTATGACCGGAGATCTCTTTAACATGTTTGTATTCCTGGAAATATCGGTGATAGCATCATATGCCCTGGTGGCTTTTGGCAGCTCCAGGGATGAACTTGAAGCTTCATTCAAGTACCAGGTGCTGGGAGGAATAGCGTCACTACTCATACTTTTTTCTCTGGCAATGACTTACTGGTATACCGGGACACTCAACATTACAGATGTTGCAGAGGTGATCAGATCCGGTTCGGGAGGGCCTGTAGTGCTGTTCATACAATTATTCATGGTAGCAGGTTTCGGCTTGAAGGCAGCGATGATACCCTTCCATGCCTGGTTACCTGATGCTCACTCATCAGCACCTTCTCCAATCTCAGCAATGCTGTCGGGGGTACTGATAAAGGCAATTGGCGTGTATGCCCTGCTCCGTCTGTTCTTTACCATGTTCCCCATTGTTGCTGAAGTGAGTTATGTGATCACCACAATAGGAGTTATATCGATGGTTGTCGGCGTGCTGCTTGCCATAGGACAGTGGGATATGAAAAGGTTGCTGGCCTACCACAGCATAAGCCAGATGGGATACGTGATGACTGCTGCCGGTATTGCGATGTTGATAATCGCCAAAGAGGGTGATATGCAGGTGGCTGCCCTGGCACTTGCCGGCGGACTCTTTCATATGTTTAACCACGCAGCCTTTAAAGGCCTGCTCTTCCTTAATGCCGGTGCAGTGGAATATTCAACGGGAACACGAGACCTTAAAAACCTGGGTGGCCTGGCCAACCAGATGCCCATAACTTCAGTTACTTCAATGGGGGCATCACTGTCTATCAGCGGCATACCACCGTTTAATGGATTCTTCAGCAAGCTGATAATTATAATAGCTGCCGTCCAGGGAAGGTTCTATTTTGTTGCCCTCCTGGCTGTTTTTGTCAGCATTATAACACTGGCTTCCTTTATGAAGGTACAGAGGTACACATTCTTCGACAAGGCAAGAACAACACTGTCGAATGCAAAGGAGGTGCCCTTCCTGATGTATTTGCCAATGATTATTATGGCAATACTGTGCCTGGCAATGAGCCTGATATTAATACCCGGAATACGGGATACTTTCCTGTTAAACGCAGTAAACGCACTTTTATCCGTAATATACTGACCTATGAGAGTAATAAATGTTCTGATATATTACCTGATCTGTTTTGCCACATGGCTCCTACTCACAAGCAACGTGGGATGGCAAAACCTTGTCGCAGGAGCAGTTATATCCCTGCTGACCACTATTATATTTGCGAGATATTTTAATTTTGATGTTAGCAAAATGATCAATCCTGTGCGCTGGTTCTGGATGATCATTTATATAATCTACTTCATATGGCAATGTGTGAAAGCCAACTTTGATGTTGCCTACAGGGTTCTTCACCCCGCCTTGCCAATAAAACCAGGGATTGTAAGGGTTAAGCTGACTTTGCAGGGTTCACTGGCAAGGACAATACTGGCAAATTCAATAACCATGACACCGGGAACAATAGCGGTGGATATAATTGATGATGTAATGTATGTGCACTGGATCAATGTCAGATCAATGGATCACGATACTTATGCTTACTCCATATCAGGAAAATTTGAACGTATATTGAAAAAAATATTTGAATAATGGAATGGATTGATTTTAGCTTATGGTTCCTTATCGCCCTGGTGGCTCTGTGTCTGCTGCGTATCATACTCGGACCTACCGTTGCCGACAGGGTTGTGGCCATTGATATAATGGGAATAATTGTTGTCGGTATATGCATGTTGCTGGCGATCAGGACAGGAAGGTCCTTTCTCATAGATATAGGGATAGCCTGGATTATCCTGAGTTTCATTGGTACTCTAACTATGGCAAAATACCTGGAAAGGAGGAAGTTAAATGAATGAGATAATAAGCAATATACTGATAGGCATTGGCCTGTCGTTCAGTTTTTTCGGATGTCTGGGACTTATCCGGCTTCCCGATATTTACAACAGGTTACAGTCTGCAACCAAATGTGTCACCCTGGGAGCATGCTGTATCCTGCTGAGCCTCCTTATCAGATACGGATTTAATGATATTGGCATCAAGGCCCTGATAGCAATACCGGTTCTCTTCTTTACATCAACATCAGGGGCCCATGCATTGCTGAAGGGCTCACATATATCAGGATTCAGGATGTGGAAGAAGAGTGTGGTTGACCATTACAGGGATGATACGGAGGAGAATGAAGAAGAAAGCACAGAAAAATTATAAGAGAAAATGAAATATCCAAAATTACGGGAGCTTAGGGAAGCGGTTGTTTCATTGTTTACACCTGCTTATACAACCTCTTTCCCTGCCAGGGAGCATATACCGGAAGAGAAGTTCAGGGGCAAGCCGCTTGTCAATGAAGACGGGTGCGTGGGTTGCATGTCCTGCGCCAACGTGTGCCCCCCATGCGCAATAAGCGTCTCTGATGACGCACAATCAGGCATACGCACCATCACAAGGGACTATGGCAGATGTATTTTCTGTGGACAGTGTGAGGCCTTTTGTATCACAGGGAAAGGTGTGAAACTGTCAAACATGATTTATGATATGGGCGTGTTTGACCGTGGTAAGACTGTTGAGACACAGACACGGGAGCTTCTTATCTGCTCCCACTGCGGCGGGGTTATAACAACAAAGGAACATGTTGAGTACCTCTTTGGTAAGCTGGGCACAAAAGGATATTCATCCACCCTGGCCCTGCACGTCGTCAACCAGGCCTTCATTGAAGATCCGGCGTCGGCAGAAGTGGAGATACAGGATGAACTGAAGAGGAAGGATATGTTTAATATAATGTGCCCTAACTGTCAGAGGAGTATACAGGTAAAAATGCTGCAATAGGTGAAGGGGAAAGTAAAGAAAATACTATGCCGCAACGGTTCAAAAATACTGTTTGCGGGCGTTGGTAATGTGCTGAGGCGTGATGATGGTGCAGGAGTGTACATCGTATCCGGAATTAAGGCAGTTGGCCAATATTCCAAATTACTGGTGGAGGCAAGCATCGAAAATTATATCAGCAAGATTAACTCCCTGGCCCCGGATAGACTTATTATAGCCGATTGTATTGACTTTAACCGGGAACCGGGCTACTCGGGGCTGGTGCCAATCGGACAAATTCATGAGTTTGATGTTTCAAGTCATAATATTTCACTGCGCAGAGTGGCTGACCACCTGAAAATGGAAGTCCATGTAATTGGTGTGCAACCGGCAGATCTGAGAGTAGGTGAAAATATGACACCGGCGGTAAAAAAAGCATCGGATGAAATTATTAAACTGATAAATGATATAATATATTCGCAAATAAAGCAGTGAACATATATTAATGCCATGAAAACCTTCATGATTGAAATAGAAGGTCTTGTTCAGGGGGTCGGATTCAGACCCTTTGTTTATAAACTGGCATCATCCATGGGACTCGAAGGGACAGTTGAGAACATTAACAGGGGAGTCAGGGTGATGCTTAATTGTTACAATGGTTCACCGGATAGATTTGTTGACAGGATATGGTCTGAAGCTCCTGTTCAGGCACAGGTTGAATCAGTCAGTGTAAATGAAATCCGACCGGAGGTTTTTGAAGGTTTTTCGATAATAACCAGCCATAACCTGTCGGAAGAGGTTACACGCATCAGCCCCGACATAGCTGTATGCGACGACTGCCTGGCCGACATGGAAGGGCAGGAACACAGGATAGCATACCCCCTGATTAATTGCACAAATTGTGGCCCCAGGTTTTCCATAATTAAGGGAGTGCCCTATGACAGGCCCATGACAAGCATGGAGCCTTTTGAGATGTGTGAGCGCTGCAGGAGAGAATATCATGACCCGCTTGACAGACGTTTTCATGCACAGCCGGTTGCCTGTAATAATTGCGGCCCAGTCTACACTATGTTAACAGGTGAAGTCGAGGTTAAGGGTATCAGTGATATAATCCGGCAGTCAGCTCAACTTATTGATGATGGCGGTATACTGGCCCTGAAAGGAACAGGTGGCTATCACCTTGTATGCGATGCGATGAATGAAAAAACTGTTGCCCTTCTACGGAAAGCTAAAGGAAGGGAAGATAAGCCTTTTGCCGTTATGTGCCGTAATGAGGATCATGTAAAGGAAATAGCACGGCCGGGACCTGAAGAACTTGAAGCATTGCAATCATGGCAGAGGCCAGTGGTGATAATGGAAAGCAGAAATGTTGTTGCAGCATCGGTTTCAAACGGACTGGACACTGTAGGGGTGATATTGCCTTATATGCCTTTTCATTATCTTCTTTTCGGGAAGCTGAAAACAGGGGTGATTGTATTTACCAGTGCCAACCTGACCGACGAACCAGTTATTACCGATGATGAAGAAGCCCGGCTTAAACTCGGAAGTATTACTGATGCCGTTGTTATGTACAGTCGTGAAATATATAACAGAACAGATGATTCTGTTGGACGGTTCATAGCCGGTGATGTCAGGATAATTAGACGCTCGAGAGGATATGCCCCTACACCCGTTAAGATTGATTTTAATGCAGAAGGGATATTCGGGGCAGGAGCGGAACTGACAAACTGCTTCGGGATGGGTAAGGGGAAAAACCTCATCCTCAGCCAGCATATCGGCGATCTTAAAAACGCCTCAACACTGGAATTCTACAACACTGCCTACAAGCGTTTCTCCGGGATGTTCAGGTTCAGTCCCCGCCTGGTGGCGCGTGACCTGCATCCCGATTACCTGTCATCGGTATTTGCTGAAAAAATAGCAGGGGAAGAGGCTGTACCCCTTATCACGGTTCAACACCACCATGCACATATTGCTTCCTGTATGGCTGAAAATAATATTAAGGACAAAGTGATAGGAGTGGTTATGGACGGGATTGGACTGGGAAGTGACGGCAAAATATGGGGCGGAGAGTTTATAATTGCTGATTTACGCGATTTTAAACGTGTTTTGCACTTTGATTATGTACCTGTAGCCGGTGGAGATTGTGCTTCCAGTGAGCCATGGAGGTCAGGTTTATCATATCTCATAAAATACCTTGGAGAGGATGAAATCACTGATGACATGCCGTTGATAAAGAAAACCGGACATGGACAATTACGCCTTTACAAGGAACTTGTGGATAAAGGAATCAATACTGCTTATTATTCAAGTGCAGGCAGGTTGTTTGATGCAGTTGCATCAATCACGGGCCTTTGCTATACTTCAAAATTCCATTCAGAAGCTCCTATGAGACTGGAATCGGCTGTAAGGAGGGGAATAAATTCACATTATGAATATGATATCGACAAAGATGCAGTGTCTTTTAGAAAGGCAATAAGGGAAATAGTTTATGAGATGAAGGAAGGTGTAAGCCCGGGTGATATATCTGCCAGGTTTCATAATACAGTAGCCATGGCCATTATGGATGGTATAAGGTATGTTTCAGACAGGTCAGGGCTTAAAGACATTGTCCTTTCCGGGGGGACCTTCCAGAACAGGTATCTCACGGAGAAGCTCATAAGAGAATTAAAGGATGAGAAATTTTCCGTATATTATCACAGGCATGTGCCGGTAAATGACGGTGGGCTTGCACTGGGTCAGGTGGCTGTTGCTGCAGCCCGCAGGAATGCCGGCTTAATATGATAATAACCATGCATGAATTAACAGTAGCAGGAAATATTATTGACATCGTTACAGCTGAGGCCGGGAAGGCAGGCAGTGGAACTGTTCAGGAAGTTAAGCTGGAAATTGGCCTCCTGGCAGGGATAGAGTATGAATCGCTAAGCTTTGCCCTTGAAGCCCTTGCCCCCGGAACGGTGATCGATAAGGCCACTGTAACAATAGAAAAGCCTGGCGGAGTGGGGAAATGCAATGATTGTGCCTATGAATTCCCTTTTGAAAGTTTTATGGGCTCATGTGGTAGCTGTGGTTCGACAGACCTGAAGATAATAGGAGGAAATGAGTTGAGAGTGAAATCAATAACAATCTGAAAAATTAATACTTATGTGCGATACATGCGGATGCGGAGATATTTCAGGTATTGATCATCATCATGATCACAATCACGATCATTCACACGATCATGATCACAACCACGATCATTCACACGATCATGATCACAACCACGATCATTCACACGATCATGATCACAACCACGATCATTCACACGGGGAGCAGCTTACCATACCTGTTGGCAGGGACATCCTTGACATCAACAAGCGTATGGCTGAAAGGACCAGGGGTTACTTCGAGGCAAAGAATATATATGCGATCAACATAATGAGTTCACCGGGTTCCGGTAAGACTACCCTCCTGGAACGGACGCTGGCCGACCTCAGGGAGAAAAGGAGTTTTTATGTTATTGAAGGGGACCAGCATACCAGCCGGGATGCTGACAGGATAAGCGCCACAGGTGTCCCGGTAGTACAGGTTAACACGGGTAATGCCTGCCACCTTGATGCAGCAATGGTTAACAGGGCAGTGAAGGAATTCAACCCGCAGAACGGGTCAGTGATACTGATTGAAAATGTTGGCAATCTTATATGTCCCGCGATGTTCGACCTGGGGGAGATGACAAGGATAGTGATGATGAGTGTTACGGAAGGGGAGGATAAACCCCTGAAATACCCCGGTATGTTCAGGACCTCACAGCTTTGCATTATCAACAAGACCGACCTTCTGCCATACGTGAATTTCAAGGTGGAAACGGCAATTGAGAACGGGCTCAAGGTAAACGGCCGCTTAAAATTCCTTGAAGTGTCAGCCCTTAGCGGGAAAGGTATGGACGAGTGGTATAAATGGCTCTTAGCAAATGCGGGGTAACTGCTCCCCGCTTATCATATCAACTATGCGGGTTGACCCGACAAGTGTCTTCATCTTAACGGAGGCTTCCCCTCCCGTAACATTACCTATTATTGCCGCCTCTTTCCCTAGCGGGTGTTTGCGTATTGACATGACCACCTTTTCTGCATGCCTGGCCGGGAGAAAGACCAGCAGTTTACCTTCGTTGGCCAGGTATAGGGGATCAAAGCCCATAATCTCACATGCTCCTTTGACCAACGGATTAAGCGGCAGGCTGTTTTCGTCGATAATGATTTCTTTTCCCGCTACCCGGCTTATCTCGTTGAGAGCACTGGCAACACCCCCCCTGGTGGGATCACGCATGACATGAATATCGTTTGTGACGGAAAAGATCAATTCCGCAATCTCATTCATCGGGGCACAATCACTGCTGAGGGGGGACTCAAAACTTAAACCCTCGCGTGTCGATAGTATTGCAATGCCGTGGTCTGCTATGTTCCCGGTGATAATAACTGCATCGCCTTCAGCACAGCGATAAGGGGAAATGGACCTGTTTGCCGGGATCGAACCCACACCGGTGGTATTTATAAATACTTTGTCGGCTTTACCTTTTTCAACAACCTTGGTATCACCGGTAACAATCCTGACTCCTGCCGCGGAGGCTGCTTTTGCCACTGATGATATGACAGATGCCAGTTCGCCGATGAGCAGTCCTTCCTCTATAATGAGGGAAAGGGAAAGATACAGGGGTATGGCACCGCAGCAAACGAGATCGTTCACTGTTCCGTTCACCGCCAGGTGACCTATATCGCCACCGGGGAAAAACAGGGGCGTGACTACAAAGGAGTCAGTAGTGAATGCCAGCTTTCCGGGGATGTCAAGAACGGCCCCGTCGTGGGCTGAATCTATGTAGTTGTCGCCAAGCTCTGTAATAATAATATCCCGTATAAGCCGGTCAGACAGCTTGCCCCCGCTGCCATGGGCAAGCACTATTTTATCGTATTCATTATATGGTTTGGGGCAGCTGATTTCCATGGTCAGTTTTGTGATTTATATTGATAATACGCCGCGCAGGCTCCTTCTGATGAGACCATTGGTGCGCCCAGGGGATGGTCAGGAGTGCAGGCAGTGCCAAATGCAGGACAGCCGGACGGACGGGCAGTGCCGCGCAAGACATCCCCGGCAATGCATATCCCAGGTTCTTCGGAGATAATATTATTAAGGGTGAAATGCTTTTCAGCGTCGAAAGCTGAATATTTTTCCCTTATGTCCAATCCGCTGCCCGGTATCAGGCCTATACCTCTCCATTGCCTGTCGCATACCTCGAATACTTCGTACATAGTCTTCAGGGCATGCCTGTTTCCTTCCTTTTGCACCGACCTGGCATATGAGTTTTCCACCTCATTTCTTCCCGATTCAAGCATTTTTACGGTAGTAAGTATACCATTGAGGATATCTACCGGTTCAAAGCCGGTAACCGCTACAGGGACCCTGAAGTCATCGGCTAGCTTAATATAATCGTTATAGCCGGTTACAGTACATACATGGCCCGGTGCCAGCAGCCCGTCAATTGATGAATCTTCCGATGACAGTATGGCATTTATTGCCGGTGGTACGAGAACATGGGAGGATAGCAGGAAAAAGTTGTTTAATCTCAAGGTGTTTGCCCGTAGCAGTGCAAGTGCATTTGCAGGGGCAGTGGTTTCAAAGCCGATGGCAAAGAAGACCACCTTACTGTCAGGATTGGAGATGGCCGTTTTGACCGCATCCAGGGGTGAATAAACAAGCCTGACATCGGCGCCTTCGGCCTTTGCTTTCAGCAGGTCGGATGAAGAGCCGGGGACCCTCATCATATCTCCGAAAGAGGTCAGTATGGTTCCCTCCTCGCAGGCAAGAGCCAGGGCTTTGTCTATCTTTTCCAGGGGGGTGACGCAGACAGGACAGCCGGGCCCGTGGATAAGTATGATCTCAGGAGGAAGCAACTCGGTGAGATTATATTTCATGATGGCATGCGTCTGGCCCCCGCATATCTCCATAATACGCCACTGCCGAGTAACTGAGCCGGCGATCTTCGCGACCAGTTTCCTGACTATCTCCCCATCCCTGTATTCGTCTATATATTTCAATTCAATTCATTTCATCAAGCAGGCTGAGTGTTTCCTCTGCCTCCTTCGGGTCCACAATGCTTATTGCCGTCCCTGCATGAGATATAATGTAATCTCCAATCTTCGCTTCGGGGACCCATTCGGCACAAACGGTTCGGATAACACCGCTGAAGCTCACTTTAGCCATTTTCATGCCGTTATCATCGAAGAAGGCTGTTATCTTTCCGGGTATTGCCAGGCACATATCTGTTAAGCTTGGTTTTTTGCTAATGTAATAATAATGGATGTAATCTCATAATAATAACCATAGGGAGGCAGGGTTCTTAAGCCGGAGCTTCGCCTTCAGTTTCTGTATGTTTATCCCTGAATAATTTGAAAATAAGTATCAGTCATTTTCAGGATTCCGGGGAAGGGTAAAAGTAAATTTAGTCCATGATCCAAGTTCGCTGCTTACCGATATTTCACCCTTGTGGTTTTCAACTATCTGTTTGACAATGGCAAGACCAAGGCCTGATCCGCTTTGGGAGCCTCTGGAAACATTAGAAGCACGGTAAAATTCATCGAAGACAAAAGAAAGATCTTCTTGCGGAATGCCGATTCCTGTATCGTATATCTCAGTAAAAATATGATCCTGTTTATCAATCACTTTCAGAATAATATGCCCTTCCGGCGCAGTGTATTTTATAGAATTTAATAAAAGATTGGATAATAATTCTTCAAGTGTATGCGGATTGCCTGTGATTTTCCCTATTGACTTGTCGACTGAATAAGTGAAATCAATTGACTTGTCCCGGGCAAGTGGCTCAACTGTTTCTGTAACCTTTATTATTAAATCGTTGAATAAAAATTCCTCGAATTCCTTATCTTTTTTAAGACGTTTTCTCGTCAGTTTAAGGAGATCTTTCACAAAGGTTGACAAAAGTTCTGTTCGCTTATAAGCTCTGTTGATAAAATCTGTCTGCACCTCGTTCAAAGTTCCTGCGGTTTCCGAACGAATAACATCAATACAACTGAGAATAGCGGCAACATGACCTTTTATATCATGTGTTACCCTGAGAACATACTCATTTTTAAGCCTGTCTTTATTTTCGAGTTCGATATTTGTCCTGACATAAGTTTCCTCTGCTTTAATTGACCTGTAAATTATCATACGTGAAAGGAAGACTATCAGAACAGAAGTGATGGTAAAAACTATCCCTGAGCCATAAACGTAAAGAACATTACTGTATAGGTCATGGGTGATAAAACCTGTGAGCTGATAGTGAGGAATAACAGACTTACATTCCAGGATAGCCATGGAGGCTGCCAGAAGAATCATAAAAAGCGCATAAGCATAGCTTGTTAATGTGGAGAATATGGAACTGGCAATTATCATATGAAAGAAATAGAATATGATGATCGGATTCTCTATCCCCCCTGAGCAATGAATAATGATTGTGAGAATGATTAAATCGGTTATTATCTGAAAATGAATCTCCCTCTTTATTTTTTTAATTATATCATCCCCCCTGTCCTTCTTTAATTTTAAAAGGAAGCTTTTATGCAGTACATTGAGAATGATAAGTATTGCGGCAAGTATAAAGATTGATATGTGCTGAACGGATATATTAAGTATGTATTTGACGCTAATTGTGGCGGCAATAAGAATCCCGATAGCGATCCACCTGATTCTGATGAACCACATTGTGAAGTGGATATGTGCGGGAACCAGGTTCTCGTTCATCGAATCAGGAATTTTATTCTGATAAAAACAGGCTTAATCGCTCTCTTCGGGCCAGTTTTGCCATTTACTCGTCTTTTGTTCCAGGAGTTCTTCAACTTTACTAATCAACTCATCTGACCTTACAGGTTTATCAAGAAAAGAATCCACCGGTAAATACTCGCCATCTGATTCAGGAGAAAAATTGAAGTCGGGGTGCTCAACATTTACAGCTGTCAGCATCAGGATAGGAATGGACGAGTAATTCTTATCGTGTTTAATATCCCGGGCGAAATCAAAACCCCGGGATTCAGCTTTAATGCCAAACATCACATCGAGAATAATTAAATCAGGAATGGTCTGCTTCAGTTTCTCTTTGCCCTCATCGGGGTCATAAGCAGTAGCAACTGTGAACCCCTTTTTTTCCAGCATAGCTTTCATGGCAGCTACCAGATCATTATCATCTTCGATAATCAGTATTTTTGGTTTCTCCTTCATGGTTGATTTCCTCCCGTAATTATTTTAGGCTGCATAAAAAGCATCTAATCAGAATCTTTTCAGATGAAAAATTACTAAAAAAAGAGCAAACATCAAAAACTAATGCATAAAAAATGATAAGGCTGATATCATCCTGACTGTTTAAATATGTTACCTATCTTCCCACTTAGTTAAATTTTGTTTGAAGAATGGCTGGCAAACCGGGGCAATCACTTAAGCAGTCGACCAATCAATAGTCTGTTATATTTTTCTATCAGGTTTATAGTGCTTGTATCACTGTCAAATACTGAATATAGCCCCTGTTCTTCTTGTGGCGGGTCACCCAGATAATCATCACCGGCTTCCCAGAATATGCTTTCTCCTCCTGAACGGCCCTTACCGGAATAAGCCCAGAAATTACATCCGCCCATCACATCCCTGTTTTCAACATGCTCAAGTAACTTGTCAAAAGCATTTTCATAATATATGTCACGGTAAGCCACCCCTTCATCCGGGCTGAAACCGTATTCATCACGTGGCATGCCAAATTCTTCAAAAACAATTGGTTTGTTCAGATCACGGGCAACATCAATATGATCTGACATGTAGCGGTTTGTTTTGCTGAGGCTGGTGTCCATACCTGAACCTACACCGGAGGGATCCATCCAGCCCCAATTTTTTGGCCATATATGCATTGTCAGGTAATCAATGTTAGGGTCTGAGTGTATCTTTCTGAATGCTTCCATCGAATATTCGCAGCCATGAAGCCCTTCGGTACCGGTTGTGACAAGGTGATTACTATCGATTTCCTTGATCAATGACGCAGTTGAGGCTATCATATCCATAAAGGCAGGAAGATTTTCCTTTCCGAAAGCCCTGGGTTCATTGGCTATTTCCCAGGTCATAATTGTTGGATCCTCTACATATTTTACTCCGGTATATTTATTGCTGCGCCCCAGTATGAGTCTTACATGTTCATGATACTGCATTATGCATTGATCACATCCATGAAACTGTCCGGCATATTTCATAAACCCGGGCCATGTATTACCCGGCAGGGTAGGATAGGGAATAGGCCCGTAGCCATTCCAGTTAAGGTATTGTGAAAATCCGCCCGACCATTCCCAGCTGTTGGTAAGGTAGAGAATGGCATACTGGTCCCGTTTTTTCATTTCGGCCAGCATAAAATCGAGTCCGTCCAGCAGATCCTCATTATATTCCCCGGGAGCAAGCTGCAGTGCAGGGGTCACCCGGGTGGGTTCGCCATCAGGCCCTTCTGCTCCTACCAGTACGCGTAAATTATCAACACCGATACTCTTAAGGTGATCCAGCTCCACGGTCAACCTCTCACGGTCACCATATTGTCCTTCGGAACCCAGTATGGCACCATACCAGTAGTTTGCACCAATGAAATAATATGGTTTACCATCACGGATAAAGATCCCTTCATCCACGTTAACAAACTTGCTTTCTGGTTGAGCACAACCTGACATTAGAAGGACTGACATAACTATAAGATTAAGGTAATAGATTTTACTTTTCACAGTTGTATATTTTAAGTTCTACATAACTTTATTGCATCCTGATTTCTATAGATGCCTCTTCAAGAGTATCCGAGGAGGCTGTGACCCTGACGCTGCCTTTGCTGTTACCTGCTTTTAGAACCAGGAGGCATTTGCCATGAAAAGCTTTCCTGCTATTTGCCTTGAATGATTCCATGCTCGTCTGGCAGCCGTTATCAACACCTGCTATTGAAGCGTCCCCTTCAATGGTAAAGGTGATGAGATTATCTGCATGAGGCACCACTATTCCATTTTTGTCGACTACCGTTGCGGTAATGAATGACAGGTCAGATCCGCCGGCTTCAACAATATGGCGGTCGGGAGTCAGTATTATTCTGCTCGCGGGACCGGCGGTATGTATTTCCATCCTGAGCACTTCGTCCCCATTCTTTTTACCCACAGCGAGTAATATGCCGGGTTCGAACGACACACGCCATTGCAGGTGGAGTTTGTAATTATCTTTCCTGTGCACACCAAGGGACCTTCCATTCAGGAAGAGTTCAACCTCATTGCAGTTTGTATAGGCCCATACATCCACTTCTTCTCCGTCTGTCCAGTTCCAGTGCGGAAAAATATGCAGAACAGGCTCATCAGTCCATTCACTTTTGTAAAAGTAATAAGCATCTTTTGGGAAGCCGCACAGGTCAAGTATGCCGAAATATGAGCTGCGTGCAGGCCAGGAATAGGGTGTGGGTTCACCCAGGTAGTCAAAGCCGGTCCATATGAACATACCGGAAAGAAAGTCATGCTTTTTTATCACGGACCATGTCTCTTGATGTGTAGAGCCCCAGGGGGTGCTGCAGTTATCGTATGAAGAACAGCTAAGGTCATCATTTCCCTCATTGAAGGGAAGGTCCGATCTAAGGGGCCATCTCCGGACAGAGTCTGAAGGCATGTCATAACTGCCCCTGGTAGCGAGGGCCGAAGTGGTTTCGGTGGCAATGAATTTTTCCCCGGGAAAGTCCACCGGGAAATCAGGAAACATCTCTTCGTGGTAATTATAACCGATGAGGTCCAGGGCACCGGAGCGGATTACATAATTATGAGGACCGGGATCATTACATCCGGCGGTTACAGGCCTTGTTCCGTCGAGTTCATTCACTATTCCAGCCAGCTCACGGGCTATCGGCATTCCCGTTGAGTCCCACTGTTCCAGTATCTCATTGCCTATGCTCCAGATAAAAACGCTTGGGTGATTGCGGTCGCGCCTGACCAGGTCTTCAAGATCTTTTTTGTGCCATTTATCCCAGTAGAGGCTGTAATCATATTCAGTCTTTTTCATTTTCCACATATCGAAGGCTTCATCCATCACGATAAAGCCCATCCTGTCGCACAGGTCGAGCAGTTCGGGGGAGGGGGGATTATGTGAGGTACGAATGGCATTGCAGCCCATTTCCTTCAGCAGCTCAAGCCGGCGTTCAAGAGCCCTTGTGTTTAAGGCTGCCCCCAGGCATCCCAGATCATGGTGATTGCATACACCCTTTATCTTTACAGGCTCCCCATTAAGAATAAAGCCCCTGTCACTGTCAAACTCAAAATAACGGATGCCCGTAAGGGTTTCATAGCTGTCAAGCAGTATTTTGCCGTTTCGTATTTCCGAGACCACCCTGTAAAGCTGCGGCTTTGTATCTGACCACAGTAGGGGATCAGTAATTTTTAATTCCTGTTTTACGATTATGAGGGAATCACCGGCAGGTATATTTTTTTCTATGGCAGATGTCAGGAGATTACCGCCGGGGCCATAGACAAGTGTGGTCAGGTTTATATCTGCACGATTATCCCCGTGATTAAGAATTCTTGTCCTGACACTAAGGAGAGCTGAATCTTTGTTTACCACCGGGCTCCTTACAAAGCTACCCCAATGATCAACAGCGATTTTCCCTGTTGCTACAAGCCATACGTTCCGGTAAATTCCTGATCCGCTATACCACCTGGAATTGGGTTGTTTTGAGTTATCAACCTTAACGGCCAGTACATTATTGGTGTCATTGCCATAATTCAGGTAGGGTGTGAGTTCATACCTGAAGGAGGTGTAGCCATAGGGGCGTTTGCCAAGGTAATTGCCATTGATCCACACCTGGCTGTTCTGATACACACCATCAAATTCTATATAGAATAGTTTTTCTTTCTCTGCATCCTCAATGGTAAATGTCTTCCTGTACCAGCCCACGCCTCCGGGCAGTGCTCCCCCGCCCACGGTTGCAGGATGTTCATTGCTGAATTCACCCTCTATGCTCCAGTCATGCGGCAGGTCAAGAGGGCGCCAGTCACTATCGTCATAAGCAGGAAATTGTGCGTCTTCACCGGCAGTAAGTGAGAACTTCCAACCGGTGTTAAAGCTGTATTTCTCACGGGGGCTCTCGGATGAACATGCCATCAGCAATGTTAAAAGCAAACAGCAGCCAGGCAGTACAACAGCAGGCAATAATTTCTTTATCATAGTCTTATTTAATTATAATTACTCCAGATCCCGTCATGTATATAAAATCATTTATAGGCCATTATACAAAGCTTACAGTTGAGAAGTGATTTCCTCACCGTCATACTGAATGATCTTACCGGGGACAGCATCGAAATCAAGTTTTACGGCTTTTTCCCTGGTGACCAGTATAAGGTTTATGGTCCTTTCCCTGAGCATCCCGGGGAATTCGCCCTGTCTTTCTCCTATGGTCAGCGTTTGGTCATTTTCATTCCAGGTCACCGTTATCAGGCTGTAAGCACCATTTTCATAATCATTGTTCACACCTTCATCTTCGTAAAGGGTAAAACTGCCATCTGCGCCTGCATAGACAAACAGGATAAGAGGGTCAGCTTTTTTCTCCGTTGAATATTGCATTTCGGGTCCAAAGGGGATTATTGATCCGGCTCTCGCAAACAGAGGCATTTTATCGAGAGGCGCAGGGCTTATAATTGTCTGGCCTCCTTCATAATATTCCCCTGTATAGAAATCATACCAGCCTGTTTTTTCAGGCAGGTACACCTCACGGCTGCGTGCCTTATACTCATATACCGGGTTTACCAGAAGGGAGGGACCAAACATATACTGGTCCTTTATATCATGTACCCTGGTGTCAGAGGTGAAATCCATTACCAGGCCTCTCATAGGAGTATAGTCATTGAGCCAGGTATGGCCTGCCAGGGAGTAGATATATGGCATCATCCTGTACCTCAGTTTGTCAAAATACAACATGGTACGGAAAGCGGGGTGGGTTTCGGGAGCAATATTGAACATTTCCCTGTAGGGATATTGACCGTGAGATCTGAAAAGGGGGCAGAAGGCACCGTACTGGAACCAGCGTGTGTTCAGTTCACGCCATTCATCGATGTCTTCAGGAGAAGGATTGTAATACCTTCCTTCAACGGCGAAACCACCGATATCCATGGTCCACCAGGGTATTCCTGACATGCAGAAGTTAAGGCCACAGGGGATCTGGGCTTCGAAATCGTGCCAGCGGGCAGCTATATCACCGCTCCAGTTTGCAGCTGAATAGCGCTGCAGGCCTGCATATGCTGATCGGGTAAGTATGAAAACCCTCTGGTCGGGATCTGTTTGTCTCTGTCCCTCATACACACCCTGTGCATTTACCAGGGCATAGGCGTTGAAATACTCAGTTGCCGGACCCAGGGCTGTCGGATTCATCAGTGCCTTGCGTTCATCCATTGGCAGGTTTGATGAGATATCGGGTTCTGTGGCATCAAGCCACCATGCGTCAATACCCTTGCTGAAAAGCTTTTTATTTATCTGTTTCCAGAATTCTTCACGAGCATCTTCATTAAAGGCATCATAGAAAGTTGAGACATAACCTATCCAGTCTATCTGTCCTTTTTCCACGTTCCTGGTATACAGCCATCCCTTACTGTTCATGAACCTGTAATTATCGGTAGCTGTATAGTACTTGGGCCATACCGATATCATAATATTCGTATTGAGTGAATCATGCAGCGTTCTGATCATTGCTTCGGGCTCAGGGAATCTTTCAGGATCAAAGTCATGGGAGCCCCATTTATCTATTGGCCAGTATTGCCAGTCCTGAACAATATTATCGATGGGTATCTTCCTTGCCCTGAATTCGCGAACAACAGACAACAATTCTTCCTGGCTGGTATATCTTTCACGGCTCTGCCAGAAGCCCATTGCCCACTTTGGCATCACCGGCGCCTTGCCCGTGATGGTACGGTAGCCGCTTATCACTTCATCCATATTGTCGCCTGCAATGAAGTAATAGTCTATCTGGTCTGCTGCCTCGGAGTAGAGTGAAATGAAGCCCTGCTCATTCTCAGGCAGCGGATCAAGGTACCTGAGGGCTATATACGATTGACCACCGTCGGGTGTCCATTCAATCCTGACATGATATTCTTTATCCTTATCCATCACCAGGTAAAAATTGTTATAGGAAGGATTCCAGGCCTGCCTCCAGCGGTCGAACACCAGGCTGTCATCAATCCAAAGCCTGGCATAGCCTGCAGAGGTAAAGACAAAGTCGTGTATCCCGTCGGTCTTTGACTGTATATATCCGTCCCATGTAACATATCCGTTATTGAGATCATAGCCCTCAGGGAATTTGGACAGGTCAGGAATGAAACGGTAGTCAATCTCCTCTTCTTCCCTGGTGGCGAAAATTCTGCCTTTCTCATTGCGGTAGGAATAAACAGCGGTGAGGCCACCCTCCTCATTTTTATTGTTAAAAAGCTTCATCTCACCCAGGTTTTTATAGTCCCTGGTGTCACCGAATTTTGTTCTTGAATAGTTATCCCACAGAATGCCATAGTTCTTGTTTGACATTAGAAAGGGGACAGCCGTCATCGTGTTATACTGGTATAGGTCCAGGTTTTTACCTTTCAGGTTCATGAGAGATGTCTGGTTGGCCCCCAGACCGTAGATGGCTTCATCAGGGGGTGATTCAAACTGCTGCCGGATGGCATAAGAGGCTTTCCCATCAGGATTTATTTCTTTAAAAGATTTTCCTCCTCCTTTTTTTTCTGCAAGCAGGAGATTATTTTGCTGGTCGGTGAACCATACTTCTCCGGTATTTTTAGAAACGAAGGCTTTCAGATAAGAGGTAATGAGTACATATGTTGAATCATTTTCTTCAACATTAAACTCAACGCCGGGCAGGGTGTCCCCGATTGCCATCAGGCTCCTGGTTTCAGGAAATTCTTCACCCGTCACAGAGCTAACATTTATTATTCTGTCTGTAAGAACCTTCAGTTTTACGAGCTGTTCAGGCTTTGCATCAGGGCGGACTATCAGGCCATCTTCCGTAAGCCCTGAATTCTGACCTGTGCAGGAAGAGATATACAGGCTCAGGGCTATGCATGCAATAATCTGCAAAGGATTTCTTAATACTGTTTTAATCATGGTTTTGGTTTTTGAAGGGAAAATTGCTTATAGGACCGGTCTTTATACAAAGATATTATATTTTAAATATTATTAGTGGCAGATGATTAAACCACCTCCTGATTTGATTGTTAGTATATATAATGTTTTATGAAGAGATAAATTGAAACTTTTTTTATTAAGAATACACTTATGAGCAATAATAAATGGACACTGGAAAATATGCCTGATCTTACAGGTAAAATAATACTCGTTACAGGAGGAAACAGCGGACTTGGTTTTGAGTCAGTAAAGGCTTTTGCCGCAAAGGGTGCAGAAGTTATCCTTGCGTCGCGATCGATGAGCAGGGGAGAAGAGGCAAGGGCAAAGATTATTGAAGCTTTCCCGGACTCAAATATCAACGTAATGAGACTTGACATGGTTGACCTTGACTGTATAAAAACCTTCAGCGATGAGTTCAAAAAGAAATATAACAGGCTTGATGTGCTTATGAATAATGCCGGTATAATGACCACACCCTATTTCAGGACAAAGGATGGTTTCGAGGGCCAGATGGGTACGAACCACCTGGGGCATTTTGTATTGACAGCTCATCTTATGGACCTTCTGAAGACGACAAAGGGCGCGAGGGTGGTGAATGTCAGCAGTAATGCCCACAAGGCCGGAAGGATGGATTTTGACAACCTCCTGTTCGAAGATGGAAGGGGATATTCACCCATGAAGGCATATGGACGTTCGAAACTTTCAAACCTCCTGTTCACATATGAATTGCAAAGGTGGTTTGATAAGAATGGCATCGAGGCCATAGCCGTTGCCGCACACCCCGGATTTTCGGAGACCAACCTTGTACGTTACATAGATAACAAAGTGGCATATAAAATTTTCAGCCCGCTGGCATCCCTTATGGCACAGAGTGCTGCCATGGGAGCCCTGCCTCAGATAAGGGCAGCAGTAGACCCCGATGTCAGTGGAGGTGAATATTATGGTCCTTCAAGGCTGGGCGAGATGAAGGGATATCCGGTCAGGGTTAAATCGAACGGCAAAACACATGACAGGGAAGATGCCCATAAACTCTGGAAGGTGTCTGAGGAACTGACAGGAGTAAGGATTACAGACTAGTTCTTCAATCTTCAATAGTTAACCGAGAATTGCAAGGTTACCACAGGCAAGCGAGTGATTCGAGCTCGCCGTGAGGCAGTATTCAATCTTCAATCATAAAGGTTGGTACAGTATCCATGTTTGCCAGCTCAGTGGTAATGAGGTATCCCAGCCTGCATATGCTAACTGCTTTGGCATAGTCAATCTTTTCTGGGTCATCGCCGGGCTGGTGAAGGTCCTCGTGAACACCGGAAAAGAAGAAAAAGCCAGGTATGCCGGCATTTATAAAGCTCTGGTGATCGCTTCCACCGGGAGAATCCTCGTCATTATCAAATATCAGCGGGAAGTCGGTTATCCCCTTATTTAAATCCATAATAAACGATTCCAGCTCATTGAGATATTTTTTGTCGCTTACCACATAGTGAGCCCTGCTTTCTTTGTTCTCCGGATCGCTCCGCCCTATCATATCCATATTGAGATTGAATTTCATCTGTTCCGCAGGGAATAGTTGACTGCCCACAAAATGTCTTGAGCCTATCAATCCCATTTCCTCGGCTGTATAAGTTATGAAAATAACCGAACGCCTGCAGGGGTTCATGGCTACGGCTTCGGCAATTTCAATAACCCCTGTTGAGCCGCTGGCATTATCATCAGCCCCGTTGCATACCATTCCCTCTAGCGGCTTGACATGGTCGAGGTGGGCGCCAACAACTATATATTCATTTTTCAACACGGGATCGGTTCCGGGGACCATTCCAACAACGTTTTTAGTATAGACCAGTTCTTCACTCAAGACTTCAATTTTGCTGATAAGGGATACTCCTTCAAGCAACTGTGGTTTATAGTTTTTGATTATGTTGTCCGGATCTGCCAAAGGATTATGTTTACTGCCGCCCAAAAGTATATCAAATATCCCGGGCTGGGCCAGGTAGACTGACGGCATTGATCTCTGTCGCCTCTCACTCTCGCCTTCCCGGTAAACATATTTTTCCTGTGCAAATTCACCTGGTATAAAATCAAAGGGTATACCTGATGAACCATCAATATCAACAAGTATCAATCCTGCGGCTCCTTTGCTGAAAAGCCCATAGATTTTTGACTGCAAGCCCCTTGTTCCTGCGTACTTTTCATGTACTTCATCAGGTAATACCGGCTTCCCTTTCTTTAGCGGCGCCCCGGTCAGGCAAACCATAATCTTTCCCTCAACATCAAGATCCTTAAAATCGTTCCAGTCATGGTCCGGCTCTTCTATTCCATAGCCCACATATATTATTTCGAGCTTATCATGATTAAGGTTGTTAGCAAACATGACTTTAAAATCCTCCTTGTGAGTGAGAGTATTTTCTTTACCGTCCTTAGTTATTTTCCACTCCAGCTTCTCGCTGTATGTTGTCTTTGCAAAGGGCACTCCCTGGAAATAACCTTTACTTCCGTCTTCATTACGGACAAGCGGTTCAAGACCGGCTGCAGCGAATTGAGATGCCACATACTGTGCAGCTATTTCATACTCAGCAGAGGGACCGACCCTGCCGTTCATATAGTCTGAGGCAAGAAAAAATATATGGTCTCTGATTTCGGCTTCTGTAATGGATTCGAGGGGATCCTGTGTTTGTGCATCAGCCAGGCTGTAACAGATAAAGAACAAACCGGCGGATAACAGGGCAATTTTTTTAATATTCATGATTATCAGGTGTTTGTTTAATGGAAAAGTCTGTAAAGGTAATTAATTATTTAACTCGCCAGCGAAGGCTGGCTTACTTCTCTTTTGCCCAATTATTGTTTGAAAGGTCCCGGTCGTAAAAGAAGGGATTGCCCAGTCGCACGGATTTCAGCCCCGGGGCATCTTCTATTTCAATGCTAACTTCTTTTGCATCCTTAAATACTGCGGGCTTACGGTGTATTGTTTTTTTACTGCCATCCTCATATTCAAGTTCCAGGTATACGGGGAGGGGCAGTCCTCCCGTGTTTTTAACTGTCACGGTGCCGGTCTTTGTATCGACGGGGCCAAGTTCCAGCTCCTGGGTTTTGAATTCGTAGTACCAGGGCAGTATAAGCCAGTCGAGGTCATATCCTGCCACCTCTTCGAAGCATACAAAGAGGTCCCATGGTGCAGGGTGTTTATGATGCCATCTTTCGGTAAAGGTCTTCCATGCCATGTTCATTTCCTCAATACCAAGCTGGTCTTCAATAGCAAAGAAAGCTTGTGATGAACGCCCGTAACTATTAAAGTTGGATGCCAGGCCGTCAAATATTGAATATGTCGGTATCATAAGAGGCAGGTCAGCGGCAGTACCGCTGACAATACTGAAGACCTGTCTGAAGGACCCACCGGTTCCTCCCGGATCACCCTCACTCCACTTTATTCCCTGGTAGGTGGCCCAGCCTTCGTCCATCCATGCAAACCTGCGTTCATTTGTGCCTGTATAGAAGGGAAGGTAGGAGTGGGATATTTCATGGAATATAACTTCATCGGCTGATAGTTCGGTAGCCTGGTCACCATTGTTAACCATCATGGGCGATTCCATTCCGCCGGAGCCCTCACCACAATTAAAGACTGTCATAGAGGGCCATGGGTAGGGGACCCCCGGGCATTCAAAAGAGAGGTACTCTATGGCATTCCTTGCAAACTTTGCAGCCTTATGATAGTGTTTGCTTGAGTCAGGATAAACAGCTGAAATAAGAACCTTTCTTCCATCCTCCACCTCAAGTCCTGATGCATCCCACAGGTGTGTTTTACTGGCAGCGAATGTAAAATCCGGAGTATTTTCAGCTGTAAATTTCCACGTTTTTTTATCCCTGTTGCCATGGTTGACAGGCAGATTATCTGTTGTGATTATATTAACTATATCCTCACTTTTTAATGCATTATCTAACTTATCACTGATTTCAGGAGTATAGACTTCTGCCGGGTTCTGTAGCACACCTCCTGCCCATACCAGGTAGCCAGCCGGTAAAGTTATACTTACATTATAGTTATTGAAGTCGTTATAGAATTCCACGATGCCGGCATAGTCGGTCATATCCCATCCATATATGTCATCATAGACTGCAACCTGCGGATACCAGTATGCAACGAAGATAGCGTCATTTTCAAAAACACCCTGTCTTATGTTAACATTGGGGTGCATATAATATTTCCAGCTCAGCTTCATATCAATATTATCCCCGGGTTCAAGTGGCTCATTAAGCCGGATAATCAGATTTGTTGATGTACGGCTTTGCATAAGCATATCCGATGGTATTGTGTCTGCACCAATAAGCAGGTCGCTGTAATTAACCTGCCTGGTTTCATTTTGAGGGAAGATATAAAAGTTACGTAATGCAGCATCGGCAGTCATATCCTGGTAACTGCGTAATACAATGATATTTAGTTCATCAGGGCTTTCATTATGATATGTAATATCTGCCTTTCCCTTTATCCATACAGTATCGTTTTCAAATATTACTTCGGCTTCCAGTATATAGTCGGAATGGTTTATCCAGTAAGCAGGACCGGGGTAGCCCTTCATTGTTCTTGTCCCGTTTTCAACAGCTCTTTGAAACTCTTGATGAACAGGCAGATCCTGGGCAGAAGAAAAAGACACTGGTATTACAAGAATAAGCGAGGCTACTAACAGTTTATAAGGTTTCATTTGGTTATTTTTCAATTAAATATTTAAAATAATGTTTCAATCATTAATGAGTATGCTAATCTTATTATGCTGCCTGCATGGCTTAAGGTTTCGGGGGTATAACTTTTATTTTATTTCCTTGATATCATTCCAGAAATACTGGAATTCAATGGGCCTGTCATCAGGATCCTTTGCATAGAAATGATAGTTCCTGTAATTTGAGTTATCCCTGGGAGCTGATTCCGCCACATTCTGAAGTCTTCTGTACATTTCATCCACCAGTTCTCTTGTTGGGTAAAAGAATGTAAGCAGTGCCCCTGTTTCACTTTTATCTCTCTGGCAGAAGACTATTCCTCCGTGCTTGTGCATTTGCAGAAAAGTTGATGAAGTATGTCAGGATGATAAAGTTAATAAATATTTGTTGTATAATAATATCCGGGACTTTTTACCTCAGGCCAAATCGGTATGATAATTTAACAAGGAAAATGTTATTGGCTTTCTTATCCGTGAACAGGTCATGCAGGTTATCCCATACTTCGAATTCACCATCAGCCTGGTAAAAATCCCTCGACTGTGACCATACCAGGTAGGCGGTTGATCCCGGAAGGAATTCCCATCTTATAACCAGATTTGAAAGCCATTCGTCAACATTGAAATCGGGTATTCCTATTCCGTAATCATAGGTACCATCAATATCTTCATCGATACCGTAATATCCATCTTCCATACTTATCTGTTCAGGTGTGTAGAGATGATACCTGTCGGTCAGTTCATCAGCTTTCGGATCCGTAATCATTTTAAACTTACTGTACTGTCCTGTGGCAATAAAGGGTTGTCCCCAGTATTGGATTGTGAGATCAGGTGTTATATTGTAATTAATCCTGATAGACATACTCAGTACTTTTTGCTCTATATTCCCAAAAATGTACCTGTCATCATCATTAAAGCTCTTTCTGGTTATATACTGGAATTCGTCATTACGTAATGAGTATCCCGGGCTGAGTGATAACTGGAGGGTATTTGAAGGCCTTATTGTAACACCCAGTTGGTAGTTGCTACTGAGGGATACCTTATCGGCCATACCATTCAAAAAGGTGCCTGCAAAAAGTGATACCTTCTTCCTGTCATCGCTTGAGAAGTGAATCCTGTAATTCCAGTTGTTAGGCATATATATTGAAGGCCCTCCCCTGAGCATGCTGGTGGATTTGTTATAAAAACCAAAATTCCCACCCGTGCCCACGTACCAGAAGTTTTTCAGGTTGGCATTCACATTCCATTCATAGCCCAGCCCCAGGAAATCACCACTGAAGTCATTTACAAAGAATACATCACTATTCAGGTTCAGGCTCCTGAAAATACTGAAGGGTTCGGTAAAGTTATATCCTGTCCACAATACGTTTATAAACCAGTCGGCCTGTCTCTGGTAGCCCATGTCATTTATTTCCAGTCCCGGGCTTTTCCAATTCGACATCCACAGGAAGTTCCATTTGCCGCCTATTTTCCCTGCCTGGATTTTTCCTCCGAAACCGCTCAGGCTTGTCCTGCTTGTGTCAAGGTTGACATGACCGGCATCAGGTCGCTGGTAGTATCTCGCAGATGACATCTGTGTCCGGGTAATAGCCTCTTCTGATCCTTCCACGTGGCTCATGTACATACTTGCAGAGAGCATATAATTTCTTTCCTTGAAGTATTGTGTGAAATCCAAACCTGCAGTGGAGGCATTTTTGTGCAGGTAATCCATACCGGTACCATCCAGTCTGCGTATAGTATTGGTCACGGCACCACCGATAATTGTATTACCCTTGTTAAAATCTTTCTGGACACGTGCCAGCGAATAATTGGTGAGAGGTTCAATAATTTCAGTTAAATCCTGTCCTGCGCTGTCAATCCTGGCTTTCACCTCTGCGGTGACACTTTCCAGGAAGCCGACTGACAGTCCGTTCTTTGTTTTTCCGGTAAGTTTGGCTGCCCCTATTATATTTGTATATGTTGGAACGTCTGCATACTCATATTCCCCCAGGGATGGATATCTATGCGGACTTCTGCCTATTCGCCTGGAATAAAACAGGTTATCGTTTCCAATATCACCGTCGCCCAGACCTACGTTGAAACTGGTAATATTATTGCCTTCGATAAAGAAGGGCCTCTTTTCCTCGAAGTAAGTCTCGAAGGCTGTGAGGTTTACTTCTGAAGGGTCGGCCTCGACCTGTCCGAAGTCAGGGAAGAGTGTGAGGTCAAGAGTAAGGTTATTTGTAACACCTATTTTTGCATCCAGTCCGGCTTTAAGTTTATAGTCGCTGCCTGTCCTGAAAGGATTGCCTTCTTCGGCTTCGTAGTTACTATATGAAGCCACACCATAGGGCATAATATCAAATTGTTTTCTTGGTTCCACTCCTTCGAGGCCACCCAGTTCTCCTGCAAGGTGTACAATACCCGGTGCGTCACGAGGGATGGCAGGCCAGAAGCTCATCTCGTTGTGCCTGAAGATCTGCCTGGCCACTATCATTCCCCATACCTCATCAGAGTTTTTCTGAAACCTGAGTTGTGTAAAGGGTATCTTCATTTCTGCTGCCCAGCCCCATTCATGGATACTTGTTTTCGCCTGCCAGATAGGGTCCCAGGTGGCGTCTTCATTCTGACCGTCATTTGACATTATTATATCAAAACGCACCCCGGCTGAGCTGACCCCGAAAACGAAGAGAGTCCGGAGGTCATGGTAACTGTCTAGGCCTATAAAGACCATATCGCCCTCCCCGTTATCCCTGCGGCTCATCCTGTTTGTGATGCTGTCGGGTGAGGAATCAAGGGCTTTGATTGCTACATAGAGGTTAACATCGTCGAAACAAATTTTAAACTCAGTTGGCTGTGACGGAGGCCTGTTCTCATATGGCTCATGCTGTATAAGTCCATCTTCCCAGTGATTTTGAAGCCAGGCATCGTCATCAAGATTACCGTCAATTGACGGGGCATTCTCAATACGAACAGCTTCATAGTATTTTTTTTTGTTACCCTGGCTGTTAGCATTAAAAACAAGGCCTGCAAACAACAGGAGCACCATAGTCAGGTTCTTCATGGTATATTAATTAGCTTTATTCACAGGTAAAGACGGACTGCCACAACTTTTGTTGCAGGCTTATGCTTGATTAAAATATTTCTAAATAAGCAGGCTCCCCTGTAAATTATCTCATCCTAAAGCGGTAAGAGAATTTACAAAGAAATACATTTTTCCTGTTAATCGTCATATAATTGCAGGAATTCATAGGAGTTACCGCAGTATTCGAGGAAGCGTATGAAATCGTTTTTTGAGATTATCAGGGAAGCAGTATTATTATTGGGATGGAAGGACAGATTTTCAAAATTGACCAGCTTTTTATCTATAAAAAGATGTACATGATTGCTATAGTCATTTATCAGGCCGAAGGGAGACACTGACCCGGGTTTCAGTCCCAGGTATTTCATAAGTCTTTTCTCCGAGGCAAAGGTGAGCTTACCCTGTTTAAGCCTTTTTTCAAGGTCTTTCATATTAAGCTGGCGTAGGTGCTCCAGAATTACCAGGTAGTGCTTATTGCCCTTATGATTTCTGAGGAAAATATTTTTGCACCTTCCGGAATCGTAATTTTTCCAGTATATGCTTGCTTCCTCAATGGTATTTACCGGCGGATGTTCCCTGTATTGGTAATGAATATTCAGTTTATCTAGCACTATATACAGTTCTTTCTGCCCTCTCATGCTTTTATGCCTGTCTTTTTATATAGTCAAATTCCATTTCAGCAAGGATGGAAAGGTCTTCACCTGCTTCCAGGGAGTCCGTGTCGGCTGGATCGTATATCCAGGTAATACGTGCCGGTATCCTTTCTTCTCTAATGGCTTTTATTATCATTACAAGATCGTAAAGGAAGATGGCTGAGGACGAATTAAAATATTCCAGGTCGAGTTGCAGGGTAAGAGGATTCTCTTTACTGTATGGTGAGTTGCCGGCTGCCAGTTCAGCCTTGTAGTCAGACAGCCAGCTGATAGCGGCTTCATAGGTAGCCCGCACATTTTCCGGTCTGCTGACACCTGAAATCCTGAATTTATTTTCATCGTGTGAGAAATCAATCTCAGGATCGAGGTCTGAGGGAGGTAAATATAATTTCTGCATTTTACTTTTTTGTTTCTGCAAATATGCAATTTTACTTGTTTCGGGGCAATTATTCTGTTTCGAAGAGTTTTCCCCCTGCCTTGTCTTCGAGGTAGCCCTCATCTTCGAGGAGTTTGTCTTTTTCTGATGCTTCCACCGCCAGCCTGTCGCACCTCTCGTTACCTTCAATACCAGCGTGTCCTTCCACCCACCTGAATGTCACATTATGCAGGCGGTATATTTTGAGAAAGCGTTTCCAGAGGTCTGAATTCTTTTTTTTTCGGAATGCCTTTCTTTCCCATTCGAAGACCCATTCCTTGTTAACAGCATCCACTACATACCTGGAGTCAGTGAAAACAATAACATCTGATCCCCTGAATTTTAATGCTTCAAGACCTTTTATCACTGCCAGCAGTTCCATCCTGTTATTGGTTGTCAGTTTATAGCCTTCCGAAAGCTCTTTCCTGTGCCTGTCTGTCTGCAGCACTACCCCGTAGCCCCCCGGTCCGGGATTTCCCTTTGCAGCACCGTCGGTAAAAATTGTTATTTTCTTGCTCATTTTCTTTAAGCAGGGATGTTAATTCCTGTATTTGTCAGGAATAATTTAACAGCTATTGCAAGCAGTATAATGCCGAAAATTTTCCTTATTATATGTAATCCTGACGGACCAAGTATTTTTTCGACCCTGGAGGTAATTTTAAGAATGGCAAAAACTAGCAGCATATTAATAACAAGTGCTATTAGAATATTTACGGGAGCATATTCAGCTTTTAAGGAAAGCAAGGTGGTTATTGACCCTGCTCCTGCGATCAGTGGAAAGGCAATTGGTACAACCGTTCCTCCCCCCGGGGAGTCATGTTTAAAAAGTTCGATTCCAAGCACCATTTCAAGACCAAGCAGAAGGATTACTATTGATCCTGCTATGGCAAAGGAAGAAATGTCGACTCCGAAAAGAGCCAGGAGCGGTTCACCGATAAAGAAGAACATCAGGAAGATTATAAATGCAACTATGCTTGCCTTGGCGGCACCCACTTCACCTGATTTTGCTTTAATGTCAAGAATAATGGGTACGGATCCCAGGATATCGATTATTGCAAAGAGCACCATAAAGGCTGCTACTGTTTGTTTAAGGCTTATTTCTTGAAAAAATTCCATCAGGGTTTACTATATTTTGGCACAAAGATAATAAATATAGGCTAAGGCAGACAGAGCCATATTAAGGCCGTGAAAAAGACAAAGGGCAAAAGAAATGAACCCTTTGCCCTCCGCCGTTCGTCGTTTACTCGCTCCCACCAGCCACAATCACTATCCGCTCGTGAGCTCGCCTCGATGACTCGAGGCTCGGTTGTCTTTCGCCGTTCCTTTTAACGTATATCCATTTCTTCCACCAGGTGGCCGGCACCGGCGTAGATATCCATTATCCAGAGCACATAGCGTATATCAACACTGATACATCTTTGCAGGTCGGGTTCAAAAGCCACGTCACCGCTCATAGCTTCCCAGTTACCGTCAAAGGCAAGTCCTATCAGTTCACCCTTACCGTTAATAACCGGGCTTCCCGAGTTGCCACCTGTTATATCACAATTGGTTAAGAAGCACACAGGCATATGTCCGGCCGGATCGGCATACTTTCCGAATTTCTTTTGCCCGTAAAGTTCTATAAGCCTGTCAGGAAGGTCATATTCATAGTCGCCTGGTATATATTTTTCAATAACTCCTTCCATAGTTGTGAAGTGTTTGTATATTACGGCATCTTTTGGTTGGTAGGGCAATACTGAACCATAGGTCAGGCGCATTGTGAAATTTGCATCGGGATAGAGGACCAGTTCGGGATCCATTTCTCTCAGACCGGCAATATAAAGGCGTCTTCCTTTTTCCAGGTTTGTATCGAACTCGCCCGACTTCTGCATCAGGTCGCGATAAACCATCATAACATCCATACCGTTTTTCAGGGCAGGGTCGGTTTCAAGCTTTTCGGCATCAGGCTTAGCCAGGAAGCTCATAAATTTTTCTTCGGAAGTGAATATTGAATTATCGAACATATAGTCGACATACCTGTCCACATCCCCACCGAATTGCTGATCTATCTGTGCCACAAATTCGGGCCAGTATAATGGGTCAATGTCTTCCTTAAAGACTTTTATCATTGCCTTTGTTGCCTTCCTGTCGGTTGGGGGATTGTAATCTTTATAGAATCCCTCGGCTCTTTTCTTAAGTCTTAATACGGCCTCATTTATTTCTTCTTCATCCTCACTTGCCAGTGCTGAAATCAGTCCCTGGGCATTGCGAGCCATTGCCGGCAGTTCAGTTCCTCGCATCAGGCATTCGGCTAAGTACTGCTGGGCATTATTGAAATCGGCCCTTCCTTCTATGGAGGTTTTAATCAGATCCAGTGCATTACCGTATTTTTCCTGTCTCTTCCTGTTTTTGCTCACCCATTCGGTAAATTTTTTCTCCAGTTTTTCCTTTTCATCCTTAACATTCAGTCTCTCCAGTCCCTGTTTCTGACCAATGGAGAATTTCCAGTAATTGGATGATCCTGAATATTTTGATGCATACTGTATATTTACTTTGGGATCGGCCATCATATCGGCCATAAGTATTTCCTGGCGTATGCCACGTATTTTGATCCTGTTAGGGTGGGTGATTGACAGTACTTCATCAACGCCGTATGAGGTCATGTACCTCTGTGTTCCTCCCGGGTAGCCAAGGATCATTGCGAAGTCGTTTTCATCAATACCACTGGCTGAAACAGGAAGGTAATATCTTGGTTTCAGGGGTATATTCTCTTCGGAATATTCAGCGGGGTTCCCATCGGGGCTCATATAAACACGGAAGACGCTGAAGTCGCCCGTATGGCGTGGCCATTCCCAGTTATCAGAATCGTGGCCGAATTTACCTATTGAAGATGGAGGGGCGCCCACCAGTCTTACGTCACTATAGATTTCATAAACAAGAAGGTAATAGTTATTACCTCCGAAAAATGAGCTAACGTTTGCGCGGTAGTGATTACCGTCAGTTGTTTCACTTACTATTTCTTCTCTCACAACATTTATTGCATCGGCCCTTTCCCTTTCAGTCATTTCCAGGGTGACATTTTTGAGGACACGGTCGGTAACATCCTCAATTCTTACAAGGAAGGTTACGCTCAGTCCCGGGTTTGGCAGTTCCTGGTCCTTTGACATTGCCCAGAATCCGTCTTTCAGGTAATCGTGTTCAACTGTGCTGTGTGATTGGATAGTGCCATATCCGCAATGGTGATTTGTAAGCAGGAGGCCTTGCGATGAAACGATTTCGGCAGTGCAGCCACCGCCGAAAATAACTATGGCGTCTTTTATCGAGGCTTGATTCAGGCTGTATATTTCCTCGGCGCTCAGCTCGAGGCCAAGCTCAGTCATTTTGCCCATATTCAGCTGTTCGAGCAGTGGCAGCAGCCACATCCCTTCATCAGCCCTCAGGCTCATATTCAGGCTAAGAATAAGAGCAATTAATATTGATACTAGTCTTTTCATGAAAAATTGATTTTTTAATTTTTAAATATTTTGAGCTTCAAATATACTATTTTATAAACTTAATGGTCAAGGCTCTTTTCTTCAAAGAGGTCCATCTGGGAATCTCCCAGGTTAAATGTTTTACGGTGATAGGGTGTAATCCCGTATTTCTCAATAGCTTCTTTATGTTCGGGTGTGGGATATCCCTTATTGTTTTTCCAGCCGTACTGTGGATATTCATCATGGATCTTGATCATATATTCATCACGGTAAGTTTTTGCCAGTATTGATGCAGCTGCTATTGACATGAACTGGCCGTCGCCTTCAATGATAGTTTTGAAGGGGATATCTTTAAAAGGGATGAAATAATTACCGTCGACGAGCAAAAATTCAGGTTTCCTGCTTAGTCCGTCTATTGCCAGGTGCATGGCTTTGTATGTTGCCCTGAGTATATTTATCTGATCTATTTCATTATTATCAACCATTGCAACATTCCAGGATAAGGCCTTTTCACAAATCTCCTTCCTGAGGGTTTCACGCAGGAGGGGCGACAGTTTTTTTGAGTCGTTCAGGATTTCGTTCCTGTATCGCCTTGGCAATATTACCGCGGCAGCCACTACCGGGCCGGCAAGTGCTCCCCGGCCTGCTTCATCGCATCCGGCTTCTGTTAATTTCCTGCTGAAAAATGATCTGAGCATATTTTTGAGTTTTAAATTGTTTTATTTTTCAGCCTCTTCCATCAGCGTCCTGTATTTTTCCATCAGTTCCTTATTCAGGTCCAGAGGAGGCTCGGCTCCTTCGGGCAGGAGTGATTTATAGGGATGATCCTTTGAGTATTCTTCAAACTCATTTTTGATTTTATCCAACATTTGCGGTTTGGTCAGCAGGTCAATGGCTGTGGAGGCCATCACCCTTGCCCCTGCATTGAGACCCTTCCATGCGGCCGATCCATAGTAAGCCGACACTGCCGACCAGTGATGACCAATCATCCCCGGCACGCCAGCCGGAAACCTCAGGGTGGCGGTAGGGGCCACAAGTGTTACTTCACCTACATCCGATGATCCTCCGCCTACCTGTATTCCAGAAGGTGATTTCAATGGCGACACCTCTTCAGGGTAGCCCTTTTCTTCTCTTCCCAGCTCCTTCTGAAGTGCCTTTGCAAATTCATTTTCCTCATCTGTCCAGTCAGGCATACCAAGCAATTCAATATTTGACTGTATCAGTTCAGCCATCCCCCGGTTCGCATGCCGCTGGTGAACACCGGTAAGTACCCTTATCTCTTCCAACCCGGTACCTGTTGCAAGGGCTGCACCCCTGGCGCAATTTACAATTTTCTCATACATTTCCTCAATACGCTCATCAGTATTTCTGACATAATACCATACGGAGGCTTTATCAGGAACAACATTCGGGGCTTCTCCTCCTTCAATTATAACATAATGCATCCTGTGTGTATAATGCAGGTGTTCTCTCAGGTAATTGGCGGAGATATTCATTATTTCCACTGCATCCAAGGCACTTCTTCCTTCCCAGGGAGCACCGGCAGAATGCGAAGTTTTGCCACTGAAGGTGAATATAACTGAAATGAGAGCATTGCCGCTGACACCGTAATCGGTAGCCATGTTGCCGGAGGAGTGATTATCAATGACAGCATCCACTCCTTCAAAAACACCTTCCCTGACCATGTAGGGGCGGCTTATGACAGTTTCCTCAGCCGGTGAACCAAAGAATTTAATTGTTCCTTTGATATTATTTTCCTCCATACTTTTCTTAACTGCGATAACGGTTGCCACACCGGCGGTTCCCATCATATTGTGTCCGCAACCATGGCCCGGGGCTCCTCTTACAACTGGATCCTTGTAAGGAACCCTGCCTTTCTGTGAGAGCATGGGAAGGGCATCAAATTCGCCCAGTACACCAATAACCGGTTTCCCTTCGCCCCAGGTAGCCACAAAACAGGTGGGCATGCCCGCTACGTTTTGCTCAACGGCAAAGCCTTCATCCTCAAGTGTTTCAATAAGAAGGGCAGATGATTTAAATTCCTGTAAACCCAGTTCGGCATAGCTCCAGATCTTATCCGAGATGGTCCCGAACCTGTTGATCGTACTTTCCTGCTCGAGATATTGAAGGGCTGTTTTTTTCTCCTTGTACAGCCTGGCAGCCGCTACCTCAACAATATTTTCCTGTGCTGAGGAAAGAAAAGGGATTAGAAGTAAAAAACTTATTAACGTGCTGGTCAGCCTTGGTGCTTTCATGATTGGTGATTTTAATTAGTAAACCAAAGATAAATTTATGGATCCAATATTGACAGAAAAGGGATATGTTTTTAGTGCATATTTCCCGGTCAGTAAGGTATAATTTATTTTTGTTTCTTTTCCCCGATCGACAGAAGGGCAATTATGGTTCCTATTAGTATACCTGCTATATTGAAACCCAGTTCCTGGAACTCAAAGGAACGAAAAGGCAGAAATATCTGAATAAATTCAACCGTAAGGGCAAAAAGAATAAGTGAATACAAAGTGAAGGATATAGTTCTTTTTTGTGTTTGCTTTGTTACAAAAGAGATGATAGCCAGGAAGGCGAGCAGAGTGTGTTCAAGGAAATGAACCGGGTAATCTAGGCGGATGGGAATTTGTTTGCCTCCTATCCTGGGGACAGGCAAATCAGGTAAAATGGCAAGGACAATAACCAGGACAATCCATACGGCAAGAAAAATTCTAGCATAGGGCCTGAATTTGTTTATTAATTTACCCATATTTTGTCTGATAGAATTGCAAAAGTACTAAATTCTTGTGAGTACAATATCAAAAAGCTAATTTTGCAGAAAACTGGTAACTATGGTTTCTACAGAACAGATAAAAGATATAATGGAACGCCGGGATGCGTTAAGGAGGTTTCTTTGACATCGATAACAAAAAGAAACAGATTGAGGAAGAAGAACTTATAACCAGGAAGCCTGATTTCTGGAATGACCCGGGTGCGGCAGAGGAACAGATGAAAAAAATTTCAGTCCTCAAATCCTGGGTGTCGTCGTATGATGAAATGAGTACTGCCGTTGATGATCTCCAGGTAATTTATGATTTCTTCCGGGAAGGTGAAGCAGGGGAAGGAGAGCTTGATGACCGTTATGCTTCTGCACTGAAGCAGGTTGAAGAGCTGGAGCTGAAGAATATGCTGCGCCGGGAGGAAGACCAGCTTGGTGCCTATCTTAAAATCAATGCCGGAGCCGGGGGGACGGAAAGCAACGATTGGGCTGACATGCTCATGAGGATGTATATAAGGTGGGGTGAGCGTAATGACTATAAGGTCAGGGAACTTGATTTTCTTCCGGGAGACGAAGTGGGTGTAAAATCAGTTACACTGGAGTTCACCGGCGAGAGGGCTTACGGATACCTCAAAAGCGAGAACGGTGTGCACAGGCTGGTGCGTATATCTCCTTTCAATGCACAGGGCAAGAGACAGACAACCTTTGCATCAGTTTTTGTTTCGCCGGTAATAGATTCAAAAATAGATATTGAAATCAATCCTTCTGATATCACCTGGGAAACCTTCCGGTCAAGCGGTGCGGGCGGACAGAATGTGAACAAGGTGGAGACAGCGGTGCGTCTCCGGCATCAGCCCACCGGCCTTGTTATCGAAAATCAGGAAACACGTTCACAGATGAAGAACAAGGAAAACGCACTGCGAATACTTAAGTCGCACCTCTATGAGCTGGAGCTCAGGAAGCAGATGGAAGAAAAGGATAAAATAGAAGGACAAAAGAAAAAGATAGAATGGGGCTCACAGATAAGATCCTATGTCCTGCATCCCTATAAGATGGCAAAAGACCTCAGAACAAACTATGAAACCGGCAATGTCCAGGCAGTGCTGGATGGTGATCTCAACGACTTTATAAAAGCATACCTGATGGAATTCGGCAAGGATTAGGTGCTGAAAGGTGATCTCAACGACTTTATAAAAGCATACCTGATGGAATTCGGCAAGGATTAGGTGCTGAAAGGTATCGTTGTGAAGAGGGAGCCATATACAAGCATAAGTGGATGGAATTCACGAAAGACTGACAAAAAGCATTGATTAATTCATAGTTATTTCTTTTAACTTTGCCCGGTAAACATCATTGACAGGAAAATGCCGGAAAAAAAAGAAAAACTCTTTAAACAGTTTCCCCCTGTAACAAAAGAAGAATGGATGAGCAGGTTGAAAGCTGACCTTAAGGGCCAGGATTTCGAAAAGAAGCTCGTCTGGAAAACAATGGAGGGATTCAGCGTGGACCCTTTTTACCGCAGGGAGGACATAGAATCTTTACCCCATATCGATAGCCCTCCGGGTGAATATCCCTTCCTCAGGGGATGCTACCCCGGCAGGAATGAGTGGTATGTAAGGCAGGATATTATTGTTAAAGATCCGGTTGAAGCAAACCGGAAAGCCCTTGAGATCCTTAACAGGGGAGTCACGTCGCTTGGTTTTGTTTTCGGTGAAGGAGCAGAGTTCACACCCGGACTTATGGATGCACTCCTCAAGGGGATATTTTGCGAAAGCATTGAACTCAATTTCTCCACAGAGGGACGGGCAAAGGAGCTTTTCGGCGTTTTTGCCTCTTACCTCCGTCAGAAAGGTGTAAAACCTGGCAGTGTCAGGGGAGCTATAGAGACAGATCCGCTGGGGAGACTGATGGTAAATGGCACCCTGTGTGTACATGTCAGTGATGGCATGGATTATCTTGCCGACCTGGTAAAGAGCGCCGAATACCTTGAAAATTACAGGCTTATAAGTATTAACGGGGCAGCTTTTGGTAATGCCGGCTCAGGAATCGTAAAAGAGCTTGCATTTGCGCTTACAATGGGCAGTGAATACCTGTCCGGGCTGACTGACAGGGGAATAAATACCGATATAGCTGCAAGGTCAATGGGATTCAAATTCGGCATAGGATCAAATTATTTCATGGAAATAGCAAGGATGAGGGCTGCCAGGGTCTTGTGGGCCAGGATAGTGGATGCTTATAAACCCAGTTCAAAAGAGGCCTGCAAAATCTATGTTCATTCCCTTACGAGTGAATGGAATAAGACAGTATATGATCCCTATGTGAATATGCTGAGAACACAGACTGAAGCAATGTCGGCAACACTGGGTGGAACCAATTCGCTCACTGTCCGGCCTTTTGACAGCATTTTCAGTGAAGCGTCGGAATTTTCGGAAAGGATAGCACGGAACCAGCAGCTGCTGCTAATGGAAGAATCTCATTTTGATAAGGTGAATGACCCCTCGGCCGGCTCTTATTATATTGAAAAACTTACAGCGTCAATAGCTGAGCATGCCTGGGAGCTCTTTGTTGATGTTGAAAATGAGGGAGGCTTCCTTTCTGCCCTGCAGAAAGAGACAATACAGTCTGGTGTCAGGGAAACTGCTGACAGAAGAAAGACAAACATAAGGAGAAGGAAGGAAAAATTGCTTGGCACAAATATTTTTCCCAACGCTGGGGACAGGATAAGGAGTGACCAACCTCAAAGACCTGCCGAAAAGAAAGGTGAGTACGAGGTGAAGCCTCTGACCTTATTCAGGGCTGCCGAAGAGTTTGAAGACCTGCGGATGGCCGTGGACCGTATGGAAAAGCCACCTGTGGTCTTTCTGTTAACCATTGGTAATCCCGTAATGCGTAAGGCAAGGGCCCAGTTTGCAAATGGCTTCTTCGGCTGTGCAGGTTACAGGATTATTGACAATACCGGTTTTGACTCACCGGAGGAGGGAGTTCAGGCAGCAGGCGAGGCAGGAGCAGACATTGTGGTAATATGCAGCTCTGATGAGGAATACCCGGAATATGCAGTCCGTAGCAATAAACTGCTGAAAAATAAATCCATACTTGTTGTTGCAGGAGAGCCCGCATGTATTGACGAACTAAGGAGCGAGGGCATTAATCACTTTATAAGTATAAGATCAAACTTACTGGAAACACTCAGTGAATATAATAATGAACTGGGCATAACTAAATCTTTTTAAGGCTGGCTATGAGACCATCATTTAATAAATCGGCAATTAAGAGGGGAAAAGAGGCTGACTTTGATTTCAGTGAATGGGAGAAGAAAATGGGTATAGAGAAGGATTGGCTTACCCCGGAAAAGATACCCCTTAAGAGAACTTATTCAGGAAAGGATCTTGAAGGCATGGAGCATCTTGATTATGCAGCCGGACTGCCTCCCTTTCTTCACGGACCCTATTCCGCCATGTATGCCATGAGGCCATGGACCATACGTCAGTACGCGGGATTTTCAACCGCCGAAGAATCCAATGCATTTTACAGGAGGAACCTGGCTGCAGGACAAAAAGGGCTGTCGGTGGCTTTCGATCTTGCCACACACCGGGGTTATGATTCAGACCATGAGAGGGTGGTCGGTGATGTGGGTAAGGCCGGTGTGGCTGTTGATTCAATCCTTGACATGAAAATATTGTTCGACCAGATTCCCCTTGATAAGATGTCGGTGTCAATGACCATGAATGGCGCCGTGCTTCCTGTTATGGCCTTTTACATAGTTGCCGCCCTTGAGCAGGGAGCAAGGCTGGAAGATTTATCAGGAACCATACAGAATGATATCCTGAAGGAGTTTATGGTTAGGAATACCTACATATATCCGCCGGATTTTTCAATGAGAATAATAGCCGATATCTTCAGGTACACTTCCGAAAAAATGCCTCGTTTCAATTCAATAAGCATTTCCGGTTATCATATGCAGGAAGCCGGAGCTACCTGCGACATTGAACTGGCATATACCCTGGCTGACGGCCTTGAGTACCTCAGGGCAGGACTGGGAGCAGGGCTCGACATCGATACCTTTGCACCACGATTGTCATTTTTCTGGGCTGTCGGGATGAATCACTTCATGGAGATAGCAAAGATGAGGGCGGCAAGAATGCTGTGGGCAAAAATTGTAAGTGGCTTCAATCCCAGGAATCCGAAGTCAATGGCACTCAGGACACATTCACAAACCTCGGGATGGAGCCTTACGGAGCAGGATCCCTACAATAATGTCGGCAGGACCTGCATCGAAGCCATGGCAGCAGCCCTAGGCCATACCCAGAGCCTGCATACCAACGCCCTGGATGAAGCCATTGCCTTACCCACTGATTTCTCCGCCAGGATAGCACGAAATACCCAGATATACCTGCAGGAAGAAACGGAAATATGCCGTGCCGTAGATCCATGGGCGGGTTCATATTTTGTGGAGAGCCTGACACATGAGCTGACGCACCGGGCCTGGGATCTGATCATGGAAGTGGAAGAACTGGGAGGCATGGCCAGGGCAATTGAATCAGGGGTGCCCAAGATGAGGATTGAAGAGGCATCGGCACGTGCACAGGCAAGAATAGATTCAAGAAGCCAGATAATAGTGGGATTAAATAAGTACCGCCTTGATAGGGAAGACCCGCTGGAAATTCTGGAAGTGGATAATACCTCTGTACGTGAGGCACAAATAAAAAGAATTGCTAAATTGAAGTCCGAAAGAAATGAAGATGAATGCAGGAAGGCTCTGGATAAACTAACAGAAGCTGCTGAGACCGGCCGTGGCAACCTGCTCGAACTGGCTGTTGATGCTGCAGCAAAAAGAGCAAGCCTCGGCGAGATTTCTTATGCATGCGAAAAAATAGCAGGGAGGTATAAAGCAGTGGTACGATCAATCTCAGGTGTGTATTCCTCGGAATATAAGAATGACAAAGATTTTGAGGAAGCACGTAAAATGACCCGGCAATTTGCCGAAAAAGAAGGGCGGCAGCCCAGGATAATGGTTGCAAAGATGGGACAGGACGGACATGACCGCGGGGCTAAGGTAGTGTCGACCGGCTACGCTGATATAGGCTTTGACGTTGATATTGGTCCCCTGTTCCAGACACCTGCCGAGGCGGCACGCCAGGCGGTTGAGAATGATGTGCATGTGCTGGGGGTTTCAAGCCTGGCAGCAGGTCATAAAACACTTATTCCTCAGGTTATAGAGGAGCTGAAGAAACATGGGAGAGAAGATATACTGGTAATTGCAGGGGGTGTAATACCGGTGCAGGACTATAAATTCCTGTATGATGCAGGTGTGGCAGCCATTTTCGGCCCGGGAACATCAGTGTCAACAGCAGCAATTAAAATACTTGAAATATTGCTCCAGACAATAGACTGATGACCTTAAAATAAATTTTCTGGACATTCTGAACCTTTTATTGTAAATTGCCAACATGATGACTCAAAATATTAAAACCAATTCGGTCCGTATTTATAGGAATGTGATAATTTCCAGTCTCCTGATAATATTAACGGCCGCTTCCTTAACAGCCCAGGAAAAAGATGAATTTGATTATTTTGACCCACAAACATGGTTGCTGGGTGATTTTAACTATAATTCATTGCTGAATGAGCCCCATGACGCCTGGTTCAGCAAGGAATTCAATGATTACGAGCTCGATGATGAAGCCTTTATCAAAATTGAAGGGGCAGGCATCGACAGCATTGAGATACTGGTAGTGATGGGAACATGGTGCCCTGACAGCAGGCGTGAAGTACCCCGCTTTATGAAAATTATTGAAACACTTGGTTATGACAGGGAGCGCATCCGTTTTATTGGGGTTGATTCCTACAAGGAAGCACCGGTGCCGTCTTATGAGTCACTGGATATTGAGCGTGTGCCTACTTTTATCTTTTATAAAAATAATTTTGAACTGGGACGCATCATTGAATATCCTGAAGCGTCTTTAGAAAGGGATATGTTGAGGATTTTAACGATGAAAGAATAAATTGAAAATAGCAGAAACCATATAATCATGGAAGAAAAAACCGGAAACACAGGTCATGGCATGGGAGTTGCCGCTCTAATTATGGGTGTAATCAGTATCGTAATTGCCTTTATACCCTGCATCGGGACACTTGCCTTTATCACGGGAATAGTGGCAATAGTGCTGGGAGCAATAGGCATATCACAGGCTTCCCAGTCTGCAGCCCCCAAAGGGATGCAAATAGGGGGCCTCGTTACCGGGGTGCTGGCCTTGCTGATATCAATTGGCCAGTGGGTATTCTTTGCAGGCTTCTCCAAAAACTTTTCTACCATAGGGCAGAGGATTGAAGAAGCGTTTGAAGATGTTGAGAAAGATATAAGGGAAGATTTTGAAAGCGGTAATTTCAGAATTACCATTGAAGATGGTGAAGATAAGATTGAGATAGAAGGAACATCAAAAAAGAAGGATCTTCGTGACAAATTAGAAGAACTTGAAGGAGTTGGATCGGAAAAAGAAGATACAATACAAACAGACACAACGGTACAGAAGTGACTATAATGCTGAGATCCCTGCCTATGGTAACAGTTATATGGTCGTTAATGCCGTGTTTGCCGGAATAATAATACTCATATTTATATATTCCGGTTTTTTTTGCCCCGCTGAAAATAACTATCCCGTAAAATGCATTCATGAGCAAATAACAGGGCAGGCCTGCCCTTCATGCGGCCTGTCACGAAGCTTTTCCTATATTATAAGAGGAGATTTCGCCAGTGCTGAAATGCACAATGAATACGGGATGAGAATATTTTTATTCTTCCTTTTTCACCTTGTGATGCGCCTGTCGAATATTGTTTATTTATCGCGCAAACCATTGCAGGTCAGGAAATTAATAATCCTGGACTCGAGCCTTGCCATCATTAGCTTTATACTTGCTTTCAGGCAGTTTTTTGTCTATTATTTTGACATCCTTTTTTAGGATTTCAGCCTGTTTATAATATCATAAACATAGTCCTGTTCATAGCCCCTGGACGATGCAAAACGGATAAGTCTGGCCTTAAGATCGAAAAGGTTCTTTGCCCGGATTGTTCTTTTCTTTTCTTTTATCTCTTCCTCAATCATGCCAAGGTAGGATTCGTCATCAATAAGCCCAAGCCCGTGTTCGATATCCTCTTCACCAATGCCCCGTGATTTAAGCATAAGCCTGATTTTTACCTTTCCCCATTTGTTGAAGCGGATCTTGTCTCGACTGTAGGCACCTGCATATCTTTTTTCGTCAATAAAGTTGTTTTTTACCAGCTCGTTTATTATGTCCTCATTTTCCTGCTTGTTTGTCAGTTTCCATTCATTGAGCCTGGCCCCTATGTCATTTCTACACTTCTCGCTTTTACTGCATAGTGACATGGCCCTTTCAAGAGCAATAGTGTAGTTGTTTTTATTCATCCTTTGATGCCTTTACTGATTCTTGCTTTACCATTAATGTCATTTATGATACTGATGTTCCTGTATCCATAATTGTACAAAATATTTTTCATTTCCCGTGCTTTTGTTTCGTTGATTTCAAAATAAAGGCTAGCCCCCGGTTTCAATACGGTTTTACATAATTCAAGGACCGACCTGTAATACAGGAGTGGATCCATATCTGGTACAAAAAGAGCCTGGTGAGGCTCATAATCAAGGACATTTTTTTCCATATTTAGCTTTTCCGATTCACTTATGTAAGGAGGATTGCACACTGCCAGATCATATTCCCCGTATTTACTGATGTCTGGACTCAGCATATCATCAATAATAAAATTAATTTCCGCTGAATTTTTTATTGCATTATATTCTGCCACGGTAATTATTTCTTTTGATATATCGGTGGCAGTTACTGCAGCTCCGTCAATATGGAGTGCAAGGCTTACAGCTACGCATCCTGTGCCGGTACCGGTTTCGAGTATAAGCGGTGCAATTTTACTGTTTTCCCTTATTACCAGGTCGACAAGCTCCTCGGTTTCCTGCCTGGGAATAAGGGTGTCGGGTGTAACCTTATAAAGCCTGCCGTAGAATTCTGCCGACCCGGTGATATACTGTACCGGCATCATTTTTTTAAGATAATCACATATTTTATTAACTTTAAACCAGTTATATGAAGATATTTCATGATCGGGATGGGAAAGGATATATACATTGTCTTTACCGCTCATAAAAGACAGTAAGATTCTGATTATTGCATTCATTTCCCCTTCCGGATAATAAGGTGATAAATTATCACGGAGGTGATGGCGGAGGCTTTTTATCGTTAGTTTTTCCCGGGTCATGTTTATCAAATTTAACATATTATACAGTATGTTAACCGGAAATGACAGAAAATACATGGAAAGAGCCCTTGCCCTGGCTTCTCTTGCAAGGGGCAATACCAGCCCTAATCCCCTCGTCGGGGCAGTGATTGTGAATGACAATAAAATAATCGGAGAGGCTTACCATACCAGGGCAGGAGGAGCGCATGCAGAAGTAATGGCAATTAATTCTGTTAAGGATAGGCTTTTAATGAAGAAGGCCACCCTCTATGTCAACCTTGAGCCCTGTTGTCATTACGGTCGCACTCCTCCCTGCAGCGAGAGGATAATTGCAGAAAAAATCCCGCGTGTTGTTATTGGCACTTCTGATCCCAGTAAAAAAGTCGGCGGTCGGGGGATCAGGATGCTGAAGGAGGCAGGCATTGATGTTGTTTGCGGCGTGCTGGAAGAGGAAAGCCGCGAAATTAATAAAAGATTTTTTACCTTTCATGAAAGGGAACGACCATATATAATTCTCAAATGGGCCAGCAGTTCAGACGGTTATATGGACATGCTCAGGTTAAAAAATGAAATAGGACCGAACTGGATCACCGGCATGGAAGAAAGGATGCTTGTACATAAATGGCGTTCCGAAGAGGATGCTATACTTATAGGTGACAGGACGGCCTGTAACGATGACCCCTCTCTTGATGTAAGGTTATGGGGCGGGGAAAATCCCAGGAGGTTTATACTGAGTGAATCAGCAAACCTGCCGTCAGGGCTGAAAATATTCAAGGGGGACCCGCCTTCGGTAATATTCAGCCTTAACAGTTCACAGAAGGGGAGCAATGCCTTGTATATACCATTAAAAAGCCGGGCGAAAGCAATTGAAGAAGTATTACGCTTTATGCATAATGAGGAAATACTGTCTGTGATCATTGAAGGAGGAAAGATTGTTCTGTCACAGTTTATTGAAACCGGATTATGGGATGAGGCAAGGGTCTTTACGGGAGATGTTGTTTTTGGGAAAGGCCTTAAGTCCCCCATTATCGAGGGGAAGATTATTAAAAAACATAAATTTAAGGGGAGCATTCTTGAATATATCAGGCCAAAGGTTTAATCAATAATCTATGATATTTTAATAAAAATATTACCTTTGATTTTATCCGGACAGGACTTAAGACATTGACGTAAAGTGTAAAGGAGAATTATCCCAGCGTATCTTTTATTTAAAACAGGCGTATAAAGGAAATAAGAAAAAATAACTGTCATGAGAAAATTAGTTACTCTTCTTGTGCTCTTAGCGGTGGCATCGTCTCTTAATGGCCAAAGCTTCAGAAAACTCAGGAAGGCTGCGGAAAAATTTGTTGAAAATGGTAAGTATGAAGATGCCATTGTGCAATATACCCATGCCATAGAGCTGAAGCCGACAAAGATTGATCTTTACATTGCACGTGGCAGTGTTCTTGAAACCATAAAAAAGTATGAGGAAGCCTATGCCGATTATGAGAAAGCAAGGGTCTTTGATCCCAAAGAAGCAGATGTGCTTTTCTTCCTTGGCAGGGTAAGCAACAAGATGGGTGATTACCGGCAGGCCCTGGCCCATCTGAATCATGCGAGCGCTGTGGCCAGGAAGGATGCCAGGATCTATCCCGAAAAAGTAAAAACCCTGCTTGAGCTGGCCATGTATGAACAGGCCCTTAAAGTGTCTGACACTGCCATGATCTTCAGGGAGGATGATTTAAATTTTTTCCAGAGGGGGCTGGTATATGAAAAACTCAATAATGATGTCCTGGCCAGGAAGGATTTTGAGAAGGCCTTAAGTAAAAACGGGAAGTTTATAGAAGCAAGACTTGCGTTAGCAAACCTGCTTATAAGGACGGGGCACCTTGATGAAGCAATGGAACACTGCTCAACCGCGATTAAGCATAATGACAGGAATATCGACGCTTATGTCACAAGGAGCAGGATATACATAGCAAAACTTGATTATCCTTCAGCAATAAACGATATTTCAAGGAATATACTTGTTGAACCTGATAATCCGATCCACTATCTTACACGGGGGAGGTACTACCAGGAGTTCAGCCAGCATCCCAATGCCATAAATGATTTTTCGAAAGCCATAACCCTGAATTCATCCGACCCGGAATTCTATTTCATGCGTGCACATTCATATGAGGAAATCCAGGATTTTGAGAAGGCTGCCCGGGATTATAATACCATAACTGAAATTTCAGAATTCGACCCCAGGGCACGAAAGTTGCTCAGTGAGGCTCAGAACAGACTTTATGAGATAAACCGCGAAGATGATCCCCCGGAAGTCAATATTGCCAGCCCGGTAGTCAAAGGGTCAACAATAGAGGTAAAGGGATATGCCGAAAAACTGATAATATCAGGTACCATAATAGAAAAAAGTTCCCTGAAAGCACTTGTTATCAACGACCATGAATCGCTCTTCGAAAAAGGATCGGACGGAAATTATGACTTCCTGGCAAATCTTGATATTGAAGAGATTGACACAATAAGCCTGGTGGCAACAGATGATTACGATAATCAGACAGATCTCAGGTATTCCATTATAAGAACAGAGATAGATCCCCCTGAAATATCAATTCTGAGACCCTATGCAGATGACAATCAACAGATCTTCCTCGACAACAATAATCCCAGTTTATACATACAGGGTAAAATAGACGATCAAAGCCTTATCAAATCAATTTTTATCGAGGGTGTAACGGCGAGCTATCCCGTTGGGCAGGAAAACCCGACTTTTACCGCAACAATAGATATCCTCAATAAGGATGAAATAACTGTTATTGCCGAGGATATATTCGATAACCGGAATGAGGTCACCTTCGTAATTAACAGGGAGGGTGCCATAATATCTGCTGAAAATCCAATGGGTAAGACCTGGGTGGTATTTGTTGAGAATTCCAATTACAGCTCCTTTGCCAGCCTTGGCGGACCGGTTAAGGATGTTAACCTCATGAAGGCTGCCCTTGCAAACTACCAGATCCACAATATCATACACAAGAAGGATCTCACGAAGGAAGAGATGGAGAAGTTCTTTTCAATAGAGTTAAGGGATATGATAAAGGCAAACCAGGTTAATTCACTGCTGATATGGTATGCAGGCCACGGTAAGGTTGTAAATGAAGTGGGTTACTGGATACCGATTGATGCACAGAGGGATGATGAGTTTACCTATTTTAATATAAATACCCTCAGGGCGGCAATGGAACCTTATACCAATGTGCTTACACACACACTTGTGGTAACCGATGCCTGCGAATCAGGCCCCAGCTTCTACACGGCAATGAGATCGGCTCCTACGATTAAAAGCTGCAGTGACTGGAGGGCAACTCAGAATAAATCATCCCAGGTGTTTATGTCGGCCGGCTATGAACTGGCCTCCGATGATTCAGAATTCACAAGAACATTTGCCAGGACTCTTGAAAGTAATCCCGGAGCCTGTATGCCGATTGAGGAAATAGTCCTGAACGTTTCTGTTGCTCTAACCAATTCGGATAAACAAAAACCAATGTTCGGCCAGATAAGCGGATTGGAACATAATGAAAACGCAACATTCTTCTTTATAGCAAAATAATACTTTATGACCTGTAAAAGCCCTTCTTGGCTGAAAACGATCATCAGGTACCCTGGCCTGATGATCATTGTTTTATTGCTGAATAAGCTTCCCGTATGGCCACAGGAATACTACTTTGACAGTTATGGGGTAAGTGAAGGACTTAGTTCCTCTAAAGTCTATACTATTATACAGGACAGGTCGGACTATCTGTGGCTGGGAACGGAGAGTGGCGTTACAAGGTGGAACGGATCTGAATTTGAAAATTTCTCCGGCAATGACGGACTTGCAACAGGAGGCGTAATGTCCTTACTGGAAGATCACAGGGGAAGAATATGGATGGGACATCTCAACGGTGGTTTAAGCTGCTATGAGAATAATGTCTTCAGACGTGTAAGAATAGATACACTCAGGATAAGCGGTGATATTTCAGGACTGGCAGAGCTCGATAATAAATTATGGATAAGCACGGCCCTTAACGGAGCCTTTTGTGCTGAAATGCCGGATACGGGTTCAGCCTTTTTATCAGTCAGACAATACAGGGGAGCCGAGGGCCTGAGCGACCAGGTATTTGATATCTATGCCGGCAATGATGGTGATATATACTGTATTTCTGATGTAGGAATAAAAAAGTATAATCCCGGAAATGACAATTTTGTGACATACAGGCCGGAAGGCCTCACCACTTTTTTCAGTACAATAACAATGCTGGAAGACAGCAGGGGAGGGAGGTGGTTTGGAACTAACAAGGGAGGCCTTTATTATTTCCCCCCGGGGGATGGCAAACTGGTGGTATATGATGTGCGTGACGGACTGGCGGGCAACTGGATCAGTTGTATAAGTGAAAATTCAGCGGGACAGATATGGGTAGGGACCTGGGGTGGTGGTATAACTGTTTTTGATGATGATGGCCTTCATGTTTTCAATGAGTCCAACGGATTGCAGGCAACACAGATTCACAGCATAATGGAAGATCATGAGGGGAATATGCTTATAAGCAGCCAGAATAACGGGATCCATGTTTTTAAAGGCTACCACTTCATCAATTACAGGCCCGGGAATATGTTCAGAGATCCTGCAGTATGGGCGCTTGCCGAAGATAAATACAGCAGGTACTGGTTTGGAACAAACGGGGGAATAACATTATTTGACCCTGAAATAGGGATGCCCCTCTTCTACTACGAGGGAACACATAATATCAGCAACCAGGTCAGGTATATTATTAATGACGGGGACAAAAACCTGTGGGTGGGAACGGCTAACAATGGCGTTTACAGCTATGATTTTGATCAGAATGATTTTACCTATGATTATGAACTGAACAGCATGCTTCCCTTTAATAACCCCGGGGTTACGGCACTGGCAGTTGACCATGACAATAAACTGTGGATAGGGACAAATGATGGTGTGGGTGTATGGGATATACCGGGTGAAAGGGGGCGGAGATATACCCAGGGAGACGGGTTGGCCGGTAATACTATTACAGCTTTACATGTTGATAATGAAGGAAGGGTCTGGATTGGATCGGAGAAACGTAACGGCCTTACAAAATATAATCCGGATAAAGAGGAATTTACGATAATCGACCTCAGTAATGATTATGCACCTACATGTATAGGTGATACCAGGGATGGAATGGTCTGGATAGGAACCAGGTCAGGAGTCTTTGGATTAAGGGCTGATACCCTTGCCATCCATCTTACAGAGAACGATGGCTTGCTTTCAAACAATATCAATCTACTGCAGCCGGATAAAAAAGGAGTCCTGTATATCGGGACCAATAAGGGCCTGAACAGCCTGGATATCGAAACCGGTATAATCAATACCTATACGGGCGAAAACGGTTTTGTGGGTATTGAGACAAAACAGAATGCCTCCTGCATCGACAGCAAAGGTCATCTGTGGTTTGGTACCGCCAGCGGAGCAAGCAGGCTGGCTCCTGAAGATCTTCCTCCACCCGACCAGGAGCCTTTAACCCATATCAGGGGCATGACAGTCAATTTTAAGGAAAGAGAACTGATCCCGGGTATGAGATTGCGGTATACTGAAAAAAACATTGCTTTCGATTACTACAGTGTTTGTCTGACCAACCCGAAAGCCGTAAGATACAGGGTAATGCTGGAGGGTGCTGACCCTGACTGGAGACCGGAAACAGAACAGACAACGGCAATATATTCATCTCTTTCGCCCGGGAAATATACCTTCAGGGTAAAAGCCCAGAACAGTGACGGGATATGGAATGCAGAACCCGTGAGTTATGACCTGCTTATAAGGTCTCCCTTTTATGCCAATCCCCTGTTTATAGGTTCTGTCCTCATGATCTTCGCGGTGGCCATTTTGATATATATAAGGCAAAGGGAAAAAAACCTGGTCAGGGAAAAAAGAATTCTTGAAGAGAAGGTGGAAGAAAGAACAGCTGAACTTGTGCAAAAAAGCCGGGTCATTGAAGAGAAGAACAGGGATATCACGGCAAGCATAAGGTACGCTGAAAGAATACAGCTGGCTATGTTACCCCCTGAAGACAGCTTTAATGAGACCTTTGTCCTCTTCCTGCCCAAGGATATTGTAAGTGGTGATTTTTACTGGATGCATGACAATGGTGACATACAGTTTATGGCTGCAGTCGATTGTACCGGACATGGAGTACCGGGCGCCTTTATGTCAATAATAGGACACAATTCACTCACAAAGATAGTCAGGGAATACGGCATCTTAAGGCCGGCAGCCATCCTGGACCAGCTTAATATTGAAGTGGAAAGGTCATTAATTCAGAGAGGTGATGAGGTAATAAATGACGGAATGGACCTTGCACTGATAGCCTATGATAAGAGAAACAAGAGGCTTGAATATGCTGGTGCCTATAACCCCCTGCTTATTGCCAGGAATGGGGAAGTTATTACAATTAAGGGCGACAGGTTTCCCATTGGTATGTCTACTGCCCATAATAAAAAATTCACTAATGTGGATGTGGATATCAGACCGGGGGATATGCTCTATATATTTTCCGACGGGTATGCCGACCAGTTTGGCGGTCCGGAGGGTAAAAAGTTTAAGGTGGGGAATCTGAAGAATGAATTTCTTAAAATTTCATCCCTCCCGGTGGCTGATCAAAAAACAAGTTTGCTTAAGACTCTCGGTGAATGGATGAGGGGAAAGAGCCAGATAGATGATATACTTGTTATCGGGACGAGGGTGCCCTGATCCTAGATCCTGGCTATACTCGCCGAGTCGTCGTGCCAGTCATTATAGTCGCTAAGCCCCTCTATGGCCTTTTCAGGAGTAGCTGCCACCACCCAGATCTTTTTATGTACCTTTCTCATAAAGCCTTTTTCAATAAGACTTTCAAGGAAGGTGATGAACTGTGAATAAAATAATTCTGTGTTAAGAATCACCAGGGGCCCCCTGAAAAGACCCAGTTGTTTAAGGGTGATGGCCTCGGTAAGTTCTTCAAGGGTACCAATACCTCCCGGCAGGGCAATTATAGCATCGGACATCCCGAACATCTTTTTCTTTCTTGACCCCATGTCATCGGTGATGATAATTTCATCAATGCCATCATGGCCCCAACCGTTATCATGCATAAATGATGGTATAACACCGCTTATCTTTGCTCCTTTCTTCATTGCAGCATCGGCCAGTGCACCCATTAGGCCTATACCACCGCCACCATAGACAATATTGTGTCCATGTGATGCAATAAGCTCACCAAGATGTGAGGCTGCGTCAAGGTAGATCTTATCTATTTTGCTGCTGGAGGCTGCGAAAATGCATATATTCATCGTAAAGGCAATAAAAAAGCCGTTCTGAAAATATGAACGGCCCCGGTAATTCTATATATTATATTAATCAATGAGAGCTTCGAGCTTGGAGACAAAATTAGCTTTTGGAACGGCTCCAACCTGTTTGTCAGCTACTGCCCCGTTTTTAAAAAATAATACCGTGGGGATATTACGTATTCCGAATTTGACGGCCACCCCGGGGCTGTCATCCACATCACATTTAACGATAAGTGCCCTGTCTTCATATTCTTTTGACATTTCTTCAACAAAGGGAGCAATCATCCTGCACGGACCGCACCATTCTGCCCAGAAATCAACCATCACGGGCTTATCTGATTGAAGTACAACTTCATCGAAATTAGAGTCATTAACCTGTAAAGCCATTGTTCTTTTATTTTAAGATAGTTTCTTGCGCAGGCAAATATAATTAATTTACTTTAAATTCAAGCCCGGGAACAGATTCTATAAAGTCAATAAGATCATTGCTGAGGTTTACCTTAAAGGAGCGTGAGAATAAACGTATACTGATTTTTTCAACAGGATCGGCCACCAGGAATTTTAGCTCGGTCTTTCCCTTAAGACCGGGGAGCATTCCTTTTAGCTTATTAACCAGTTCATCGTTGAGCCTGTCCACGGGGATAATAATGGTTGCTGATCTTATAAGTTCATCCTTGACACTGGTTAAAAGGTGTATGTTCTGAATCCTCACTTCCAGCTCATCTTCCCTGAACATTCTTTTCTGAACCTTTCCCTTTACCATGAGGAAATAACCCGGATTGCAGAATTTACTGTTGTTAACATAATCCTTGTCAAAAAGCATGAACCTGTAAGAGTCAGTGTAGTCCTGCAGGGTGAATGATCCGAAGGGCTTGCCGTTTTTACTGGTCCCGCTCCGGGCCTCAGTTACCATGCCTGCTATTGTTACCTCTTTGTTGATCATTTCCTTCAGGTTGTTGAGGTCACTGATCTGCATATTGCAGAAGGTTTTCATTTCCAGCCTGTAATCGTCGAGGGGATGGGCCGACAGGAAGATTCCCACTACTTCCTTTTCCCTTGTCAGCTTTTCCAGCTTGGGCCATTCAGCTGATTCCGGGGGACTGGGCTTAACAACTTCAAAGCCGTCATCATCGCCAAAAAGTGATTGCTGGGCGGTGCCGGTCTCATTCTTAAGCATGTTCCCATACCTTATAAGGCTTTCGATAAAAACCTGTCCTTTATTATCTTCAGCGAAATACTGGGCTCTTTTAAGTTCACTGAAACAATCGAAGGCACCGGCCAGTGCCATGGCCTCCATACTTTTCTTGTTAAGAGCATTCAGGTTTACCCTTTCAACAAAATCATATATTGAAGAGAAAAGTCCATTATTTTCCCTTTCTTCAATAAGGCCGATAACCGCGCTGGTACCCACACCTTTTATTGCCCCAAGGCCAAACCTGATGTTACCGTCCCTGTTAACAGTGAAATTTACCTTACTTTCATTAACATCAGGCCCCAGTACCTCTATACCCATGCGCCTGGCCTCATCCATGAAGATGGTGAGTTTTTTAATGTCATTTATGTTACGGCTCAGCACGGCAGACATAAATTCAGCAGGGTAATGTGCCTTGAGGTAAGCTGTCTGGTACGACAGGTAGGCGTAACATGTTGAATGGGATTTATTGAAGGCATACTGGGCGAAGGCTTCCCAGTCACACCATATTCTTTCAATAATCCTTTCTTTAATACCTCTTGTCCTGCATCCCTCGAAGAACTTTAGCTTCATCGCCTCCATCAGTTCTTTCTTTTTCTTGCCCATGGCCTTACGCAGGGAGTCAGCCTCCCCCTTGGAAAATCCTGCCAGTTCCTGTGAGAGCAGCATTACCTGTTCCTGGTAAACGGTTATACCATAGGTGTCCTTGAGGTGTGTTTCCATTTCAGGAAGCAGGTAGTCAATTTTTTCCAGCCCGTGCTTACGCTTGATAAATTTCGGGATATATTCTATGGGGCCCGGCCGGTAGAGGGCGTTCATTGCTATAAGGTCTTCAAAACGGTTGGGCTTAAGTTCGCGTAGGTGTTTTTTCATTCCCTCCGATTCAAACTGGAAGAGGGCGGTGGTCTCACCATTGGCATATAGTTCGAATGTTCTTGAATCATCAAGGGGAATCTTTGATATATCAATGTCTATCCCTTTTGATGCCTTTATATTATCCAGGGCATCCCTTATTATTGAAAGTGTTTTGAGGCCCAGGAAGTCCATTTTCAGCAATCCAACTGATTCAACATGGTTCCCGTCGTATTGGGTAACATAGAGATCGGTATCCTTGGCAATGCTTAGAGGTATATGATCATTCAGGGGGTCACGTCCTATTATTATACCGCAGGCATGGGTGCCTGTTTGCCTCACTGAACCCTCCAGGGCTTCAGCATATTGTAAGGTACGGGCAATGAGCTCATTATCCGAGTTTTTTTCTCTTTTCAATTCCGGCACTTCTTCAAATGCTTCACTGAAAGTAATACCCGGCCTCTCAGGCACCAGCTTTGCCAGCCTGTCGGCATCCGATAACTGCAGGTTCTGTACCCTTGCCACATCCCTTATGGCCATCTTCGCAGCCATGGTACCAAAAGTGATTATATGGGCAACCCTGTCATGTCCGTATTTTTTAACCACATATTTAAGTACCTGGTCCCTGCCATCCTCATCAAAGTCTATGTCTATATCTGGCATAGAGATACGGTCGGGGTTCAGGAAGCGCTCAAAAAGAAGTTTATACTTAATAGGATCGATATCAGTTATTCTCAGTGCATAAGCCACAGCCGAACCTGCTGCCGATCCTCTTCCCGGGCCTACCGAAACGCCCATCTCCCTGGCTGCTCTCAGGAAGTCCTGTACAATGAGAAAATAGCCCGGGTAACCCATTTTTTTTATGGTATCGAGCTCAAAATCGATCCTTTCCTCCAGTTCAGGGCTTATCTCTCCCCATCTTTCCGTGGCTCCCTTATAGCTCAGGTGCCTCAGGTAATCATCCTTGCTGTCGAACTCATCAGGGATGGGGAATTCAGGCATAATAGGTTCATGATCAAGCTCATACACTTCCACCTTATCGGCTAGCTCCACAGTATTCGTGACAGCTTCAGGAATTTCAAAGAAGAGTTCCCTCATCTCCTCTTCTATTTTAAAATATTCCTGCTTGGTATATCTGAGCCTGTCAGGATCATCAAGCTCCTTTCCTGTATTAAGACATATCAGGCGGTCATGTGCTTCAGCATCTTCAGCTTTAAGGAAATGGACATCATTGGAAGCAACTATCTTTATTCCTGTTTTTTCCGAAAGTTTCCTGTAGGCTTCAATAACGGTATTTTGCTTTGCCAGGGTATCATTGTCATACACAGGATCACCTGTTTTATGTCTCTGAATCTCAAGGTAGAAATCTTCGCCGAAGATAGCCCTGTACTCCATGGCAACTTCTTCAGCCCCCAGGGGGTCCTTGTTCAGTATTGCCGTTGGTATTTCACCTGCTATGCAGGCGGAAGTAGCAATAAGGCCCTCATTGTATTCCTTAAGAAGATCTTTATCAATCCTCGGTTTATAATAAAAACCTTCGGTCCATGACAGTGAAACAAGCTTTACCAGGTTCCTGTAGCCTTTATAATTCTTTGCCAGCAATATCAGATGGTCACCCGAACGGTCGTCCTTGCTGGTATTTTCCGACATTCCTCTTCTGGCCACATAGGCCTCAACACCTATAATGGGCTTAATGCCCTTTTCTTTTGCAGCATTATGAAACTCCTTGGCGCCAAACATATTGCCATGATCGGTAATGGCCACAGCCGGCATCCCCAGTCCGGAAGCAATTTCCATGAGCTCACTTATTTTGGAGGCACCATCAAGTATTGAATACTGAGTATGAAGATGTAGATGCACGAAGTTGCTCATGATAAGGCAGTTACGAGTTTATGTATTATAAGAGCCCGGGTGGGATCGGATTTACAAAAGTAACCAAAAATCTCTTTCGGGGAGAGCTAAGATGTGATGATTAATTAACAAATTTTTATCATTTCAGTAATCATCAATTTTTTTATATATTTACCGTCTTTATGAAGTATTGGACAGATTTACTTAAACATCTTATTTTTTTACCTAAACTAAATATTCTAATATGAGAAAATTGGTATTATTTGTGTTTTTCTTTTGCGGACTGGGCATTATGGCCCTTGCCCAGGAGAAGACAGTAACAGGAACAATCACTGCTGCTGAAGATGGGACTACCATTGTTGGTGCCTCGGTGAATATCAGGGGAACGACTACAGGTGTTACATCCGACCTCGACGGTAATTATTCGATTGCCGTCAGCGAGGGCGATGTCCTTGTATTCCGTTTTGTCGGTATGAAGACCCAGGAGGTAACAGTTGGTTCTGACAATGTTTATGATATTGTCATGGAAGTCGACAATATAGGCCTTGACGAAATCGTTGTTACAGGCTATGGTTCAGCCATCAAGCGTGAGCTCAGTGGTTCGATTACTAAAGTTGAAACTGAAGGACTGGCAGAAGTGCCAACTGTAAGCTTTGAATCGGCTATACAGGGTAAGACGGCCGGTGTTTTTATTGAACAGGCCAGTGGTAAACTGGGTGAGACCGTGAAAATGAGAATCAGGGGTTCATCATCCATCTCTGCCAATAATCAGCCCTTGTATGTTATAGACGGTGTACCCGTAACGTCGGTTAACCTGAGTAACAGCAGTAACCAGCCCACAAACCCCCTTGCTGATATAAATATGGCTGATGTTGAGTCTATCCAGATACTGAAAGATGCTTCTGCAGCTGCCATTTACGGTTCAAGGGCATCCAACGGTGTTGTGGTTATAACAACCAAAAGCGGACAGGCAGGCGATACGAGGTTCAATGTTTCTTATGCCACCGGTATAAGTGAGCCCAGCAGGCTTCGCGAATGGTTGAACGCTGACCAGTATCTTGAGCTTTTTAATGAAGCAATGGATAATGTTTCAGTAGGAGGCCTTGTATGGGACTGGCTGCCCAAGGAAGATATATGGGAGCTATATGTAGGCGACCAGTGGGATGATGGTTACGATACCGACTGGCAGAAAGAAGCCTTCCAGAAAGGTTCCGTGAACAGGATTAACCTGAGCGCCAGCGGGGGTTCTGAAAGTGGTAGTTTTTATGCCGGCATGAGCTATGATAATACAGTAGGTATACTCAGGGGCAACAGCATGAATAAGTTTAACGGCAGGGTGAGCCTTGATCAGAAATCAGGCGACAGGTTTACCTACGGTGTTAACCTCAGCCTTATGAGAACCGAAATGGACAGGGTGGAAAATGACAATGCCTTTGCAACACCACTGCAGCTGGTGGCACAGGCTCCGGTAACACCCGTTATTGACCCCGAAACAGGGGAGCTGAATAGGAATACCATTTATTATAATGGCCTTATCTCACTGCGTGATTCATATAACAACCAGGTTACATTCAGAACACTTGGCAATGTTTATGGAACATACGAGATAGTAAAAGGACTTACTTTCAGGTCTGATTTCGGTACTGATATTATTGACCTCCGGGAAAAGAATTTCTGGGGTCGCGAGACTATCGGTGCAGGTCCTGCCGGTGAAGCACAGAACAGGTCTGTAAGGGTTGTCAACTATAACTGGGACAATTATCTGACCTATATAATGGTTAAAGATGCCCATAATTTTAATATCGTTGGAGGTATGTCATACCAGGAATCAATGACAACGGGATCAAACATTGAAGGTAAAGGTTTCCCAACTGATGACTTCCAGAATATTGCCAGTGCAGCTGAAGCTACCAGTTTCAGCAGCTGGGATGAAGGAACGACCTACCTTTCATATTTTGGAAGGGCAAATTACCAGTATAATAACAGGTACCTCTTAACCCTTAGCGGTCGTGTCGACGGTTCTTCAAGGTTTGGCGTAGAGAACAGGTATGGCTTCTTCCCTGCCGGATCGCTCGGATGGATTGTCTCTGAAGAGAATTTTATGGATGGTATAGAAAATTTCCTGAGTTTTTTCAAGATTAGGGCAAGCTACGGGTTAACAGGTAACTCGGGTATTCCCGATTATGCCCACCTTGCTTTGTACTCAGGTGTGAACTATGCCGGACGTAATGGTTTGTCGGCAACACAGCTTGCCAGTAATGAACTGGGATGGGAAACTACAGCGCAGTTTAATATAGGTGTTGATTTTGGACTTTTCGCCAACAGGATTACCGGTGAACTGGATTATTACAATAAGCAAACGACAGACCTGCTGCTCTATCGTACGCTTCCTTCCACATCCGGATTTACGGGTGTATGGAGTAACGTTGGCTCACTTGAAAACAAGGGTATTGAATTTGCCCTCCACTCAAATAACCTCGTGGGATCATTTAAGTGGACAACAGATTTCAACATAGCATTCAACAGGAATAAAGTGATTAGCATTGACGGACCGGAAATCACACCGAACGGACTGAACTATGTTATAGAAAACCAGCCTATTGGTGTATGGAAGATGCGTAAATATGCAGGTGTTGACCCGGATAACGGCGATGCACTGTATTACCTGGAAGAAGGTAGTGATGAAACCACAACTAATTATAACCTTGCCAATCCAATGGTGGTGGGTTCTCCTAACCCTGATTTCACAGGTGGTCTTAGCAACCATTTCGAATATAAGGGCTTTGATCTTGATATACTACTGAGCTTTGTTTATGGTAACGAAATCTATAACGGTGGAGGAGTTTATCAGTCAGCCAATGCATCATGGTTTGATAACCAGACAGTTGACCAGATGGAAAGATGGCAGCAGCCCGGTGATATCACCGATGTACCCCAGGCAAGGCTTGGTGAAGTGAACGGTACACGTGAATCATCACGTTATCTAACCGATGGTTCATACCTGAGGGTAAGGAACATTACGCTGGGTTACAAACTGCCTTCCAGTATCCTCAACCGCATTAACATGAACAGTGCAAGGATATGGATTGGCGTACAGAACCTGTATACACTCACCAATTATGAAGGATGGGATCCTGAAGTTAACTACACCGGAACAGGACGTTCAACTCAGAGCCAGAATATAATACAGGGTTATGATTTCTATACGGCACCCCAGGCAAGAACCTATTCTTTGGGCATTAACCTTACTTTCTAAAAAAATAGCAAACTATGACTATCATGAAAAATAAAATATTTAACAGACTTTTATGGTTGCTTGTTATACCGGTGATGATCTTCGTCTCATCGTGTGATGAGAAACTGGATCTTAAACCCAGGCAATCAATTGATGCAGGTACTGCACTCACCACTCCTGATAATATTCAGGCAACACTTGTGGGAGCTTACCTCCAGGCGCGCGATGCTGATATTTTCGGTAGTACCTTCAATGAATACAGCGAGTTGCTGGCAGCTTCCAGTGATCTTATGTTCCTCGGAACTTACCAGCAACCACGAGAAATAATAAATAAGGAGATAGCTGTTACAAACTCATATATTTCCGGTACCTGGATTGCAGCTTATGACCTTATTAATATATGCAATACCCTTCTTGATCCCGAAACACAGGCAGTGCTTGATCCTGATGACGCCCAGAGGGTTGAGGGTGAAGCCAAATTCCTCAGGGGATGGGTAATGTTTGAAATGACCAGGCTCTTTGGCCTGCCTTATGAGGCCGGACAAACAAACAGCCAGCTCGGGCTACCCATTATATTGACTCCCACCAAGGATGTCAGTGATGCCATTAAAGTGACCAGGAATACGGTTGAGGAATGTTATACCCAGGCCCTGGATGACCTTACGGATGCAAAAAACCTTTTACCGGAATTCAATGATGTCTATGCCACAAGCTATGCTGCCAGCGCTGTGCTTGCAAGGGTCTACCTGCAGATGAGCGATTACACCAATGCAGCTACGGAGGCCAACAGGGTAATTGAATCAGATTTCTACGAGCTTGTATCAACACCGCTGGAAGCCTTTAATAATTACGAAGCTACATCTGAAGATATCTTTGCCCTTCAGAACAATGTGGCAAGTAACACTTCATGGCTTACTGTTATGTATGCTTCACTGAACGGCATGGGCAGGGGCGACTATGACATACAGCCGGGCTTCCTCGCCACTTTTGATCCTTTAGACCTCAGGGGAACCTATCAGGGCGAAGCTGAGATGGATGATAGCTACACTATTGCCAATATAAGCAAAATGTATTATTTCGGTGTGGGTAGTATTCTTAACAATGGTGGTATCAACACTTCAAAATGGGGCGACTATTATGCAGACATCCCTCTTATCAGACTCGCCGAGATGTACCTTATCAGGGCTGAAGCTAATTTTGAGTCCACCGGTCCACTGGTAGGACCCAATACTCCCTTACAGGATATCAACATTATAAGAGACAGGGCAGAGGCCCCCACGCTTACAGGACCGATAACTCAGGACGATATACGCCAGGAAAGATACTGGGAGCTTTGCTGGGAAGGTCACAGACTGCACGATCTGAAAAGATGGCAGCTTGATATAGAAGCCGGACTCCCTTATGATGCAGGTAACCTTATACTTCCTATTCCTTTCAGGGAAATGGAGGCCAATGACCTGCTCGTACAGAATACCTGGTATGTGACCAAGTAAAACTGCCACAAACCATATAAACAAATTGATATTTCAGAACAGAGGCTCTCTACGGGGAGCCTCTTTCTTGTGTGCCATGCACGTTCTTTACCTATAGGGTGCAAGTCCCGAGCGGACCGGGTTGGCAGGAACCGCTAGCTAAAGGCAAGGGTAGAACCGCGAGGAGAACTACTCCCTTCCCTTAGACAACTATTTCACTAAGTTAAGTATTCTTTTCCTTACCGACCCGCGGGTCGGTAAGGAAAAATCAAGCTGCTTGTCGATACCTCTGCTCAGGTTTATCATAATTCAGTGATTGGTGAGGTCTCCGGATATTGTAAAAATCTATATACCACTTGATTTTGCCATACAGCTCTACACCATCCTCTGATGGCTCAAGATAAATCTTTTCATATTTGATGTTGCGCCAGAAGCGCTCTATAAAGACATTATCGATCCATCGCCCCTTCCCATCCATACTAAGCTTGGTTTTTATCTTCTCTCCATCAAATATTCCTGTAAATAATGGACTGGTAAACTGGCTTCCCTGATCCGTATTAAGGATCTCTGGCTGACCAAAGGCACTTACAGCATCCAAA
>JAVVEL010000013.1:44277-76486 GCA_032260385.1 Bacteroidales bacterium | reverse complement strand
CTGAGGAACCGGATGCGGGAAATTCGCTCGTCCGGATCTGTGGGGGAGCGGGGAGGCAACGACCCGCTCTACCCGGACACTATCTTTTGTAAGAGTTGCAACCAGGGAGGCAGTACTCAATATAACCGGGTTCCTTTCAGACCCTGTTTAGCCAGTCCAATTTGCTGGAGTATTTAATGAATTTTTCTTAACTTACAATTGTAACCTTAACAGGATAAAATGGTTGATGACGATTTCTGATTTGATCTTAATACTAAAAATCACTAATGAAAAAGATTATGAAAGCATTAACTAAGCACTCTCTGGTGATACTTTTATTATTTCAGATTGCTTGTACATCTACTGAAGATTTTGAGGTGATGCGGCAAATTACCGGCCCAATAGAAACTAACTGTTATCTTATTTATGGAACAAAATCCAGAGATGCAGCTTTAATTGACCCCGGAGGACAGATTGATACTTTACTTGCTTTTATTAACGAAAATGAATTAGAACTCAAATACATTTTTCTCACCCACGGCCATATCGATCATGTATACGGCATACCGGAAATTTTAAATCAATTTCCGAATGCAAAAATGTGTATGCACGAAGCTGAGTATATAGATTTGTTTACACAATTGGAGTGGGCGATAGAAAATTATGGACCCGGCTGGTTAGCTCAATGTAAGAGTAATCCTGAACTGGCGAAATTTCTGGAATTTGATATGAAATCCCTTGGTGAACCGGAAATATTTGTCGAGGACAATCAGATATTTAAATTAGGATTTATGGAAATTGGAGCAATCCATTGTCCGGGCCATGCTCCCGGGCAGGTATGTTACTATACAGATAGCATTTTGTTTTCAGGTGATGTTTTATTTTATAGAAATGTTGGCAGAACTGATACGCAGCATGGTTCAAGAGAGGATCAAATAAAATCCGTTCAAAAGCTTTATGAATTATTTCCGGATGATACAAAGGTATATCCCGGACATGGCCAATTTACTGATATTGGATCAGAGAAAACAGAAAATCAGAGGATTACACTTACTGGTGGTGAATGGGTCATTAATTAGTTGAACCGGATTGATTGGCTACAGCCTTGTTTGCTGCCTCGAGATGAAGATATATATCGTGGTCATAAATGGGTTTTAATTCCCAGCTTCTTTCAAGGTTCTCAAGGGCTTCCTGGTAATTTCCCTGCTTATACAAACCCCATCCCCTGGTGTCCAGGAAAAGGTAATTGTCAGGCTCTGTTTCCAGTGCTTTTTCAGCCAGTTCAAGACCTTCCTCAATATCTATTTCGTTGTCAATCAGGATATATGCCAGGTTGTTCATCCACCTTGCCCTCCCAGGCTGCAATGATAGTGCTTCGCGATATTTTTCTTCCGCTCTTTGAAGCATCCCGGCTTCGAGATAAATACCTCCAAGGATTGAAGCTATGGCTGCCCCGGAATAAGACCTTTCTTCAAGGGCAGAAATATACCTGTCAATATATTCATCTGCCGCCTCTGTTTTTCCCGTACTTAATGCCAGTGTCGCTTGCATGGAAAGCAGGACAGGGTCACCGGGGAAGTCTTTTTCAGCTTTTTTATAGAGTCTTTTTTCTTTACCGAACTGACCTGTTTTGTGATATGCTTCTCCAAGGGCTGTATAATTATAAACCCATAAAGGCTTTACCTCCCATTTATCATAAAGCTCCAGGGCTCTTTCAAATTCAGGTATTGCCTTGTTATACTGAAATAATTGGTTGTACGTAATTCCAAGAATATAATAAGCTGCTGCAATCTGATCATCAAGCTCAATTATTTGCCTTATGTATTTTAATTCTTCATATGGATCGCCGTAATAGATGTTGTAAATCCACCCGGTATAAAGCTTCTCCAGTCTTGACATCCGGTCCCTTTTCTCCCAGGCTTTGAGGCTCCATTTTTTAGCTTCTTCATAAATGCCCTGGTTACCATATGAAACAGCGATTTTAACCACCGCGGCGACAAAGTTTGAGTCAGCCTCAAGTGCCTTATAAAAAAGTTCCCTTGAGGCAGCATAATCCCGTTTGTAAAATGCCATATTACCTTCCATGAAATACTTTACTGCCTCAGCCGATTCTGTTGATGACAGGTAATGTTTAAGTTCATGTGATAATTCCTTTTCGAGGACAGAGATAATAAGATAATCCTTTAGCATCCGTGAAAGGGAATCGCTTACATTCAGGATATTTTCCGGGGTGCCATCGATCTGAAAAGACTTAAAAACTTCTTCTGTCTCTGAATCGACCAGCTTTGCGTTCAGCCTTATCAGGGTACCGACCTGGCTTATGCTTCCATGTATAAAAACTCCTGCATCCAGTTTTTTTGAGATGGTGCTGGCAAGAGAAGGCGACAGTGATGCATAATTACTGAGATCAGAATTTTGAAGCAGGGCATAGGTCGATTCAGTCTGCCTTACTTTCAGTTCTTCCGAGTTTGACAGAGTATTTATCAGGCCTTCCTGCACCATAAGCTGCCAGAAATTCTTCAGGGTATCGCCGGTCAGGTTCTGAAAGGGCATCACGGCAATTGAAATTTCGCCTTTCTGCCGGAGCTGTTTCAGTTTATCAGGCTTGAATATTTTTGGGTAAACCAGAACTATAACTGCTATCAGTAAGACCGCAATAATAATATCACTTGTCTTAAGTCCTCTTTTACCGGCTTTTGAAGCTTTTTCTTTTTCAACACCACTCTTTGCCGGTTTTGTTTTCTTTACTCCTTCGGGGGTAATATCATACAGCCATGAAATGACAACGGAAATAATGAAGCCCACGCAAAGAAGCACAAATACTAGCTTCAGGGTCCAGCCGGGCAGCCCGAATGGTTCGGCAATGATTGAGATAAGTTCCAGGATCACATAGGAAGCTGCGGCATAGCCTATTATGACACGGATTACTTTCCTGCGTTTTAGCTCCTGCCAGAAGTTTTGAGGTTTATCAGGCATCTTAAGCGGGTTTGCATATAAATATAGATCATTTGAATCTAAAAATCAAATAATCAATTTCATAGGGTCGTCAGCTGTGACAACTCTATTTTTCCAGTACTTTCCTGATTGCTTCTTCAGCCAGTGGTCCCATTACCTTGTAGCCTGCTTCATTGGGATGCACGCCATCGTAGGTATATTCATCTTTTAAGCCGCTTCGTTCATCAACCATCGATGAGAAATAATCCAGGCAGATAAAGTCATTCTGACGGGCATAAGCCTTTATCATCTCATTCAGAGCAGGTATCTTTTTGTCAGGATTAAGTCCCGGTCGCCATGGATAATCAAAGGCCGGCAAAACGGAGCAGAGAATCACCTTAATATCATTTGACCTGGCCAGTTCAGCCATGGATTCCAGGTTGGCCATTATCATTTCCAGGCTTGAAGGACCGGTATTACCTGCAATATCATTTGTGCCGGCAAGAATTATAACCACCTCTGGTTCAAGGTCGATAACATCGGGTCTGAACCTGATCAGCATCTGGGGTGTTGTTTGTCCGCTAATACCACGGTTTATGTATGGCCTGCCTTCGAAAAAAGAAGGCGAATGCTGGCTCCAGCCCTCGGTTATTGAATTACCCATGAATACGACACGCTTCTCCCCGGGGGCGGGTGGACCCAGTTGGGCGTTTTCTTCCCTGAATCTTTCCAGGTTAGCCCAGTCCTGGGCTTCAATAGTTTCTCCCATAAAGAAAAATAAGGTAAAAGCTACTAATAAAATCCCCGACTTTTTCATCACCTTATAATTTATTGATTGGTAATAGCCATCAAGTTAGCATATTTATCTCACCGGCCCCCACTGGATAAGTATGTCGTCATCAAAGATCACGTAGGATTCGGGATATATCCATCTCTCCTGGATATCGGCTCCCTTAATCAGCCTGTCTACCCTGAGCGGCTTACCCCAGCTGTCGAAGACCATATCATTGGTCATTCCCTTCCATATCTTGTTTTCATAAATGGCCCTGGCCGTTTTTGCATCATATTTGCCACTTAGCATTGTCCACCTGTCAGCAGGTTGTTGCTGCTGAACGGGCTGTTCAGCCTGTTCACCCACCTGAAGGATTTCTCCTTCAGTATTTCTAAGGGTGACTTTGTCGGTCGATATCCATCCTTCTGTTTCTCCATAGATAACTTTCAGGTAGTCTTCTTCCACTATAAGAACATTTAGAGTAGTATCTGCTTTAATATATGCAATAACAGTACTGGCATTTCCCTTATCTCCGAACAGTCTTGTAACCGATTTTGTTGTTGCCTGGTAATATTGAGCCGACAGTCCTGATGTAATAATCAGAGCCATGGCTGCAAGCAGGAATGTTCTGAATATGATGTTTTTTCCCATGATATATATTTTTTGATTTACCGGGCCAGGATAAAATTAATCCTTGATACATCCCGACCCATGCATCTAAGTTAAAACAAAAACTGTACCAGTAAAAGAGTTGCATCGTTGAAGTATTAAATTGTATTATCTTTGCAGGCCGGACATTTTGAATAACTACTAAAAAGCAAAAAAATGGCATCTGACAGTGACAAACAATTTGATACCAGCGAAAATCTTCAGAAGATGGTTCTGAACATCATGTACACCATGAGGGAGAAATATAAGAAGTACCCTGAGTATAAGACCATTATGATGAATCTCACAACGGTATCAAAAGAGATCAATGCTATCAGGATAAAAGAGATTACAGGCGAGCTTGAGTCTCCCGAGGCTGAAGACTAGCGGACTAAAGTCTGCGTATAATCATCAGGCCATCCCTGGCAGGGATTATTATTTTCTCAATATCCTGATCTTCTTTAACCAGCCGGTTAAACTTGCGAATTCCTTCTGTCATGGGATCGTTCTGAGAAGGATCGGTTACCTTACCATCCCATAAAACATTATCGGCGATGATATAGCCATTTTGATTGAGTTTCTTAATGGCAAGTCCATAATATTCCGGATACTGTCTTTTATCTCCATCAATAAAAATAAGGTCGAATGAGAGGTCAAGCTTTTTCAATATCTCAAGTGCATCACCTGTATGCAGTACAATTTTATTTTGCAGTCCAGACCTGCTAATATATTCCCTGCAGATATCTTCCAGTTCATCATTGATCTCGATGGTATGCAAAATGCCTCCCTCTGGCAGAGCCCTGGCCATGCTAATGGCAGAATAGCCTGTATAAGTTCCGATCTCAAGCATCGTTGCAGGCCTGATCATGCTGACCAGCATTTCAAGAAATTTGCCCTGGATATGTCCGGAGATCATATTGGGATTGATCACAGAGTTATGAGTTTGCCTGTACAGTTCATTCAGGATCTCATCTTCCGGAGAGCTTATTTCAAGTATATATTTTTCGATATCTATTTCCATCATTTGGTGTAGATAAGTGTTGAAAGCAAGTTTTCTGAAAATACCTCGTTTGCGATTTCCAGCAGGTCTGATGGTGAAAGCAGGTCAATTTTTTCGTAGAGGCTTTCTGTTGATTCCATCCTGTCAAACAGGAGGATGTTTTTCCCCATTGCCAGCATAAGGTTTTCGTGGATTTCCCTGCCCCTGGCAATATTTCCTTTTATCTGGTTTTTTGCTTTTTGCAGCTGGGTTCTGCCAAGCCTTTGATCACGAAGGCGCTTAAGTTCTTTCATTGCTATTCCGATACTTTTCTGCCTGTTTTTTTCATCGGTCCCGAAGTATATCAGGAATACACCGCTATCACAATAGGGTGTATAATTTGATTCAACATTATAAGCAAAGCCCTTCTTTTCCCTGAGCGACAGGTTAAGGCGAGAGTTCATTCCCTGTCCGCCAAGTATATTATTCAGCAGGAACAAGGCCAGGCGTTTTTTATCTCTTACATTATAGGCAATATTACCTATTATGCAGTGGTCCTGCCATGTATTTTTGCCCAGGGTTTTATGCTTTGGTTTGTATGTGGTGAATGCTGTTCTATCCCTTATTGTTTGTTTAGCCGGTATGTCACTGAAATATTTCTCAAACAGTTTAATGAGTTGTTTTTCCCTGATATTGCCAATTGAGCACACCACCATTCCTGAAGGGTTATAATTATTATTCATGAAATCATGGATCATGCTGCGGTTGAAATTATGGAGTGATTTTTCTGATCCGAGTATATTCCTTCCAATCGGGGCCCCTTCAAATATCATTTCCTCAAAATCGTCAAAGATAAGTTCGGACGGAGTATCCCTGTATGAATTTATTTCTTCAATTATTACCTCTTTTTCTTTCAGTATTTCCTTTTCAGGGAATATTGAATTAAACAGGACATCGCTTATTATATCGAAGGCTTTATTATAGTCATGTTTCAGGAAGGAGCCGTATATGGCTGTTTCTTCCTTGGTGGTATAAGCGTTCAGTTCACCGCCACGGTCTTCCAGGCTGCTGAGGATATGGTATGTTTTTCGTCTTCCCGTACCCTTGAACAGCATATGTTCAACAAAATGAGCCATACCGTGTTCTTCCTCCTTCTCGTCCCTTGAGCCTGTATTTATTATTACCCCGGCATGAGCGATCATGTTAGGAACAGTTTTATGGACAAGGCGTATCCCGTTCGGCAGTGTATGATGTAATAAATTCATATATAATTGGATAAGGCTGCAAAGTTAGTGTTTGGCGGGCACATGATAAAACCTTTATGGAAAATAATTAAAGATACCGGGTTTGTAGTTCTGTGGGGGGGAGGTGAATTATATGCTTACAATGAGAACGAAAAAAATAAAAATTTTTTGCTTAAAATTTTAAACGTATGAAAATGCGGATTATATTTGCAATCCGAAAAGTTGGTGCCATAGCTCAGTTGGTAGAGCACAGGACTGAAAATCCTGGTGTCCCTGGTTCAATTCCAGGTGGCACCACACTCTTAAAACGCAGATCCCGCATAGTCAATGACTTGCGGGATTTTTGCTTTTAGGTGTTGACGGAAGTGTTGACGGTTTTTAAAATGTAGAAAACAATTGGTCTGATAGAATCTGATTTCAATTATTAATTAAAGTTTCGCACTTGTTTTCAAAGCACATTATTTCAACCAATTATAAGTTAACTTCATATGCTTTCTGTGCTGTTTATTTATTCGATGTGTTTTTTAATGAATTTTTTCAGTTCAGGCAGATTGCCGTGGATTATTTGCCACACTTCCTCAGCGTCAATGCCAAAATAATCATGAGCAGCAATGTTTCTTAATCCTTTTATTTTATGCCATTCTATTTCAGTGTATCTGTCCTTAAAACCATCACTGAGTTTTACTACCATTTCACCAATTATCACGAAATTCATCATCGTTGCGTCAAATGCAATGTTATTGTCATTCAACTGATCTGCATCCTGAAATTGTTCTGTATATGATTCAATTTTAAGTATTGCATCAAGAATACTCTCCAATCTATTTTGGTCTTTAATATGCATACTCGGTTTCACGAATTATATTTGAACGGATTCGTTTTTTTATGTATTTCTCCCTGCAAATGTCTGTGGTTACACCCAGCTCATCGGAAATGAATTTTTTAAGTTCAAGTTTCTTTTCAAATAAGTTTTCAGTACCTGGTTCAAATTCCACAACCAAATCAATATCACTCAGTTTAGTTTGATCTCCCCTGGAGTATGAACCAAACAGACCGATTCTGATAATTCCGAAGGCTTTTTTAAAGAATTCTTTATTGTCAGCCAAAAATCTCAATATGTCTTCCTTTGAATGCATTATGTTTCAAATGTACAAAATTCCTTTATATCAGCCTTGGTTTAGTTTTTGTTGAGCCTAAAATAGCACATATCGCATGACACCTAGTTTTTTAATTAATAATCGCTTCGGAAACTAAAATTAGGATTGTATAGTGGCTTTTTTTTGAACTTCCGTGAATATTTCACCTATTCAAAACTGTTAGCAAGTTGTTCTGTTTGTCAATGAAAAGAATTTGGCCTCCGAATCCGCTTGCGTAAAGTAATTGATAATCGTCTTTTTTAGGATTCCAAAGTGACCATTGATACCCATACCAATCAAACTCATCGAGTTTTACCTGTGGACTGGTAGATTCCTTCAGCCATTTTTCTGAGATCACTTTTTTACCCCGCCATGTGCCAGTATTCAGAATCAATTGTCCCATTTTTGCGAAATCATATATTGAAAGGTATAATCCTCCTTCTGTATCCACCTCACCGTTTGAACTTACTTTCCAGTAATACTCTGTGGTGTCCAAAGGCTTAAAAAGTTTTTCTTCTGCCCATTTATCGATTCGCATCCCTGTCTTTATCCTGATTATTTCGCCCAGCAATACCGTTATTCCGCCGTTATATACAAACTTGGTTCCCGGAATGGTGTCCATTGTCAACTCTAAAATATAATCTAACCAATTCTCTTTACTTTCTAAGATATAGCAACTATTCTCCGGGTCAAAATAAGGTAAATCTTCACCCATTTGAATCCTCCCCTCATAGTAAGAAGATCCTGAAGAGTGATGAAGCTTTTCAGAGTATCTTCCTGCGCTGTATTATATGAATCAAAGAGTTTCATTACCTTCATATCTGTATCCGGGATCAGCTCTTCATCAATGGCTATACCTATTAAAAGTGAGGTAATGCTCTTTGTACAGGACTGAAGTGTGTGTAAATTTGTTCCTTTGTAATACGGGTGCCAATCAGGATGGTCATAATTATACTGAAAGTTTGTGGGGTAGTTTACGGTGTCATAAAGTTGGGCAATTGAATCATAATTGTTTTTGTAATGCTTATCAAAGATGAGTTTTCCATTTCTAATAATCATTAAATGGTCTATCAATCCATATTCACCCGAGGATATCTCTTTAAGAATAGAATCAATTTTAATCGAATCTATGCCTTCATTGCCTGGACTTGAAATGGTCTACTCAAATGAATGATTTTTAGTATTATTCTTTGAATTGTTCTCATTTACACTGTTGCAGCTTAACAGTATTGCCAAGATCAGCCCGGTAAACAGTAAATTATTTCTAAGTGTATTTTCCTCTTATTCTGATTAGGTGTAACTTGTTTAATAATTATTAAGCTCATCCATATACCTTTATGTCGAAGTCCCTTTTTCCCCTGAACTGTTGCCTGAAGAAATGAACTATCACCATGGGTAAGTTATGATGGAAAATATTCATCAGGTCATATTTACCACTTGATATATACCCACCTGAAACTTTAAGAACAATTTAAACCTGTGCAAAAAGAATCATGTAGTTATGTCCGAATTTTCTGGCACACTTTGGGCAGTATGCATAATGAATATAGTAGTCTTTGGCTTTTTGATTTTTGTTTGCCAAACGGCTATCCATCTCTTTTACGTGTTTCGGAACAGAATTATAGGGACCATCAAAAACGCCGGAGATAAAATTTCCTGAAAGCCCAATATTTTTAGCCCCTTCTACTTCTTTTGTAACAGAGTAGTAAATCTCTGATTTGAATGGAGATGGGTCATGAAAAAGTATTAAAGCTTCTGTTAAGTCGGGAATATTAGCTTGTGCTTTATCCGCTAATTCATTCATCTTTTTCATTTTCCCCCCAATCATTGGTGGTAAAGGAATATGAAAGAATGTTGGAATAGATTCTCTAATGAAAGGTTTGTTGTCCCATGAAAAATCCTTTTCATCCCATTTGCTTGTTTCAAATTCAGGACAACATTCTTGATTTTGATTGGTCATGTCTCCACTTATTATGTTTAGAATATCTTTATTTAGCCTTTAACAGTATGTTAAATACACTTTGATTGGCTTATTATTCCTATGTATGAGAATGAAGTTTTCATTGATATCTGTTCCCGGGGAATAAAAACCCCTTTGAAAGCTAATTATAATGCAATGCGACCTACAAATTAGAAAATTCAACAGAAATATACAATTGTTTTAAAGATTAAATATTTAGGGAGTTTGTAGCTTGAACCGTGACTAAACACAAATATTAAAAAGACGTGATAATCAATTTACTCGAATATATATTTAAGTCAAATGACTTATTCCAGGCTCTTGCTCTATGCTACAAGTCCGGGTTTTTACACATTTCCAGGTTATAAATAAAGATCTTATTGGTAGGATAGGCACTGCATAATTGTTCACAGTAAATCCTTGCCCTGGCAGGTGAAGGGTCCACTTCGAGGTAAATTTTTGAAAGGAAGTAGCGGGATATGGTCCGGTACACGGGATAGGGTGAATCAAGATTGCTCACGAGGATTTCAACGGCTTCTTCCTTTATCCTTGAATTATTGAATAACAATTTACTTTTGCCAATATTGAAGAGGGCAAGGTAGATTTTGAAGATTTCCTGCCGGGCAGGGTCCAGGCCGGCCGTATCAAAATGCTGAATAAGGTGATTTATTTTCAAAAAATCCAGCATCATGGGAATCAGATTACCCTTTATGGCCTCGAGCCGGAATGAATAACTGAGGGTAATCAGTTCTTCCAGTTTGTCAGGGTCGCGGGCATTTTTTAAACCTGAGGCATAATCATCTAAAGCTGATTCAAATCGTTTATAGTCTTCTCTTGTAGAACCGGAAAGAGCTTCCCACCACATTAGGTCTAAACTAAGTATGTGATATTCCCACCTGTCGAGTTCATTTTTTGAACTGTCCAGTTCAAGGGAGGCTTCATGGAACTGCTGGCTGTAAATGAGATCGAATATTTTTTCAAAGCTTGTCCCGCCAGAACAGGAAGCGGCTAATTCACAGGTGAACCCGCACAGGAGCATTAACAGATAATACCTGATTCGCCGGTGTATAGTATTACCCCTCATCTCACAATATTATTTTGATATTCTTCAATCAGGCTGAATATTTCGGAATAGATACTGGTTTTTTGATCCTCTATTTTTTGAACGGCAAAATTCCTGGCATTGGTGAAACCTCCTGAGTAATACCTGTAGAACCATGATGACAGTACGAGGAGGCCATCTATAAGGCCATAATTTACTGCCGTGACTACAGCATACACCGTAACGCCGCTGATCAGGATGAAGGAGTTTATACCGTTAAATACTTTACCGGTATATACCTGGCCGAGCCCCGGCAGCAGCATGCTCATCAGTTCAACTTTTTCAGGCCTGAATCTCTTATTATAATCTTCCAGCTGAATGAACAGTGTATTTACTCCTGCAGTGCCGGCAGAGTCCAGGATCATGGAAAAATAATCGCGTGAATCTTCATATTCATCCAGTCCATAATGGCATATTCCCAGGTAAAGGTTCTTTTTATCCTGCAGATATCCGGAGGGGAGATCCGGGATGTCATATAGTTCATTTATCGCTCCGAGGTAGTTACCCAGCTTAAAATTGCAAAGGGCCTTATATAAAGTTATTTCAACCTTCAGGCTGTCGTCATTTTCTGTCAGCTGAGCCAGGTTCAGGTACCTTATGGCCTTATCGTAATCTGATAAAATGTAATGTATTGAAGCTATTCTGAAGTAAAGCTCATCGTATTCATTTTGTTCATCAAAGAAGAGGACGCGCTGGTATTCCTTCAGGGCAAGCCGGTAATTCCCCTCATTGAAATGTTCATCGGAGAACTCCTTTATCTGACTAATGTCCTGCCCTGTCAATGGGAAGTAAAGGCAGAGGCTAAAAAGATTTATATATAATAAGTTCCGCATTGTCCTTATATCTCTGTTGCAGATCACTGTTATAAGATTTGGCAGCTTTAGCCGAGCCCCACAGGTTTGCTGAGTAGAAGCTGAATGCCAGGGTACCGAAGATCCAGCCGTTAACACTCTTCACTCCTTTTTTGCTGAAGGCGCGGTATGAGGCATAGGCATTGGATCCTACAAAGAGGAAGGATACCACTGCATCACCCCATCTTTGTGAATATGCTTTTCCGCTGCCGGGTATCACAGCCGACATAATCACCGCAAGGGCCGGGCTTTTATATTTTTCATCTTCAAAATTACCGGTCAGCCTGTATAAGCCGGGATTATTTAACATAATAATATCCCTGTTAGCATTGCAGTAGGCGAAGGCTGAGTCGTATTCGGCATTCACCCAGAAATAACTTAGTTCATAGAAGCTTTTGTCAGCCGGCTTAAGCAGGGAAGAAATATAGTGAAACCTGTCTGAACCTGATTTACATGTCAGGGAAAAAGCAAGGTATTCCTTTGCTGCCCTCTGTGAATTATGAGTGTAAATGTTCTTTCTCAGCAGGTCAAATGCATTATCGAGCCTGTCGCATTGCCTGTTGAGCCTGTAGGCCTGTACCAGTTCGATGTTTATGGTTGTGTCCATGGGCCACAGGAAGTTAAGCCTCTCATATTCTTCCATTGCAAAACCATACTGTCCTGTTGACCTGAGATACCTGGCAAATTTCAATGAATTGTTATAATCCAGAAGGTTTTCCTGGGCTTTTGCTGCAGGTAAAAATACGAGCCAGAGAAATAAGGCAGCAAGTATTATATTTCTAACGGACCGGATCATAAAAGCGCATTTTATTTGTATCAAAGTGATAGTGAACAGGGTTTACAAGACCATGACACCGGGAAAGCCTGTCGAAAGTGCTGAGCCATCCCAGCAATAAACCTTTCTTTTGAAAGGCCTGGACTGTATATACCGAGCAGGAGGGTGTAAAAACGCATGTTGGCATATCCTGTGAAGAAATGAATGTTTTATAAAACAAGAAGAATGCAGATATGGTAATATCAATTTCATTTTTTGCTTCCCTGAGTGGTTCGGTGTAATCGCTCTGTGACGTATCTGACTTATTATATAATGTTGCCAGTTCATGATCATAGAGGGATTGGGCATTTATGCCCGGGATTGAGACCAGGCCTGAGACTAGAAAAAGACCGGTCAGAAGTATTTTTCCATTCATAGAAATTCTATTGTTTGAAATGGTATAATTGAGTATTTGCCAGGTCATTCACTTTTACATTACTGAACTCGGTCACCTGGTAATTTTCTTTACCCATACTGTCATAAGTAATCTGGATTATCTGGCCGGGGAATTCAAAAGCATCCATTTTGATATAGTTCCTGAAGAATTGCTTGCTAAGAATCTCCTGGTCTTCACCTACCATTATGACGCTTTCAAGCCTGCTGTCTTTTTTTGCAATTACCACATGGTCTATAGGAAGGTTTAGTTGTTCAGGGATTTTCCAGTAAGAAAGCACCATGTCTCCTTTTTTTTCGACCTTACTCAGGCTATAGTTTGTTTTCCTTAATCCGTAATCATTTAATCCGGTATTAAGTGCCAGGTGGAAAACCGTAAATTCGTTCAGAGGAGGGATGGTAATTCTCTGGATTAAACTGTCTTTATTGTATTTAAACAGGCTGGTATCCTTACTTATCCATTTTTCTTCCTGCGGGAAATATATATCATAAATCAGTTCCTTTATATTTTTATCGTAGTATACAGTTGCCCTGGTAAGGCTTTTTGTCCCATCAGTATTACTAATTTTAACAGATATATCTGCCTTTATCCTGAAATAATCCTGGCCATATCCTGGCACATTAACAGCCAGGCTTGTAAACAGTAAAATGCACAGATGTTTGAACATTAAAATTGATTTTGCCGTAAATTAATACAGTATTGATTAAATAAACAAAAGATGCCGCAGAAATTGCAGGCATCTTCCATTTACCTAAGATATTTGCTTAATTTTTACCTTAAAATTTTCACTTCCTGTTAATTTGTCCAGGTTCCGATTACGAGGCCATAATATACTCCATATAAAACAAGTCCTGCAATTGAACTTATAAGGCAGCCTGTGAATGCTTTCTTGGTCTGGGCTTTATCCTGGTCAGTCATGATATAAACCAGCAATAATCCTACCCATCCCAGAAGACATCCCCACCAGAAGGCCGGAATGCCCAGTGGCGGTTCACCTTCCTGTGCCAGGCCAAGAGGAGCAGAAATATCACTGATATTTACTATCAGGTCACTTCCGCTTGCTTCCAGATCCGCGTAGCTTACACCTTCATTCATGCTTAAATAGCTGTCCAGTTCATTTAATTCGCTTAATGCCATGTCCATATCATTTTCATCAATACTGAAAACTGATTCTTCAATACTCGGAATTCCGGTAGTGATAGTTTTAGCAGAGAGAACATGGGTTTGTGCCAGGAGCAGAACTGCTGACAACACTATGCTCATGCTTTTCAAGAGGGTTTTTTTCATAGGTTTCGATTTTAGGTCTGTGATACTCAATATTTATTCCTGTCCCGGATTCTGTCCGGGTAAGTTAAACCATTGTTTATTTGTTTTGTCTCTCAAATATAGTTTTTTTTTGATATAATCCTTGATTTGAATGATGATTATAAAAAAAAATTCATGATTCAGACAATAAAAGAACCAGCCAATATATCGCAGTACAGGTCTGTAAAGCCCCATATTAAATTATACATTAAAGCAATGCATTCATCACGAATGGTAATAAATGCTTACTGCAATATAATTGATAATATAGCTTGCAAAATTCATACTGTGCAGTGAATCAACCAGGATTGCAAGTGCTTTTTTTGCAGGTTTAAGCATGTCGCCAAGCTTTACCGTGGTGCCATCATCAAGGGTAAGAAGGATATCCCTTTCATGCCTTATTGATGCGCCGTAATAGTTTGTGTCGATTATTACGGCACCTGCTTCCTGTTGGAGAACACCGTCAAGGTAAACCTGTATCGAATCGATGCCCGTGCCTTTTACAATATCAATATTGCCTATGGTAAGCACGTATTTAATTTCTTTTTCGCCAGAAGCATTTTTTACCCGGGTCATGCTTTCCCTGAGAAGGATAAGATCATCCTGTTTAAGGTCGAAATATGAAACGGCAGAATCGCCCGACTGAAAACCAACACCAATCTTAAAGCCCTCATTAAATGTATATTCCGAGGTGTATGAAAGGCCTGCTTCCTCCTCATCAGCAGATACAATGTCAAGTGTTCCGATATCTTCAGTATCAAAGGAGAAATCAGCTGTGAGCTTATAATCGTACTTGCTGCCCCATGAATAATAGAGGTGATAATCAGAGGCGTTTATTGTGAAATCATTTTCAAGCAGTGTATCAAAGGGATTAATATTATAGAGGTATTCCGGATGATAAATGAGCTTATATGGCATATTAACAATCATCCTGTCTGATTCACCAGTTTTTTCAAAGAGCTTGTACGGGATGAAGAACATACTGTAATTGACCATATCGGGTTGAAATTCATAGATGCCTGCAATAAGATCAAGGTCTATACTGTCCCGGAAACCCTCTTCGCATTTATAGACCGTAGAACTGGCACTCAGAATCTCGTAAGCTTTTGTAGTTGAGATATAATTAACAGCGCTGTTAATATCGGCAACATTCCTTTCAAGGGAATATTTAAGTAAGAGGGTATCATTCCCGGTTTTTGAGCATCCCCATACCAGGAGAACCATTAAAGCTGCAGAAAGTGAAATATACCTTTTCATATTATTAGGAGTTTTGGTGGGTAAGGCAAAAGGACATGTATAAAATTAATAAATATTTTATAATGAAGCAATTAATAATGGTTATTTTATGCCATGAACAGGAGAATGAATGACAAAATGCTGCTATCTGGATTATTATGCGTATCTTTGCAAAAATTTCTGATTTGAGAATGGCGCTTTTAACAAAATTATCTTTCACTTTTTTATTAATCCCGGCACTTTTTTTTAAATCCTAAATTTTATTATTAATCATCTTACCAGGTTCTGTTGAATCTGCATGTGCTGCACTGCCTTATAATCCGGGACCGGTTATCTGATCCGGGGGAAGGGTGAAAGCGCATAAAGACCACCCGGGTAATATGAATGTAACTAATTAAATAACAAACAAAATGAACATTTATGTAGGAAACCTTGATTTCAAGGTAAATGAAGATGATCTTCAAAAAGTATTCGAAGAATACGGAACAGTAAGCTCTGCAAAAATAATTACTGACAAGTTCAGTGGCAGAAGCAAGGGCTTTGGCTTTGTCGAAATGGATGATGATTCTGAGGCTAATGAAGCAATTAAAGATCTTAACGGGTCTGTAATGGAAAACAGGGAAATTGTCGTCAATGAGGCAAAACCCAGGAAAACAAGATATTAATATTCAATAAGAGAATAATGTTTAAAGGAAAAGTAAAATGGTATGATGAGACCAAGGGATTTGGTTTCATTAAATCTGAAAGCGGGGAAGACATATTTGTACACCGTACGGGTCTGCTCGATTCGTATGATATACTTCAAACCGATCAGGAAGTTGTTTTTGAAGTGAAGCAGGGTGATAAAGGCCTTGTAGCTTATGATGTAAAATCAGCTTAGAATATTATTAAATGCGGCAACTGGTAATAAGCAAACAATTAACTCCCAGGAATGAGGAATCAATAAACAGGTATTTCAACGAGATCAGCAATTACCCCATGGTAAGTGCTGAGGAAGAAGTTGAACTGGCTGCCAGAATCAGGAAGGGCGATACAGCAGCACTTGAAAGGCTGGTGCTTGCCAACCTGAGGTTTGTAATATCAGTTGCCAAACAATATCAGAACCAGGGCCTGTCATTGCCCGATCTCATTAATGAGGGCAATATAGGCCTGGTTAAAGCTGCCAGGCTATTTGATGCCTCCAGGGGTTTTAAATTTATTTCCTATGCAGTATGGTGGATACGCCAGTCAATTGTGCAGGCCATATCAGACCAGACAAGAATTGTGCGTTTACCCCTTAACAGGATAGCGGCAATAAATAAAATAAAAAAAGCCATACCCTATCTCGAACAGATGTATGAAAGGGAGCCAACAGACGATGAACTGGCACATTTCCTGGATGTAAAGAACGAAAATATTAAAACGGCCAACAGGATAAAAAACAGGCAGGTTTCTTTCGATATGCCTGTTGGTGGCGATTACGATGATAACTTCAGTCTCTACGATACGGTACAGAATGAAAGCGAATCACCTCCTGATAACGGGCTGATGAATGAGTCGCTCATGATAAACATAAGACGGGCACTGGCAAAACTCAACCATAGGGAAGCTGCAATATTGAACATGTCTTTTGGCCTCGACAGCAACACTACCTGGTCTCTCCAGGATATAGCTGATAAATACGGTATGTCATCTGAAAGAGTAAGGCAGATAAGGAGCAAGGGTCTTTCCAAGCTCAAACATATGCTTAAGGATAATGTTGAATTATTCGGCGATTGATATTGAAAATACCGGCAGTCAAGCAACTATAGTAATAAATCTGACAGGAGATACTTATGGGAAGATCACAGGAAACATTTAAAAAGAAAGACGTAAGAAACAAGAAGGCTAAAAAGAGAAAGGAAAAAGCTGAAAAAAGGTTAGCCAAAAAAGACAGTGATAAGAAGAGCGATCTTAAAGACATGATCGCTTATGTGGATAAAAATGGAGTAATAAGTTCTACTCCGCCTGATCCGCGAGCGAAAGAAGATATTGATCCTGAAGATATCGAGATTTAAATCCGGGGAAGAGTTACAAAAAAATATATTCCTGTTGTAGCTTAATCAAATGCATTTATTAACTTTGATATAAAATCTTCTTTTAATAAAAAAGAGAAGGATGAGGATATTATACCTTGCTTTGATCATAACATTAATAGCATCATGCTCAGTCAGTGAACCGGGCATGCAGCAGGACCAGCTTATGGTTACCCGGAAATACGTGGGTAACCTTGTTGATCACCGCCGTGTGAAAGGAGAAGGATTGCTCGATCCTGATGTTGTGTGGCTAAAAACCACAATGGAGCCCAACTATGGTAAAATAGGAATTTATATAAAGGGTGAACTGAAATTAAATATTAATGAGCGTCTTTATATAAGAAGAACTCACTCGGATAATCCCGGGATTGATCAGTGGAGCTATTTTCTGGAATCAAACAACGGTGAGGTATTTTACCGTTTACACGGAGCCGTGAGGGGAGAAGATGTATTATTCCCCAAGGAGCTGTTCTAGTTTACCTCCAGCCTCTCATTTGCTCGCCCTCAACAGCCACAATCACCAGCCGCTTGCGATCTCGCAGTCCTCACATGCTTTCAGCATGTATACACTGGCAGGTACTCATTCCTACCGGTTCCCTGCCACGCTAAAGATTGCATCCAGGAGGCCCTTGCCGTCCTTTGTATCCTGCGACTGTTCCCAGAACATAATGCCACCAAGTTTATTGTCCATTGCATACCTTGCTTTCAGCCTCACCGACAAAGTGTCGTCAAACGTGATGAAGAGGCTGTCTGACTCATTGAAAATATAAGGTGCCCTGGCCTTCTCATCGCGGTATACAGTATAGCCGTTCTTATTCTCCATGCTGTCCCTTATGGCGGCATATGAGGGCCAGCCCGACTGTGGTCCCCGTGTGGCCTGGTAAAGTCCGTTGTTTTCCCTTGTTTCAACCTTCCATGCCTTGCCGTAAAAAGCAGCTCCTATTATCAGTTGTTGCCTGTCAACCCCCAGTCCGGTGCAAAAATCAATTATACCTTCTATTGATCTTGGTTGCCAGTCTGTTTGCTCCTTGCTTATTATGCTGTCATTTATATACTCCAGATAATCAGTTCCTTCCAGGTCAGCCAGGCTGACGAGGCCCAGGTTTGTATGGTGGGCTGTATAAGGTTGGTGCCCCCCAACAAAGTCGTAGGTCATAAGATTCATATAATCTGCATATTTCATCACCTCGAGGGTTTCAATATTTTCGAAGAACTTATCCCAGCCTGCTGCTGCAAAGGTCAGGGTAAGCTTTTTACCCGTAGCATCCATTGCCTCGCGTAACTCTTTCATGAGGGATGTAAAATTTTCCCTGTCTTCCGGGCGGAAGGGATTACCTATACCGGGCAAACCGGGGTATTCCCAGTCAATATCCAGACCATCAAGATTATATTCATTGATGAAATCAATCACACTCTGTACGAATAAATGACGGTTTTCTGCTGAAGCAGCCATATCGGAAAAACCTCCCGAACCTCCCCATCCGCCACATGCAACCATAACTTTCAGGCCGGGATTCCTCTGTTTCTGCAGTACCAGTTCCTTTAACCTTTGTCCTGATTCAGGACCACGGAATTCCATTTTGTTATCTATCACTTCCGTGAATGAAAATATGATATGGGTGAGTTTCCCGACCGGTATTTCCGAAGGGTCATAATTGTTCCTTGCCATATAATATGCCATTATGGCTATTTCCGAGCTGTCGACTGAAAAGTAGTTTTCAACCTGTAGTTTACTTTCTTTCTCATTACCTGTTCCGCATGAATAGGCCAGAGCAATTGTGAAGGCCATAATAAAAACTGATAGTCTGTTCATTTTGCTGTTTTTTAAATTTTCCATCCCTAATATACATTTTATTTAACATACGGTGCTAAGGATATTATTCTTAACTTTCAGATTCAATCTCAAATTAATTATCCAAACTCATGAAAAATATCTTTAATTCTTTTATGATCAGTGCCGTCATAGTGATTTTTGCGGCAGGCTGTGTTAACAATGGCGAAGAAAAAAAACTGGAGGAAAGCGATTACAGGAGGGCTGAGAAAATGCTTTCCGCCCATACTTCACAGTTCGTTTATAATGCCGATATCAGGCCACAGTGGCTGGATGATAATCATTTCTGGTACAGCAAGAGAACACCCGGTGGCAGTGAATTTATTCTTGTGGATGCATCATCCATGGAAAGTACAAGGGCTTTCGACCAGGTTGAGCTGGCTCGTTTGCTTTCTCAGGAAACGGGAGAGGAATTAAATGCTGGTGAATTGCCTTTCCGTTCCATAAATTTTTCAGAGGACCTGTCATCTCTCTCTTTCACCGTTGAAGGGATTGATTATGAATATGATATCGATAATAATATATTGAATAAAAAGACAGGTGAGAACTATGATGTAAGGAATGCCGTGCTGTCACCCGACAATACAAAAGCAGCATTTATCAGGGATTATAACCTATGGATAAGGGATATGAATACAGGCAGGGAAACACAACTTACAACTGACGGTATAAAGGATTTTGGCTATGCAACCAACAATGCAGGGTGGACCCGCCGTGAAACACCTGTTCTGTTATGGTCGCCCGATTCACGTATGATTGCCACTTTTCAGCACAATGGCAGGGGAGTGGGTGAAATGTACCTGGCAAGCACTAAAGTTGGCCACCCTGAACCTGAGATATGGAAATATCCCCTTCCTGAAGACAGTGTAATCTTCAGGATACACAGGGTGGTGATACATGTGGATAAAAAGGAAGTAGTAAGGTTAAAAATGGAAGCTGACCAGCACAGGTCGACAATAACAGACCATATTGCAACCGGAGGCAGTCAATTTGCTGATGTTGAATGGAGTCCCGACGGGTCCCTCCTGGCTTTCGTTTCAACCTCACGGGACCATAAGAACGGGATACTGAGGGTGGCCGATCCCTTTACGGGAGATGTAAGGAGTGTTCTGGAAGAAACTGAGGACACCTTCTTTGAATCGGGTTTCAGTATGATAAACTGGCATATACTGCCCGAAACAAACGAATTTATCTGGTATTCCCAGAAAAGCAACTGGGGGCATCTTTATTTACACGACCTCGAAACAGGTGAGCTGAAAAACGCGATTACCGAAGGAGAATGGAGAGTGCTTGATGTGTTGCATATAGACAGGGAGAATAAAAGAATATACTTCACCGGCGCCGGCCGCGAACCGGGCGACCCCTACTTCAGGTATCTTTACAGCGTTAAGACTGACGGCTCGGAGTTAAAACTTCATACACCCGACAGTGCCACCCACAGTATAAGCATGAGCCCGGGGGGATCTTATTTTGTGGATAGTTATTCAAGCCCGGTGGATCCACCGGTGGCACTTCTCAAAAGCACTATGGAGGATAAGTCGCTGGAGCTGGAAAAAGCTGATATTTCAGACCTTATTGCTGAAGGATGGGTGCCACCCGTTCCATTCAGTGTGAAAGCCAGGGATGGTGAGACCGACCTCTATGGACTGATGTTTAAACCTTCAGATTTTGACGAGTCAAAAAAATATCCGATAGTAAATTATATCTATCCCGGACCGCAGTCAAGCAGTGTGCGCTCAATGGATTTTTATGCTTCAAGAGGTGATAACCAGGCAATTGCTGAGCTTGGATTTATTGTTGTGGCCATAAATGCAATGGGCACTCCCATGCGTTCAAAATCCTTTCATGAGGCTTACTATGGAAATATGGGAGATAATGGTCTGCCCGACCAGATAACGGGAATGAAACAACTTGCAGAGAGGTATAAGTGGATTGATATAGATAAGGTGGGGATATATGGCAGTTCAGGCGGCGGCTTTGCTTCAACTGATGCCATCCTGAGGTATCCTGATTTTTTCAAGGTTGCTGTCAGCTGCGCCGGTAACCATGATAACAGGAACTACGAGGATGACTGGGGCGAGAAATGGCAGGGCCTGCTGGAAGAGTATCCTGATGGTACCACTAACTATGATAACCAGGCAAACCAATTACTGGCAGGGAACCTTAAAGGAAAATTACTTCTTGCCCACGGCACCATGGACACCAATGTACCTTACTATAATACCCTGCTTGTTGTTAATGAACTGATAGCGGCAAACAAGGATTTTGACCTGATACTCTTTCCAAACAGGGGTCATGGATTCAGCAATGAACCCTATATGATGCGTAAACGGTGGGATTACTTCGTGGAGCACCTGATGGGGGCAGAGCCACCCGCAGAGTATGAGTTTTCAGTGATTTCTTCACGGAGAAGATAACATTATTTGAGATTGCAGATTTAAGATTGCAGGAATTTTGGGTGCAGGCTTTATATGTAATGTTTATTCATCCTGAATCTGCAATCTTAAATCATGCAACTTCCATCCTTTGGCTCCCGGTTAAATATTATACAGGAATCTCTTTACCGTCTTCAGATAAAGTGTAAGTTCATTCAGTCCTGACTCAGTAAGCCTGATAAGCGTATGCGGTCTTTTACCCCTGAAGGTCTTTTCAATCTCAACATAGCCGGCTTCCTCGAGTTTTGCCAGATGAGATGAAAGATTACCCTGGGTGAGGCCTGTACTGTTCATTATGAAAATGAAATCAGCCTCTTCAACAGCTGATAATAAGCTGATAACAGCCATCCTGGCCGGTTCATGGATAAGCTTATTTACAGCTATTATTTCTTTGAAATCAATATCATCCTTCATAATTACCTGCTTTTGGGAATTTGACCAGAAATGTGATAAAGAGAATAAGCCCTGAAATAAACAAATAAGTTCCGGCAATAAACTGCAACGCTAGTCCGAAATACCTTGTACCAAGATATGGTTCAAGGAATATGGATGCCGGCGAAGCAAGTCCCATGATTATACCGACAAGGTAGAATTTGTAGTAATCAGTGAAATATGCCATTAAAAAGAATATCCCCACCAGGAAAATGAACTCTATGAGAAGGGGGAACCATTCATTTTTATCGGAGGATTCTATTTCCCCACCTGCGGCAAGGATATAAATAATGGTGGTTAATAATAATGCGCTGATGGCTATAATATAACTTACCAGCCTTTTCCTGTTCCTTCCGGGTTTGAATTTCGCATATCCAATCCTCTTCTGTGTAATAAAGGTCTTGACAAGTGCCAGTATTACAACAACAGGGATTATCAATGACCTGAAGATTATTGATGTCTGGATATCATTAATATCAAGGTACATATTGATGCTGTATATAATTAGCATCGATCCGAAAGCAAGGTCAAATATACCATCACGGTACAATAACCTGAATGTGCTCTTTTCAAGGTTGTTTCCAGATTTCTGAGTTTTTATGGCTTTGGAATATAAATTGTAATAAAATATAGATTGTAGTACAAACATAAGATATATATTTTAATTGTGTAAATATTTTTTGAATAATTATTACAGTCAGAAATTAAAATCCGTTCTGTCAGGCCAGGACCTATAATTTTCGTTTTGCCAGGCCTGTATTTATAGTATTCGTTCTGCTGGATCAGGTCCTGTTTAACAGGGTCCAAACGGATACTATGTAAATCATAAATGTTAATCTTTAATTCCCAAAGAATTAAAATTCCTTTCTCCTTCTACCTGAAAGATCAGGAGATCTTTACCGGCGAAGTAGAAGGCTCAGCTTTTCAGGAGGTATTCCCTGAAATCAAAATAGTCAGATGAGATTTTAAGGGATGATGATTCGCCGGTGAACGGGCTGATATGAGCGGGCAATTCCACTTTATCTCTTATATTATCCGGTATTATATCAAGAAATTTTACCGGGTGTGCCGTGGCAATAAAAAAGCCCTTGCGTTTTGATTTTTCAAGAGCTGCATACCCTGTTGCACTGTGCGGGTCAAGAATATAAGCTGACTGATCGTACACTCTTTCAATGGTGGTCAGGATTTCCCTGTCTTTAAATTCATATGCAGATACAAGTTCATTAATATTCTTTAAGGAGCCCCCGAGGTATTTCATTCTCTCAAAGTTCGACGGATTGCCTACATCCATGGCATTGGTAATTGTCTGCTCCGATTCTTTTGGTTCGAAAAATCCGGATCTGAGATAGATGGGAACAGTATTATTTATATTGGAAGCAGCTATAAAGCCAGCAAAAGGTATACCCGATTCATAGGCCAGCATGCCGGCGGTAAGATTACCGTAATTGCCGCTCGGGACTGAAACAAGAGGCAGGATTCCGGGATTTTCCCTTAGCCATTGTATCATGCCCCACGTATAGTAGAATGACTGGGGTAACCACCTTCCGACATTTATTGAATTGGCAGATGTCAGTTTGCGTTTTTTCCTGAGTTCAATATCTGTAAAAGCTTCCTTTACCAGTCGCTGGCAGTCGTCAAATGTACCGTCAACAGCGAGGCTCTCTATGTTATCACCCAGGGTGGTAAATTGTTTCTCCTGGAATTCGCTCACCCTGCCTTCAGGGTAAAGCACTACCACTTTAATATTTTCTGTTTGGTGAAATCCTGAAGCTACTGCTCCTCCGGTATCACCCGAGGTGGCAACCAGGACAGTAATTTCTTCACCCTCCCTGTTCATCTCAGCCATCAGCCTTGCCATGAATCGTGCTCCCACATCCTTAAAGGCCAGGGTAGGACCATAAAACAGTTCCAGTGCACTTATATCACCGCTTATTTTTTTCAGCGGGATATCAAAATCGAAGGCATCTGCAATCATTGCCCTTATTGTATCCTCGTTAAAATCTTCTTCGAGATAAGGTTTTGCCAGGGTAAAAGCCAGGTCAGGGAAGGTCATGGCTTTAATATTCTTAAAATCCCGCAGTGATAGCGGGGGATATTTTACCGGCATAAAAAGTCCCCCATCAGGAGCGAGGCCAAGGAAAACAGTTTCTTTAAGACTGAATAGCCTGGAATTGTTCCTGCTGCTTACAAATTTCATTTTCAAGGCAATTAGATTTCACTTACACCTCTTTTACTGATCGGTGAGAGGAACAATTTACAGCCCAGCTTATTTTTATTAAAGGTCCTGACCATTGCATTACCTGCTTCTCTTGCTGTTGCAGCATCTTTTGAAAGGGCAAAGACTGCCGGTCCTGACCCTGAAATATTGCAACCCAATGCACCGGCATCCATTGCAGCCTGTCGCACTTCGTCGTAGCCGGGGATCATATTTTTGCGTTTTGGTTCTGCAATAACATCCACCATTGATCTTCCAATAAGATCGAAATCTCCCATAATAAGCCCTGCCACCAGCCCGGCTGCATTGCCGGTTTGTGTAATTGTTTTTTTCAGGGAATGCGATTTCTGGATGACCGACCTTCCCACGGATGTCATAATGGATATATCGGGTAATACAGCTGAGCAGTAGATGCTCCCGGGATATGGTAGTTCTATTATGTCGAGGGGGCGGTACGACCTGATTAAGACGAAGCCTCCCAGCATGCATGGTGCTATATTATCGGCATGTCCTGCTCCGCTGACCAATCTTTCCCCCTCCATGGCATATCTTATGAGTTCTTTCTTAATGAGGGGCTTACCAAGCAGACTGTTAAAGCCATAGGCGGCAGCCACTGAGCTGGCGGCACTGGATCCTATTCCGCTTCCGGGCTTGATCTTGTTAATAAATCTTATGTTTACTCCTACGTCAATTCCCAGTTCTTTCTGGAGGGCTTTTATCACAGGTGTAATAACATTTTCTTCCGGAACGGTGGGTATGGCCACTCCTGTAGTATTTTCGATAATGAAATTGGAGTCATTTCTCAGTTCCATTTCGATGGTATCACCGGTTCCTTCTATAGCAAAACCCATGATATCAAATCCGCTCCCGACATTGGATACGGTTGCCGGTGCAAAAATCCTGATTTCCTTTCTGAGATTATTATTCATAGTAAGCTTAGGACAGTAGATTACGGGTTTTATATATTTTTGTTTATTTTCTCCTTACAGCTTTCCTTGTATTTATCAGAATAACGCCGTTTGCACCGTTCACACCATAAATTGATGCAGCAGGACCTTTTAATATATCTATTGATTCGACATCCATCGGATTAATGTGTGAGATAGAACTCGCCATAACGCCGTCCACAACAAAGAGAGGATCAGTGTTTGCATTAATGGTATGGATACCTCTTATAATTATCCTTTCACCCGTTACGGTAACTCCCGGCACCTCGCCCTGGATCATGGAGTATATATCAGTGTAGTGTGGCTGGTTGATTTTTTCTTTGCTTACGCTTCCCACACTTGTAGTTAACTGGTCTCTTTTTACCTTACCATATCCTATGTCAACATATTCTTCTTCTTCAACCGGGATGAATACACTGGCATTAAAGGATCCCGTGAGGACAAAATTTATTGAATCCTGTCCCATGTAAAGGGCTTCTTCACTTCCATGCGATTCAGAAAGGACTGCAATAATCTCAGAGTCAGGATTTATTTTGATCTTATAAATACCTTTCCTGTTGCTTCCGGTATTTATAAGTTTTCCGTCAACAAATATCATTGCACCTTTAACCGGATCACCTGTAAGTGTTACTACGTGTCCGGCAAGCTTTTTCCTGCCCCCCTTCCCCTCCTGAGCGGATAATGGAAGGAAAATTAAAACAGATGCGAAAATTATAATTATTATATTTTTTTTCATAATCTCTGAAAGTTTTTAGTGTTGTGAAGTACGAAACAGCCGGCCATGAATTACCGCAAGAGTATTTATTTCCTGTTGCCGCTTTTCAACTCAATAACAATTACACCGTTTGAACCGCGTGAACCGTACATATTTGCCGCTGCTCCCCTGAGCACAGAAATTGATTCAACATTTGCGGGTACTATATGGGCTACCGAGTTTACCGGCATCCCGTCTACAACAAACAAGGGTTCGTTACTTGACCTGAGTGATCCGGGTCCGCGAATGGTAATACTGTTACCAACGACTGACACACCCGGTAATTCACCCTTTATCATATCATATATATTGTCGTAATAGTTTTCCTCTCCTTCCTTTGATTTAACAACTCCAACACTTGAAGTCAGTTTGTCAATCTGGCTTTTATAATAGCCAAGACTTACCACATCCTGGCTGATAATAGCAGGTAATACCGCGGTTGTGTCCAATGGTTCCGACAGTGTAAGGCTTATATTTTTACGGCCATCGATTTTTTGTTCCGCAAAGCGGTTATCAATGGTAAAAACAGATATTATTTCTGCAGTGTCAGGAATCTGTATCCTGAATTTCCCGTTTGTGTTGGTTTTATCTTCAATTATCTGACCATCTATGAAGATAAAGGCATTGGCCACCGGTTTTTCTTCACCGGTCCTGACAATACCTCTGAGTTTTACCAGCTCAGATTTTTGCTGCGATGTACTGCTTTGAAAAATGAAAAGCAATAAGGGTATGATTAATAGTATTTTCCGTTTCATGATTTTTATGATGAATTATTATTTCAAAGTTATCAAATTTATAGAAATTAGGCTACTTAAGTCTATAATTAACAAATATTAAGGATTAAGGTTCCCCGGCCTGATCCCAATTTCTTACATTTACAATAATAACATACAAATATTAATCCAAAGTCTAATTTAATAAATGACCTTTATGAAAAGAATTACCCTGTTTTCATTTACTGTTTTATTTTCAGCCCTTTGTTTTTCCCAGAAAACTTCATTCACCACACAGGATGTCCTGGATCTTAAGTCTTTCAGCGCGGTGGATATCACAGATGATGGTCAGATGGTTGCCGGACTTATAAGGGCACGCAAAGATCGTCTCAACGTTGATCATCGAAGGTATGGCGATCCTAATTATGTAGCACCCTATACGGCAGAGCTCGTAATAATTGACGCTAAGGCAGATAAAACTTATAAGGTCTTCGATAATGGAATTATTACCGGGGCCATGAAATGGATGCCCGGAGGCAGACACCTTGCCTGCCTGGTATATGACGATGAGGAATTCAGCTTATATATACATGATACCGGGAATGGCAAAACAAAAAGAATTAAGCTAAAAACAGACCTTAAACTGGCCTCAAATTCGCTCCTTGAATGGACTCCCGACGGAGAATTCCTTATTCTTTCTCTCAGATCAGAGAACTGGTCATCAAGGGGTGATTCATTATTTCGTGAAGCAACTGAGGGGCCTGTGACTGTTTACGATTCAAAAAGACCCTTTCTTAAATGGGATGAGATAAGGAATCACTCCTCACTCAGCATACCGGTGAAAGTGGAAATAAATTCAGGGAAGGTCCTTGAATTACTGCCTGAAGGCAGGTATTCTGAGATTAATCTGCCGGAAGAGGGGAATAAGATGGTATTTGCAGAATATGTTCCGAAGAAAACCAGCTATGACAGAAGGGGAGGAACTGATTATGGTTTGTACATGATTGATCTGGATGAGCCGGCAGTGATCGACACACTTCGGAGAAAATCAGAAAAAAGAATAAATATTAGCTGGGATGACAGCAAGACAAAATTTGCCTACAGTGATTCAGACCAGGTTTTTATCAGGTCAATCTTTGAAGGAGAGGCCATTAAAATCTCATCTGACACCACGGAGATAGTGAAAAAAGATACCTCGAAGGCAAAATTCTCAGTTATGAGATGGAGCCCTGATGGCAAATATGTGCTTGCTTCTTCAAAAAAAGGTTACTGGATGATAAATACTGATAAGAGGGATATGAAACTGGCCTATGAACTTCCGGAAGATGAGGAGAAGAGCCCCAGGCTGAGGATCGTAGACTGGAAACCCGACGGAAGTTCATGGTACATGAGCTATTCAGCACGGGATAAATGGGAGAGGGGTCTGCTAGAATATATCCTGGAAACAGGTCAGTTCAGGGACCTTGTTAAAGATGCAAACCTCTATTCCTCATGGCAGATGTCAGAAGACGGCAGTAAATTTTTCTACAGCCTGTCAGATGGTGACAGACCTGAAGATTTTTATGTTTCTGACCCTGCCTTTGAGAACCCCCAAAGGCTCACTGATCTTAATCCATGGATTGAAAACCGGAAAATAACCAGGAGCGAACTTGTAAGTTACCTTGATGCCGATGGCAAGGAACTATATGGTGTCTTGTATTATCCCGTTGACTATGAAGCCGGGGAAAAGTATCCCCTGGTATGCGAGATATATGAGGATTTCTTTAATAACGGTTACAGTTATTCAATGAACCTTATTGCCAATGCCGGTTATTTCGGCTTCAAGCCCTCGGTTAACCTTATTGAAGGCTATCCCGGCGAAGCATGGATAAAGGGGATCACATCAGGTATAAATAAGCTGATTGAAAGGGGACTGGTTGATAAGGATAAATTAGGTGTGCATGGTACCAGTTATGGCGGCTACGCCACTTCACTGTTAATAACACAGACCGACAGGTTTGCAGCAGCTATAAATATTTCGGGTAAAACAAACATAATAAGTTTTCTTGGAGACAGTCCGCGCATAGGAACCAGGAATTATGCGGCAGCTGAAGTGGGTCAGGACAGGATAGGAGAAAGCCTGTGGGATGCACCAATGAAATATTTTGCCACCACGGCGGTTCTCTGCGCCGACAGGATAAAAACACCTCACCTCCTTCTTACCGGCGAGGGCGACTGGAATGTACCTGCACTGAATACCAGGGAACTTTACTATGCCATGAGGCGGCTTGGCAAGGAAGTGGTATGGGTTAATTATATTAATGGGGGACATGGTGCCGGCATGGCCAGTAATGAAGCCGACTTCCATGATCACTGGAGACGCATGATCGACTGGTACGAAAAACATTTTGAGGAAGAATAGCCTTTAATTAATGTAACCTTCACCGGCTTCCCGGGTTATTATTAAAAAATATTACTCTGAGCTTGGATGAGAATACAATAATGATGGAAGTTGTCGATGGTAATATCGACAGGTTCGGGATATTATATGAGCGGTATAAAACACCTGTTTACGGATATTTCTACAAACTTACATCAGGAGACAGCCAGGCCAGTGAGGATCTTCCACATAACGTATTTTTAAAGCACTGAAATACAAGCATAGCTTTAAGGGTACCGGCACTTTTGCCAGGTGGCTTTTCAGTATTGCTCATAATCTGGGAATTGAATATTTGAGGAAAAATACCCGGTACCCTCTGGATGAGATTGATCCTGAGCTTAAAGATGAGGAAATTAACGGGACAGAACGTCTCGAATTAAAGGAGAGCACAGCAATTTTAAACCTCTCACTTAACAAGCTGAAATACAGTGAAAAGGAAATATTAATTTTGGCCAAGATCCGTGAGTTGAAATACAGTGAGATTGCTGAAATAAACAAGTGCAGTGAAAGTGCTGTGAAAACAAGAATCTGCAGGGCACTTAAGAAGTTGAAGGATCTTTATGTGGAATTTGAAAAAACATCATATGAAAAAAAGGAATATTATAGAACGAAAGATCAGGGATCTGCTAAATGATCAAGAAGGATTATCAGCCGATCAGAAAAGGGATATTGAAGAGATATATGATATGTTGCTAAATGAAGACATACCAGAGCCCCCGGATAGCCTGGACGATAGATTTTATTCAATAATGAAGGATAAAAGACCGGAAGATAATTGTAACTATCGGATCAGACGATCACTGGTAATAACTATGCTGTCACAGGATTCACCCTCGGAAAGAATAAAGGCAGTGAATATGGTAAGTGAAATGAATGAGGTAGATAGTAAAATAATTGAAAGTATGTTGAGAACTCTGAATAATGATTCAAATGATAATGTAAGACTGGTGGCACTTGAAACACTAACATTATATGTTGATTATCTGGAAGTTAGGGAAGAATTGGTGAGATCAATATCCATCCAGGAGTCACCGTTGATTCAGTACCGGCTCGCAGAAATAATGCAGGCACTGCAGGAGAAAAAATCTGTTCCTGAATTTCAAAAAGTGCTGAATGACTTAACTCTGGACTATAGTGTCAGGGAAAGAATTAATGAAACTATAAAGGTGTTATTATGAAAGCCCCGCATAAAGCACGAAATTAAGATCTGTACTCATAAGTATATTTGCTCTAATAGGCTGCTGCGTTTTTGCCCAGTCGGAAGATCTTATTATTGAGCTTGATAAGGGAAAAGAATATGGATACCTGCAATTTGACAATACTAAAGGATCGGTTAATATTAATGGATATGAGGGCAATATGATAATCGTAACCGGAACACCAAGATTTAAAGATAAAAATGACGAGAACCAGGGTTTTTAAAGGAAAATCTCTCAACCCAGGTTCTCACTTACAGCTGAAGAAAAGGGGAATAATGTACTTCTTATGTGTGAATCTTACGGGAATACAATAGATTTTGATATACAGGTTCCTATGATGATGTCAGTAAAGATAAAGTGTCTTGATAATGGTGATGTGTCAATATATGGGATTAAAGGAGAAATAGAGATTGATAATAAATACGGTAACATATTTGCAGGAAATATTGCAGGATCATCCGTGATCAATACTTCCTATGGTAATATAAAGGTCATATTTAAAGACCTGAATCATGAGAAGCCAAGTATGTTTAGTTCATTTGATGGGGATATCGAGGTGGTTTTTCCTGATGATGCACAGGCGAATTTAAAGATCAGGAGTCTGCGTGGGGAGATACTATTCCGTATTGACCTTGCAACTTATGATCGGAAAGTACAGATGCAATCCGGACAGGATATGAAAAGGTATATTCTTGAAAACTGGACCAGGGCTACAATTAATGGTGGCGGTACCGAGATTATAATCAGCAGTTATTCAGGGGATATTATTCTTAATCATAAGAAAGATGTAACCTTTCAATAATAAGGAGGTTTTTATTAGAAAATTATAAACCAAATGCTATGAAAAGAATGATACTGATATTGATTTCGGTTTTCTTACTGTCACCTGTTTTCGGCCAGAAAGATGTTTTTAAAGGCTTCTGGTGGGTCGAGATAAAACATGGTGAACCGCATCTTTATTTTAACACTGAAAAAGACCGTGGTGGATGGAACTATGGTAACTCATTTGATCTGGATATGTTCGACGGATATATGACTGGTAATAATGTTACCTTTTATTTACGAAGCGAAGCCGGAGTAATAGAATTCACTGGTGACATCACAGAACAGTCAGGTAATGGCACATACGAATGGACACCCAATAAGTCCTATATATCAGAAATGGGAAAATTTGGTTATGATGACTTTAGTGATAAAGAGTATTTAATTTTTGCTCTGAAGAATTTCAGAATAAAAACACTCGAAGAAATAATCTCACTGGGTTATGATAATATCCCATCTGATAAGTTAGTAGCGATTGTTGCCCTTGGCATAAGACCGGAGTATATAAGGGATATCCATAAAGCAGGGTATGATAAAATAAAGATACAACAGGTAATATCATTTAAGGCCCTTGGGATTACTCCAGGATATATTGAAAACCTGAGAAAAGCCGGCATCGGTGAGATTGATGCAGATGATCTTACCGCATTAAAGTCACAGGGAGTGGATATTGATTTTATCAATGAATGCAGAGAAATGGGGTTTAAGGATCTGGATTCAGGTGACCTGATCAAACTTAAGGTTTTTGACCTTGATAAATCCTGTATTGATATGATAAGACAGGCTGGCTATAAAGATGCAAGACTCGAACAGATACTACAATTCAGGATCATGGATATTGATGAAGAATTTATCAAGAAGGCTACACAGTTTAACGATGGAGTACTTCCCGATCCCGATAGTCTTATTCAGCTAAAGGCAGCCAAAAAATAAACCCTCAGACTACTAAAATAGCACACCTGACTTATTCTGGTAACCTGACTTATTCTGGTAACCTGACTTATTCTGGTAACCTGACTTATTCTGGTAACCTG
>JAVVEL010000013.1:0-44178 GCA_032260385.1 Bacteroidales bacterium | reverse complement strand
CCTGACTTATTCTGGTAACCTGACTTATTCTGGTAACCTGACTTATTCTGGTAACCTGACTTATTCTGGTAACCTGACCTATCCCGGATTTACATAATTAATGAATCCGGGATTTTCTTAGAATACTTCCAATAAAAATTTGTTTTATTGTTTACTTACCAGTAACTTATGGGGTATGGGAAAAATGAGCTACATAGGACTTGCTGTCTTATTTGTGATAAGCTGCAATAATTGTGTTTCTCAAACTGAATATAAGGAATTTAGAGAACGGATGGTCGATGACCAGATAATAGCACGCGGGATAAGCGACAGCAGGGTGATCAGGGCGATGAAGAAGGTTGAAAGACACCTCTTTGTCCCCGAGAGTGCACGAAGATATGCCTATCGTGACGGACCACTGTCAATAGGAGGGGGACAGACAATATCACAACCATACATAGTGGCCTACATGACTGAATGCCTGGAGCTGGAGCCAGGGATGAAGGTGCTCGAAGTGGGTACCGGCTCAGGCTACCAGGCAGCTATACTTGCTGAAATAGTGGCCGAGGTATATACCATTGAAATAAATGAAACACTGGGAAAAAGATCAAAGGAACTGCTGGCTGACCTTGGATATGATAATGTGTCGGTTAAAATTGGTGACGGATACAAAGGCTGGCCTGAGCATGCACCCTTTGATGCCATAATGGTTACCTGTGCCCCAAATAATATTCCTGATCCACTGAAGCTGCAGCTTGCCGAAGGGGGCCATATGATAATACCCGTGGGGGGCAGAGGTATACAGTATCTTGTTCTTAACAGGAAGAAAAATGGTAAGATAAGGCAGCAAAGCGTTTTACCAGTTATGTTCGTGCCAATGGTAAATGAGAGAGGGGAAAGGTATTAGGCTTAGGGGGGTGATCCATATCATAAGGGTCAGGATTTTTTTTAAATTTGATGACTAATAATAATAAAATTCAAAATATGAAACAGCTGAAACCTCAACAAATTCTGGTCCTGGCAGCAATTGTCCTGTTTACCGGTTGTAAACAGGAAGTAAACAAACAATATATTATGAAAAGAGAAGATTTCGGAGAGATAGATGGAAAAAAGGTTGAATTGATCACCCTTGCCAATACCCACGGAAACACTATCAAGCTTACTAACTACGGTGCCACTCTTGTGTGGGTTGAAGTGCCTGACAGAGATGGTAATAAGGAAAACATCACCTTTGGTTACGAAACCCTGGATGCTTACCTCAATGGCGATCCTTACTTCGGATCTGTCGTGGGGAGGTATGCTAACCGCATAGCCGGAGGAAAATTCACCCTTGACAGTGTGGAATATCAACTGGCAATAAACAATCCGCCAAACACTCTCCACGGAGGACCCGGAGGCTGGCACAGTGTTGTATGGGAAACCGAAATTATTGAAAAGGAGGGTGAAGAGCCGGCTGTGAAGTTTACCTATTTAAGCCCTGATATGGAGGAAGGATATCCGGGCGAGGTAAGGGCTGAAGCAAAATACACCTGGACTGATGAGAACGAACTGGTGATTGAATATAGGTGCAGCACTGATAAAAAAACCGTGTTGAACATAACAAACCATGCCTATTTTAACCTTCATGGTGCCGGAAATGGAGATATACTCGATCATGAACTTATGATAGCAGCAGGGAAATTCACCCCTGTGGATGAGAACCTGATACCCACGGGTGAGCTAAGGCCCGTCGAAGGGACACCCTTCGATTTTACCACCCCACACGTAATAGGCGATCGCATAGAAGACGATTATGAACAGTTAAGGCTTGGTCTGGGTTATGATCATAATTTTGTTCTCGATAATACAACTGAACCTGATGCTGTAGTGTATGAACCTGGCTCAGGCAGGCTTATTGAAATGAACACCGATCAGCCGGGAGTACAGTTTTATTGCGGTAATTTCCTCAATGGCCTGGAGAAAGGGCACGGCGGGAAGGTATATGAATACAGGAGCGGCTTATGTCTTGAAACACAGCATTTCCCCGACAGCCCAAACCAGGCGGATTTCCCCTCTGCAGTACTGGAACCCGGGAAACCGTTTACCTCCAAAACAGTGTACAAATTTTCAGTCAGGTAACTCACAGAATATCGAATAATGCATATCGAATAATGTTGGCGAATTCATTCGTTAATAGATATTCAATATTCATCATTCAAACATAAAAAATATCACCAAAATGAAATTATTCCTGCCTGTTTTCTTATCCGTTACCTTTTCACTGTCAGTTATTGCACAGGAAGCATCTGAATTTCCTTTCATGGATACCTCCCTTTCATTTGAACAACGGGTTGATGACCTGGTAGCAAGGATGACAATGGAGGAAAAGGCTGATCAATTGCTCTACACTGCACCGGCCATTCCACGGCTTGGGATTCCGGCATACAACTGGTGGAACGAAGCCCTGCATGGAGTGGCACGATCGGGTTGGGCAACTGTATTTCCCCAGTCGATTACGATGGCTGCTTCATGGGATGAAGACCTGATGTTTGAAATAGCAGGTATCATTTCCGATGAGGCAAGGGCCAAATACCATGATTACCAGAGAAGGGGGATGAGGGGCATCTACCAGGGCCTGACATTCTGGTCGCCTAATATTAATATCTTCAGGGATCCCAGGTGGGGAAGGGGTCATGAAACCTATGGTGAAGACCCTTATCTTACAGGAAGGATGGGTCTTCAGTTTGTGCTGGGTATGCAGGGCGATGATCCCCGCTACCTGAAGACTGTAGCCACAGCCAAACACTACGCCGTCCATTCTGGTCCTGAACCCATAAGGCATGAATTCAATGCTCAGGTTAGCGAGGTAGACCTTCGTGAAACCTACCTGCCCGCATTCAGGACGCTCGTAGTAGAAGGGAATGTTCAATCTCTTATGGGTGCCTACAATATGTTCCGGGGCCATCCCTGCTGTGCAAGCGAGGAATTATATGGCATACTGCGAAATGAGTGGGGCTTTGACGGATATATTGTATCGGACTGCTGGGCTATTTCTGATTTTCATACCTTCCAGGATTATACTCAGACACCGGCCCAATCTGCAGCTATTGCCGTTAAAAGAGGAACGGACCTGAATTGCGGTGTTACCTATGGACACCTTAAAGAAGCAATTACAGAAGGCCTGCTTACAGAAAATGATCTTGATACAGCGGTGAAGAGGATTATGCTTGCACGTTTCAAACTCGGCATGTTTGATCCTGATTACATGGTCCCCTTTGCAGGAATACACCTTAGCGTTAATTGTTCAGATTATCACAAAACAATGGCAAGGGAAGCTGCAAGGAAATCAATGGTACTTCTGAAGAATGACGGAATTCTTCCGTTGAGCAGGGATCTGAAAAAAATTGCCGTAATAGGACCAAACGCCGATAATTTTGAAGCTCTCATAGGCAACTATAACGGCATTCCAAAGAGTCCTGTGACAGTACTGGACGGTATAATAAACAAGATCGGTAATAAAGCTGAGGTCCTTTTTGCACATGGCAGTCCCCTTGCCGAAGGTTTGCACAACCTGGTCCCGGTTCCATCTGAATACCTGTTTACCTCCAATGATGTGCAGGGGGTCTATGCTGAGTATTTTGATAATCCGGATTGCGAGGGAGAGCCTGTTTTTACACGTATTGATGATAATGTGGATTTTTACTGGGAAACTTACAGTCCCCACCCTCAGATCCCTCACGATAACTGGTCGGTAAAATGGACAGCCCGACTAAAACCGCCGGCGACAGGCGACTATTATCTCGGTAGCTGGGGATCATCCAATTATCAGATATTTATTGATGGTGAAGAGTTCTTAACCTATAACGGAAGCCATCATGCTTTTCACAGGGAGAAGAAGAAAAACCTTGATAAAGACAATGAGTACCGGCTTGAAATAATTTACAGGAATTATAGCGGTGATGCCGATATCAGGTTCCTGTGGGCTCCGCCTCAGGATAAAATGCTGGAACATGCAGCAGACCTTGCTCAATCATCTGATATTGTATTGCTTGTCCTTGGCCTGTCTCAGCGACTCGAAGGTGAGGAGATGCCACTGGAGATAGATGGCTTTAAGGGAGGCGACCGTACCCATCTTAAACTGCCGGCAGTACAGAGGGACTTATTCAGCAGGATAATACAAACAGGCAAACCTGTTGTTGTAATCCTAATGAACGGCAGCGCCCTGTCAATAAATGAGCTTGATCAAAAGGCAAATGCTGTCCTGCTCGCCGGCTACCCGGGACAGGAAGGAGGCAATGCCGTGGCTGATGTCCTCTTTGGCGACTATAACCCTGCCGGACGGCTGCCGGTTACATGGTACAGGTCGGTGGATCAATTACCTCCTTTTGAAGATTACGACATGGAAGGACGTACTTACAGGTATTTCAGGGATGAGCCGCTTTATCCCTTTGGTTACGGGCTCAGTTATACAACTTTCGAATATGAAGATCTGGAAATGCCCGCCAGGATGGAGGGAGGAGAAGAATTAAAGCTAAGAGTATCTATAAGCAACACAGGGGAAAGGGCGGGAGATGAGGTAGTCCAGTTATATGTCACCGATGAAAAAGGATCCACACCAAGGCCTATAAGAGAATTGAAAAAATTCAGGAGGATCAGCCTGATGCCGGGAGAAAAAAAGACCGTTGAATTTACCCTCACGCTAGAGGACCTTTCCATGATAGATAAAAACAACAGGAGGATTACCGAACCTGGCTGGTTCACCATAAGTGTCGGGGGTAAACAACCGGGTTTCAGCGGCAGGACGGACCCCGGTTTCACACAGGTGAGTACGGGCAGGTTAAGATACAGGTAGATTTTTCAGGCTTACAGGAGAGAGCCGGCCGGCACGGGACTATCGGCTGATGGCCCTGTAGCGAGACTCATGATATCATTGTCAGGGCATGAACAAATGCCACCCTGTGACTGTTAATCCTGTATTAAATTTAGAAGCAAAGGAGAATGAAACTAGAAATTTTAAACAAATGAAAAGGATAATATTTATTATGATAATGGCAGCATCAGTAAGCTCATTGTATTCCCAGGGTCAGTCAATTTATGATTTTAAGGTACAAACCCTTGAAGGGGAAGACTTCAGTTTTGAACAGCTAAAGGGGAAAAAAGTGATGATAGTAAACACCGCTTCCAAGTGCGGCTTTACTCCACAGTATGAAGATCTCCAGGAATTATGGGAGCAATACGGTGGCGATGATTTTATTATCATCGGTTTCCCGGCCAATAATTTCATGAACCAGGAGCCAGGGTCAGATGAGGAAATAAAGGAATTCTGCACAAGGAATTATGGGGTGACATTCCCCATGATGTCAAAAGTATCTGTTAAGGGTAATGATATGCACCCTGTCTATAAATGGCTTACAGAAAAAGAACTGAATAATTTTGAAGATTCAAAGGTTCAGTGGAATTTCCAGAAATACCTTATTGATGAAAAGGGTAAGCTTGTCAAAGTAATCAAACCCAGGGTCAAACCCACCGATCCTGAAATTCTTAACTGGCTTAATGAATAATTGTTTCTCTTACAGGAGAATTTAATTTCTCTTTAAATACCCGGAGAATTCTTTTACCCGTCTCAGGTTTTGATTATATTTAGGTCCTATACCTGGCAAATATGTATCTTCTCGGTCTTGATGCAGGCAGTTCCTTTGTTAAAGCTTCCGTTATTAACGCGGAAACAGGGAAGACTGTTGCCACTGCCTCTGCTCCCGCGCAGGAGATGAAAATATCCGCCTTGAATCCCGGGTGGGCTGAACAGGATCCACTTAGCTGGTGGGAGGCACTCAGGGATGCAATTAACAGCTGTCTCCGGTCAGAGCCATCCCTGAAAGACAGTATAGCAGCTATAGGCATCTCATACCAGATGCACGGACTGGTGGCTGTCGACCATGCTCTTGAAGTAATACGACCTTCAATAATATGGTGTGACAGCCGTGCTGTCGAGTATGGTAACAGGGCATATCAAAATATCGGGCATAAGTACTGCATGGACAATCTTCTTAACAGCCCCGGTAATTTCACGGCGGCCAAGCTGGCCTGGATGAAGGAGAACGAAGCAGAAAATTATTCTAGAATACACAGGGTGATGTTGCCCGGTGACTATATTGCCCTGCGTTTAACCGGTGAGCTTTGTACTACGGTTACTGGTTTATCCGAAGGTATTTTCTGGGATTTCAGGGAACATAAAATAAGTGACAGAATACTTGATCATTTTGGCTTTGACCGGGATTTATTCCCGGATGCAAGGCCGGTGTTTTCCGTCCAGGGTGAGCTTGGTGCCGGTGTTGCAGAATCGCTGGGGCTAAGAAAGGGAATACCTGTGAGTTACCGTGCCGGAGATCAGCCAAACAATGCTTTTTCCCTCAATGTTATGGAGCCCGGTGAGTTGGCTGCAACAGCAGGTACTTCAGGTGTTCTCTATGGCGTAACGGACAGGGTGCAGACCGATGAAAGATCCCGGGTTAATTTATTTGCCCATGTCAACCATGCTAAAGAGAAAAAGCGTCTGGGTATGCTGGCCTGTATCAACGGTACGGGTATAATGAATGCCTGGGTGCGCAGGATTGCCGGTGCAGGATTGGATTATGAAGGGATGAACAGGATGGCTGCCGGTGTAGCCCCGGGAAGCAATGGACTGAAGGTGCTGCCCTTTGGTAATGGAGCAGAGAGACTGCTGGAAAATACCGATATGGGTGCTTCAATCCTGAACCTTGATCTCAATACCCATAACGCTGAACATATTTACAGGGCTGTGCAGGAGGGTATTGCCTGTGCTTTCAGGTATGCCGCTGACATTATGAAAGAAGCCGGCACTGACATTTCCGTGATAAGGGCAGGAAAGGCAAATATGTTCCTCAGTCCCCTTTTCAGCCAACTGGTGGCTGATCTTACCGGAGCATCAGTGCTCCTTTACAATACAGACGGCTCAGCGGGTGCCGCCAGGGGAGCCGGACTCGGAGCAGGGATATATGCTGATAAGGAGGAAGCGTTCAAGGGAATGGAAGTGGTGGAAGAAATTAATCCCCGGGGAAAGGATAGAGAAATATATGCATCTCTCTACATCGGGTGGAAAGAGATATTGCAGAGTGAACTTGAAAAAATAAACAAATAAAATATCACAACATGTTTAAAGGTATTGACAGGATTAAGTATGAAGGCAGGGATTCAGGTAATCCACTGGCCTTTAAATGGTATAATGAAGAGGAACTGGTGGCAGCTAAGCCGATGAGGGATCATCTCCGTTTTGCTGTCGCCTACTGGCATTCATTCTGCGGCGACGGATCTGACCAGTTTGGTGATCCCACCCGCTTCTTCCCCTGGGATGATGTGAAAGACCCGCTTGATAAGGCAAAGCAAAAACTTGAGTCGGCCTTTGATTTTATAAGTAAGCTTGGAACTCCCTTTTACTGCTTTCATGACACTGATCTGGTGGGGAACGGCACTGTTTTCGAAATAGAAAAGCGCCTTGAAAAAATATTGCCCCTGGTAAAAGATATACAGGATTCAACAGGTGTCAGATTATTATGGGGTACGGCTAACCTTTTTTCCGATCCGAGATATATGAACGGTGCTGCAACCAACCCCGATTTCAGGGTTCTGACACATGCGGCCACACAGCTCAAAAATGCCATTGATGCCACTATTGAACTGGGAGGGGAAAATTATGTCTTCTGGGGAGGACGTGAGGGTTATATGAGCCTGCATAATACCGATATGAAAAGGGAAATTGATCATCTGGCCATGATGCTCACCATAGCCCGTGACTATGGCAGGAAAAACGGGTTTAAAGGTAGCTTCCTTATAGAACCCAAACCCATGGAACCTACCAAACATCAATATGATTATGATACTGATACTGTTATCAGCTTCCTGAGACATTACGGACTGGAGGATGATTTTAAAATCAATATCGAAGTAAATCATGCAATTCTTGCCGGGCACACCTTCCAGCATGAATTGCAGGTGGCTGCAAATGCAGGAATGCTTGGGAGTATAGATGCAAATAAGGGAGATTACCAGAACGGATGGGATACTGACGAATTTCCGACCAATATTTACGAAGTGACTGAAGCCATGATGGTTATTATGGCAGCGGGAGGTTTCACCACCGGTGGTATAAATTTTGATGCCAAACTGAGAAGGAATTCAACCGGACCGGAAGATCTCTTCTATGCACATATATCAGGTATGGATACCTTTGCAAGAGCATTGATAATTGCCGATAAAGTACTCAGTCATAGTGATTATACTGCACTCAGGAATAAAAGGTATGTTTCCTTTGATTCTCATGAAGGTTCAGATTTTGAAAAGGGTCAGCTCACACTTGAAAAAATGCGCGAGCTTGCACTGAAATACGGCGAACCGGAAAGTATCAGCGGAAGGCAGGAACTTTTTGAGATGCTTATATCCAGGTATATATAAGCCGGGAAACATAAATAATTACACATCCGGCAGGAATTCAGGCTTTCAGTTTATCAGTGACTATATCTCTTCCGGAGAAGAGACGACCCGGGACTTTGAGGAGCATGCGGGTACTTCCGGAACAGGAGATTATTACCCCATTCTTCTCGTTGCTGATAATCCGCTCAGTCAGATAAGAGGCAACGGGCTCAACCTCATCGGCCAGGAGATTGTAAACCCTCTTAAGCCTCCCGGCATTGTCTTCACCTTTCCTTATGGGGTCAAGGAGCATATCTGTCAATACCATTCCCGGCAGTAATAAACCGATTTTTACCGGACTATCTTTCCCGGTTTCCCTGGCAAAGGCCTTTGTGAAGTATTGCACTGCTCTTTTAGACATCCCATAGGGGGTAAGCCCTTTGATCATCCTCCCGTCGCTGCCCAGTCCGCCCATATTATAAATGGAACCTTTACCCTGCTTCAGCATATTGTTATATGCAATATGGCTTGCGTGCATAAGCCCTTTAATATTGATGTCTGTAAGCCTGTTTATATCCGATGGCTGAAGCTCGTTAAATGTAGCCTGTGGATTATCTATGCCTGCATTATTGATCCATATATCAACCTCACCGAAAATCTTTGTTCCAAATTCCCATAGATTTAAAAGGTCATCTTCTTTCGATACATCGCAAACCACACCCCTGAACATTTTTGATGACCATTCTTCTATCAGAAGGTTCATGGCCTTCATTACCGAATGGTCTGTTGTACCGCAGAATGTAACGTTGAGTCCGTGAGCTAAAAATTCCCGGACCAGTCCGAATCCTATGCCCCTGGTTCCTCCAGTTATAACAACATGTCTCATTTAATCCGGTTTTTCAGTATTTTTTTCTAAATTAATGTTTTTAAATAACTTTGGAGACCCCGATAGTAATATTTGCATTATGCTGAGCAAAAATACAGCAGAAATGTTATAATAAAGGATAATAAACTTTAAAAAGAATACATATGAAATCAGACATTGAAATTGCCCAGGCTACAAAAATGAAGCCTATAACCGAAGTTGCCGTGAAACTAGGTATTGATAAGGATGAACTGGAGCTTTATGGTAAATATAAAGCTAAACTTCCCTTAAAACTCATTGATGAAGAGAAGGTTAAAAAGTCAAAGTTAATACTGGTTACGGCTATAACTCCCACTCCTGCCGGTGAAGGTAAGACTACTACATCAATAGGCCTTGCCCAGGCAATGAACAGGATCAATAGAAAAACTACCGTTGTGCTGAGAGAGCCTTCTCTCGGGCCTGTCTTTGGAATAAAAGGTGGTGCTGCCGGAGGGGGACATGCCCAGGTTGTTCCCATGGAAGACATCAACCTGCACTTTACCGGCGATATAGCAGCAGTGGAGAAAGCCCATAACCTCCTTGCTGCCCTGATCGATAACAACCTGCAGCAGAAAAGTGTAAGCCTTAATATCGATCCCCGGACAATAGAGTGGAAGAGGGTAATGGATATGAATGAGAGAGCTCTCAGAAATACTGTTATCGGCCTGGGTGGCACTACCCAGGGCGTGCCGAGGGAAACAGGGTTTTATATTACCGCAGCTTCCGAGGTGATGGCTATATTGTGTATGGCCACCGATATGGAAGATCTGAAGAGAAGACTTGGAAATATATTTGTTGGATATACTTATGAAGGCAAGGCGGTTTTTGCACGCGACCTTAAAGCCCAGGGAGCAATGGCCGTTCTTCTGAAAGATGCAATCAAACCAAACCTGGTACAGACCCTTGAAGGAACACCTGCCATTATTCACGGAGGGCCCTTCGGTAATATCGCACAGGGTACCAACAGTATACTGGGAACAAAAATGGGATTGACCTACAGTGATTATGTGGTTACTGAGGCAGGTTTCGCCAGTGACCTGGGAGCTGAGAAATTCTTCGATATAAAATGCCGTATGGGTGGACTTGTTCCTGATGCCGTAGTGGTAGTGGCAACAATCAGAGCACTAAAATACCATGGAGGTGCATCCATCAAAGAACTTACAGTGGAAAATATCAAGGCATTGAAGGATGGACTCGAAAACCTGGAAAAACACGTAGAAAACATGAAGATGTTTGGTTTCAAACCTATAGTGTCAATAAATAAATTTTCCACTGATACCGATGAGGAAATTAAAGTTGTAACTGATTTTTGCAGGGGCCAGGATGTGGAAGTTGCACTAAACGACTCATGGGCCAAAGGCGGTGAAGGAGCTGTGGACCTTGCCGGGAAAGTAGTAAAAGCTGTGGACGATCCGGAAAGAAAGTTTAAGACTCTTTATGAACTTACAGACAGCTACAAGGATAAAATAGAGACTATTGCTACAAAAATGTACGGTGCCGATGGCGTAGAATTTACGGCAAAAGCATTGAACCAGCTGAAGGCCATTGAGAGCCTGGGCCTTGATGATATGCCGGTTTGCATAGCCAAAACACAAAAATCACTCTCAGATGATGCCAAACTGAAGGGCAGGCCGAGAGGATTTAAGATAGCCGTAAGAGAGGTTGAACTGTCATCCGGTGCAGAATTTATTGTTCCTATAGCAGGTGCCATTATGAGAATGCCCGGATTGCCATCCAAACCGTCAGCAGAAAATATAGATATAGATGAGGATGGTAATATTACAGGCCTGTTTTAAATGGGACAAACGACGAACGACGAACGGCAAAAGACGAACGACAACCGAGCCTCGAGACCCGTGACCCGTCCTGAATAATGTCTGCAAACTGGTGGAGAAGAGAAAAACAGCGTCTCTGCCGGCATTATAAAGACCAGATTTATTTTACCCTTTCTGTAATGAAAAAGGTCCCCAGGAGATATGACATTACCGCCGCCATCCTTGCAGGAGGGAGAAATACACGCTTTGCAGGCAGGACAAAGGCAAAAATTGTTATTGATGGCAAACCAATAATTGAAAAGACCCTGGAAGTAGTCAGGTCAGTTTTTGATGATGTTTTAATAATAACAAATAACAGGACTGAGTTTGAAGAATATGATTACGTCAGGATGGCCGGTGATATATATCATAAGAAGGGCCCGCTGGGCGGATTGCATTCGGCCCTGACCAATACTGATAAAGAAGCAGTCTTCCTGGTGGCAGGCGATATGCCGGAACTGTCTGTTTCAACTGTCAGCGCTGTGGCATTGAATTTTAGAAATACTGAATGTGAAGTTTTAGTACCTGTATATAAAGGACTTATTGAACCATTGCACGCAGTATACAGTAAGACTGTTCTGGCCCGGCTGGACGATTTTTTAAAATCGGAAAATAAATATTCAATAAGAGAATTTCTTAAATTAGTTGATGATAAATACCTGGAGATCGAGGAGCGAAGCAGTGAAATAAATCCTTTCCGTAATATTAATAGCCCTGAAGATTTGCAGAAATGGTATTAGACAGATAACTTGACAGCGTATTTTATGCATGTTTAATATTTTTGAGAAATGAGCAAGCAACTGGATGAAATATTTGCTCCCTTTTCCGGTAAGCAGGAAGAACTGATACCTGTTCTGCAGGCTGTGCAGGCTGAGAATGGCTATCTCTCGGAAGAATCAATGGAGGAAATAGCCCGTTTTACAAGGGTCCCACAAAGCAGGGTATTTGGGGTTGCCACCTTTTATTCACAGTTCCGCTTTACACCTGTTGGTGAAACCCATATTTGTGTATGCAGGGGCACTGCCTGTCATGTGAGGGGTTCAGGTAAGATCCTCGAAAATATTGAAGGTTTACTCGGCATAAGAAGTGGTGAAGTGACGGATGATCTGAAATATTCGATAGATACCCTGGCATGCATCGGGGCCTGTGGTTTGGCTCCCTGTGTGGTGGTCAATAACAAGGTGAATGCAAAAATGACACCCAACAAGGCAAGGAACATAATTTACGGGGATAAAGGCTGATAACATATGAAAACAGCTTTTAATAATTTACAGGAAGCATCTCTTAAGGAGTGGAAGAACCTCCACGGAGATAAGTCCACTGTGGTATATATCGGGATGGCCACCTGCGGTCAGTCTGCAGGGGCAGGCGAGGTAAGGGATGAGTTCGCTTTGCGGCTGAAAAAAGCGGATGTAAGCGCAGATATCCTGGAAGTGGGCTGCATAGGGATGTGTTATGCAGAACCCATTGTTATGGTGAAGACACCCGGCCGGGACCTGGTATGTTACGGGAATGTTCAGACTTCGGATGTGAGCAGCATAATAGGAGATCATTTACAGGAGAATAAAATTGTAGATGAGCTTGTCCTTGGAGTTATCGGGGAGAGTGAGAATAAAATGCTCCCTTCCCTCTTTTCCACACAGGTAATGAAGGGGCAGGTACGCAGGGTCCTGTCAAACTGTGGTCTTATTGATCCTGAAAATATAGGGCATTACATTGCAAATAATGGATATTCGGGCTTAAGGAAGGCCCTGCAGATGCAGCCTTCCGGTATAATTGAAATTATCAAAGAATCAGGACTGAGGGGAAGAGGCGGCGCCGGTTTCCCGACCTGGAAAAAGTGGACTTTCTGTTATGAACAGAAAGCTGACACTAAATACCTCATATGCAATGCCGATGAAGGTGATCCGGGCGCCTTTATGAACCGGTCACTGATCGAAGGAGACCCCCATTCACTTATTGAAGGGATGATAATTGCAGGATATGCCATTGGTGCCTCTGAAGCTTATATATATTGCCGCGCCGAATACCCCCTGGCTCTCGACCGCTTGCGTCTGGCTATACAACAGGCCGGTGAAAAAGACTTTTTGGGTGTCAATATCCTCAACTCAGGCTTTTCGTTTAACATAAAAATCAAAGAAGGAGCAGGAGCCTTTGTGTGTGGTGAGGAGACAGCACTGATAGCATCAATAGAAGGCAGGAGGGGCATGCCTGTGCCAAGACCTCCCTTCCCTGCTGTATCAGGGCTCTGGGCTAAACCAACAGTGATAAACAATGTCGAAACACTGGCTTCCGTTGCCATCATTCTCAGAAATAGCCCTGAGTGGTATTCTGAGATAGGAACTGTAAACAGCAAGGGCAGTAAGACCTTTGCCCTTGTTGGCAAGGTAAACCATACAGGATTAATCGAGGTAGCTCTTGGTACAACAATACGCGAGATGGTTTTCGAAATAGGGGGCGGTATTCCCGGAAATAGAAAATTCAAAGCTGTTCAGACCGGCGGACCCTCAGGAGGATGTATCCCGGCCAGCCATATAGATGTTCCGGTCGACTACGATGAGCTGGCCAAAGTCGGAACCATTATGGGATCAGGGGGTATCGTCGTTATGGATGAAAAAACTTGTATGGTCGATTTTGCCAGGTATTTTCTTGAATTTGCAAATAAGGAATCATGCGGTAAATGTGCGCCATGCAGGCTGGGAACAAGGCAGATGCTTGATATTCTTGATGATATAGTAAAGGGGAGGGGTAAACTGGAAGACATAGACCTCTTGCTGGAGCTGGCTGAGGGAGTTAAAAAGGGCTCTCTGTGCGGCCTGGGTCAGACAGCACCCAACCCGGTCATAACCACCATTAAATATTTCAGGCATGAATATGAAGAACATATAGTTCAGAAGAAATGTCGTGCCTCAGTATGCACTGAACTTGTTTCGTCACCCTGTCAGCATACATGTCCCATTGGAACAGAAGTGCCTGTTTATATAGGTTATATTGCCAGAAAGGAATATCAAAAAGCGCATGAAATAATCTTAAAGGACAATCCTTTGATGTCGGTATGCGGCAGGGTATGTCATCACCCCTGTGAGGAATTCTGCCAGACAGGCAACTGGGGTGATCCCATTGCTATACGTGCCCTTAAGAGATACGCCACTGACTGGGCCATTGAGCAGGGACTTTATCCCACCCGGGATACGTTTAAGAAAATATTCAGGGAAAGTGTGGGTATCATAGGAGCCGGGCCGGGAGGGCTGATGGCAGGGTATAACCTGGTGAAGAAGGGTTATGATGTTACTGTTTACGAGGCTGAATCAATCGCCGGGGGAGCACTGGCAACAGCCATCCCTGAATACCGCCTGCCCCTTGAGATACTGAATCTTGATATCAGTAATATTATGACCGCCGGGCTTAAGATAGTAACAAATACCAGGGTAGGCAGGGATATTTCATTAAGTGAACTAAAGAATAAACACGATGCCTTGTTGATAGCTACCGGGGCCCACAAATCAAAAAAACTGGGTATAGATAATGAATCAGCTGATGGGGTAAGCGATGCTCTTACCTTTCTGAAGAAAGTAAAAATGAATGAGAACCCCGTGGTGGGAGAAATAGTCGGGGTAGTGGGTGGAGGTAACGCTGCCATTGATGCTGCCAGATCAGCAATTAGATTGCAGTCATGCAAAAAGGTTATAATAATATATCGCCGTAGCGAAAAGGAAATTCCTGCCTTTTCCGAAGAGATAGAAGCAGGCCTCGAAGAGGGAGTGGAGATAATGTATCTTACCAATCCGGTAAAAGTAATCGTGGATGAGAGTAATAAGCTAAGCGGCCTGATCTGCATTAAAATGACACCGGGCGAATATGACAGCAGCGGGAGAAGAAGACCTGTACCTCTTGAGGGCTCAGAGTTTGAAATAGGACTGTCCACCTTGATAGTGGCCATAGGGGAGGATCCTGACCATGACTTTTTAAAGGGCGAAAGAGGCATTGAATTCAACAGGAATAGTTCAATAAAAACCGACCCTGAATCCTTTGCCACAGGTAGCCCCGGCGTCTTTGCCGTGGGCGATGCCGTTAGCGGCCCTGATACCATAATAAAAGCAATGGGCGGAGGGAAGGTGGCCGCCGAAATGATTCATAGATTCCTGAGGGGTGAAAATGTAAAACCCGATTATGCACCAAGCAGACCATCTGTATATGTGCAGCCACATGAGATTGATCCTGAGACAATAGCAGAGCTGGGCAGGCCTGAGATCTTAAGGATAGCTGCAAGCAGAAGACACAAAAATTTCAATGAGGTTGATAAGGTGCTGGATGAAGAAAATGCAGTTAAAGAGGCATACCGGTGCCTCAGGTGCGACCTGGAAACAGAAGATGCAAAAGCTGCCTTAAAAAATATGGGACTATGAAAAAAATAAGCTGTTATATTGATGATATCAGAATTGAAACATCAGAAGAGGTTACAATACTTGAGCTTGCAAAAGAAAATGGCATATATATACCTACACTGTGTTACCATCCCGATGTGAGTCCCTCAGGTAACTGCAGACTTTGTATTGTTGAGATTGAAGGAAGAAAAGGCCAGCATATCTCATGCATGACCGGGGTTGAAGATGGAATGAGAATAAGGACTGACAGCCAGGAGATAGCTGAAATAAGAAGGGTAACACTCGAACTCGTACATGCCAATCATACCCAGGATTGTACCGGCTGTCCCAGCAATAATAACTGCCAGCTTCAGGAAGTAACGGCTTATATAGGTGTAAATGAGGAAAGACTGAAGAGGCTAAGGAGGACAAGGCCCCTTCTGAAAATTGACGATTCCAATCCCTTTTTCAGCCTCGATCATAACAAATGTATAAGCTGCGGAATATGCATAAGGACCTGTGATGAAGTTGCCGGTGTCAATGCCCTTGATTATGGTTTCAGGGGATTTGAAACCATTGTAAGCACCTTTGGCGATAAACCGATAAAGGAATCAGTATGCGAATCATGTGGTGAGTGTGTGGTAAGGTGTCCGGTAGGTGCCCTGTATGTCAGGGAAGCAGTGCTGCCTGCACGTGAGGTGAAAACGGTTTGCGCCTACTGCGGTGTGGGATGCAATTTGTACCTTGGAGTTCGTAACAACAAAATCGTAAATGTCCGTGGCGACAGGGACTCCATCGTAAATAAGGGCAGACTCTGCGTCAAAGGCAGGTTTGGCTATTCTTTCGTAAATCATCCTGACAGGCTTAAAAGTCCCCTCATAAAAAGAAACGGCAGTTTTGAAGAGATATCATGGGATGAGGCACTGGATATTATCGCCGATAAATTTTCAAAAAGCAAAAAAAGCAAGTTTGCGGCTCTTACCTCTGCCAAAGTAACAAATGAGGATAATTATGTAATACAGAAGTTTACCCGTGCTGTGATGGGTACAAACAATATCGATCACTGTGCCAGGCTATGCCATGCTCCTACTGTGGCAGGACTGGTACAGAGCTTCGGATCGGGCGCCATGACCAACTCTATTGAAGAGTTTACCATGGCAAAAACCATTTTTTCAATCGGCTCAAACACAACGGCTGCCCACCCCATTATAGGTTTACATGTAAAGGAAGCAAAAAGAAAAGGCGCAAAAATAATAGTCGCCAACCCCAAGGAAATTGACCTGTGCCGCTTTGCAGACATATTTATACAACATTACCCGGGAACTGATGTAGTGCTCTTGATGGGCATGATGAAAGTTATTGTGGATGAAGGTCTTGAAGATAAAAAGTTCCTCGACACCAGGTGTGAGGGCTATGGTGAATTCCTTGATTCACTTATAGACTATGATCTTGACAGTGTATCTCATATCACCGGTGTGGACACTGAAAAAATAAGGGAAGCAGCACGACTGTATGCTACCAACACCCCATCTTCCCTGGTATATGCCATGGGAATTACCCAGCACAGTCATGGCACTGACAATGTTCTGGCAGTTAGTAATTTAGCCTTGCTAACAGGGAATGTGGGGAAGGAATCATCAGGCGTCAATCCCCTGAGGGGGCAGAATAATGTACAGGGTGCCTGTGATATGGGCGGCCTGCCGAATGTATTCCCGGGTTATCAGTCTGTTACTGACCCGGGAAAAATAGAAAAATTCGAAAAAGCATGGACAGCCGAACTTGACAGGAAGGAAGGCCTTACCCATACTGAATATTTTACTGAAATAGAAAAGGGAAATATTAAAACCCTGTACCAGGTGGGAGAAAACCCGGTACTCAGTGAGGCTGATGCCAATCATGTGAAAAAGGCACTTGAGAAACTCGATTTCTTTGTTGTACAGGATATCTTCCTGACAGAGACTGCCCGCTATGCTGATATTGTCCTGCCTGCATGCTCCTTTGCTGAAAAAGATGGCACTTTCACCAATACCGAACGAAGGGTTCAGAGGGTTCGCAAAGCTGTTAATCCCCCGGGCCAGGCAAAGGATGACTGGCTGATAACCTGCGAGATTGCAAAGCGGATGGGAGCCCGGGGATTTGATTTTGAGAGTGTGTATGATATTGTTGATGAGATTAATTCGCTTACCCCTGGCTATGCCGGGATAAGCTACGACAGGATAGAAAAGGAAGGACTGCAATGGCCATGCCCTGATAAGGAGCACCCCGGAACAAAATTCCTGCACGGGGAAAAATTTGCGAGAAGCTCGGGCAAAGGGAGGCTCTTTCCCCTTCTTTATAAAGCTTCGGTTGAACTGCCTGATAATGACTATCCCCTCCTGCTGACAACAGACCGCAGCCTCTATCATTATCATACCAGCACCATGACCGGAAGGGTCAATGGACTGAAAGATATAGAGGGCACTGAGGCACTGCGCATTAACCCGGAAGATGCAAGGAAGATGGGTGTTGAAGAAGGCGAGATGGTTGTTGTCAACTCCAGGAGGGGGAGAATTCAGGTTAAGGTTAATATTACACGCATATGCCCGGCAGGTGTAGCTTCCTTAACATTCCATTTCCCGGACACACCAACCAATGAACTTACTATCTGTGCTGTTGACCCGGTATCCAAAATTCCCGAGACAAAGGTGTGTGCGGTAAAAGTCGAAAAAACTGATGTCTAACCTGATTATCTGTAATGAAAACAGCTGAAATCCTTAAACAATTCAGTCCCGAACATATTAATATGCTGGGATTATTACATGCCCTCCAGGATAATAATCCTTACAACTACCTTGACAGGGGGGATCTCAAATCCGTGGCTGAATATCTCAATACAACTCTGAGTCATGTTTACGGCGTTGCCACTTATTATACCATGTTCAGTTTAAAACCAAGGGGTAAATACATAATCAGGGTGTGTAATTCGCCTGTATGCAAGATGGAAGGATCGGTCAATATTATTGACGAACTGAAAAAACTACTTGCAATAGAGGCAGGTGAGACAACAAAGGACAAGAAGTTTACGATTGAACTTTCTGAATGTCTTGGTCAGTGTGCCGTGGCACCTGCCATGATGATAAATAAAGAGGTTTACGGAAAGCTTGATCAAAAAAAGATTGCCGGTATTATTCAAGAATACAAAAACAAATAAAGTGGCTGAAGAGAAAAGAATAATCCTAAAAAACGTTGGCAGGATAAATCCTTTGTCCATTGATGAATATCTTGCGGAAGGAGGTTACCAGGCAGCTATTAAAGCACTTGCCTGTGAGCCTGTCGAAATAATCAATGAGATGGTTAAATCAAGCCTGAGAGGAAGAGGCGGTGCCGGTTTCTCAACAGGACTGAAAAAGAAATTTACCAGTGAAGCCTGCAGGAGGTGTGAACGGAAATACCTTATCTGCAATGCTGATGAAGGAGAGCCGGGGACCTTCAAAGACAGAATAATAATGGAGAATGACCCTCACAGGCTTATAGAGGGTATGATAATAGCAGCTTATGCCATTGGAGCATCAAAGGCCTTTATTTACATAAGGGGTGAATATCACAAATCCATAAGAGCGCTGCAGAAGGCTATCGGTGATGCCCGTATGAAAAACTATCTCGGTGAGAATATTTTTGGGACTACCTTCTCCCTCGATATTGAAATAAAATTAGGTGCCGGTTCCTACCTTTGCGGGGAGGAGCTGACCTTGCTGGAATCGCTTGAAGGGAAGAGGGGTTATCCACGCATTAAGCCACCCTTCCCTGCAGAAAAGGGTTTGTTTGGCTTTCCCACCCTGATAAATAATGTTGAAACACTGGCCACCATCCCCACGGTAATTGAATACGGGGCTGAGTGGTATACCGGATTTGGAACCAAAGACTCACCGGGGACTAAAATATTCACCCTCAGCGGGGATGTCGAGAATCCCGGATATTTCGAACTTGAACTGGGTGTGACTCTCCGTGAAATCATTTTTGATTTTGGCGGTGGTATTAAAAAGGGAAAGAAATGTAAAGCTGTGCTGATTGGAGGTGCGGCTGGGACCTTTGTTGATAAAAGCGTACTGGATACACCTATAGGCTACGATACCCTGAAAGAAAAAGGGGCCGTGCTGGGATCCGGGGCCATAATGGTTATGGCTGACGATAAATCAATACCTGCCATTACAGAGTCAATACTGGAGTTCTTTAAACATGAGTCATGTGGTAAATGTGTCCCCTGTCGTGTGGGTATGTCACAGCTCGTAAGAATGATCAAAGAGTTTAATAAAACCGGAAAGAAAGAGAAAAGGCTGCTTGATGAGATGGTGGCCGAGGCCGATTATATGGCTAAAACTTCACTCTGTCCCCTGGGACAGTCACCAATATTGCCACTGAGAAGCCTGCAGAGATATTTTGCTGACAGCTTCCTTTATTAATCAGGTCAATATTAAACGAACCTGAATTTGGCCCGGCAATCTAATGAGCAACGCGCAGAAAATTATAAATGTATGAAAGAAACGATTAGCATAAATATCGACGGTAAAGCGCTCAAAGCTGAAAAGGGATCAAACCTCCTGCAGGTGGCCCGCGATAAGGGGATAGATATACCCGGATTATGTTACCACAGGAAACTGAGTCCTACCGGGGCATGCCGCCTTTGCGTTGTGAAGATTGAAGGACAGAGGGGGCTTGTGATGGCCTGCACGGTAGCGGTCGAAGATGGAATGAAAGTGACCGCCTTTGACCGGGAACTGGAAGAACTGAGAAAGCATACAATTGACTACCTGCTGGCTGAACATAACGATGAGACCGATGGCAGCTATCATGATGAACTGCGTGAGTTGACAGTGAGGTATGGACTGGAAAAACAGGCTGACCGTAAATATCCTAATATCTACAGGGAGCTCGGTTACGGTATTGATGATACTTCCCCGGTCCTTGCCTATGATGCATCAAAATGCATAAAATGCTTCAGGTGTATTAAAGCATGCTATGAGGTTCAGGGTAAAAATGTACTGTCATTTTCACTCCGGGGAATCAAGTCTCATATAGTTGCCGGCTTTGATCACTGGTCTGAATCCGAATGTGACGGCTGTGGTGAATGTATACAGCTGTGCCCTACAGGGGCCATTGTCGAAAAACCTCACAGGGAAGCCATAAAAATAGACAAACTAAACCGGAGGGTTATAACAACATGCCCCTACTGCGGTGTGGGCTGTCAGATTGAACTGCTTGTGAAAGACAATAAAATATTGAGAGTCAACGGTGTGGAAGGAGTATTGCCCAACGACGGCCGCCTGTGTGTTAAGGGAAGATTCGGTTATGATTATGTTAACCATGCTGAAAGGCTTACCAGGCCCTTAATAAAGCGTAATGGCAAATTTGAGGAGGCAGAATGGGATGAAGCACTGGACCTGGTTGCCGAAAAGTTCGGGTCAATAAAAGATAAATACGGTTCCGCTTCCCTCGCCGGCTATGCTTCAGCAAAGTGCACCAATGAGGATAATTACCTCTTCCAGAAATTTATAAGAATAGTATTCGGTAATAATAATATAGATTATTGCACGCGCCTGTGCCATGCCTCTACGGTAACGGCAATGTTAAAATCGATTGGTGACGGTGCGGGCAGTAACAGCATAGAGGATTTTGAAACAACAGACTGTCTCTTTGTGACAGGAAATAATATTATTGAAACTCATCCCGTTACTGCAACATATGTTAAGGCCGGCAAAAGAAGGGGAAATAAGATTATTGTCTGTGATCCCAAATGGACTCCGCTGGTTAAGTTTGCTGACATATGGCTTCAGCCCAGGCTGGGTACCGACGTGGCCCTCCTGAATGGTATGATCAGGCAAATTATTCATGACGGTGATATAGATGAAGCTTTCATTAAAGAAAGAGTTGACGGTGGCATGATCGCCTTCGAAGAGCTTAAATTACTGGTTGGGAAATATACCCCGCAGGTGGTTGAGGATATAACAACTGTTCCCGCTGAATTAATGATAGGGGCAGCCAGGATGTATGCCAGGGCAGATACTGCCATGATAGCCACAGGCATGGGGCTGAGCCAGCAGGTGACGGGGACCCATAACGTGTTCTCACTCATAAATATGATGTTGGTTACCGGTCAGATAGGGAGGGAAAGATGCGGGATTGATCCTCCCAGGGGTCAGAATAACGTCCAGGGGGCAACGGATGTGGGATGCTCACCCCTTGTTTACCCTGGTTATATTTCCGTGGGAGACGATGATAACCGCAGGAGACTGGAAAAGTTATGGGATGTGGACTATAACAGCCTCCCTTCGGAACGAGGCCTTTCAACAGTGGAAATCATGCACGAAGCACATAAGGGAAATATCAGGGGGATTTATATCATGGGTGAGAACCCGATGGTGACAGATCCTGATCTCAATCATACTGCCGAGGCGCTCCGGAGACTTGACTTCCTGGTGGTGCAGGATATCTTCCATACTGAAACAACACCCTATGCCGATGTTATCCTTCCGGCCTCATCCTATGCCGAAAAAGACGGTACTTTTGTAAACAGTGACAGAAGGGTTGTAAGGGTAAGAAAAGCAGTGGAAATGCCCGGCGAAGCGAGAGAAGACTGTGCCATAATTATTGAAATAGCCAGGCGCATGGGCTATAATATAGGGGACTATAAAAATGCATCGGAAGTATTTGATGAAATAGCTCTGGCAGCTCCCATGATGAAAGGAATATCCTATGACAGGATTGAACATGAAGGAATTCAGTGGCCCTGCCCCGATAAAAATCATCCCGGAACGGCAACACTCTTCCTTGAAAAATTCAATACCCCTGACGGTAAGGCAAGCCTTAACCCGGTAGATCATATTGAGCAAACTGAAAAAACAAGCAAGGAATATCCTTTTATTCTTAACTCGGGTCGAATCCTCTACCAGTACCACTCCGCAACAATGTCCAGAAGAAATAAGGCACTGAACGACTATGCCAACGAAGCCTATATTCTTATGAATATGATTGATGCTGATAATTTTGGCTTTAAAACCGGTGATAAAGTCAGGGTCTCAAATGCAAGGGGAGAACTTGAAACTGTCCTGCGCGAGAGCGATGAGGTAGCTGTGGGAGAGCTGTTTATGCCATGGCATTTCTCAGAGGCACTGGTCAATAATCTTACCAGGGCAGAGCTCGATCCTTATTCCAGGATAGCTCCCTTTAAACTGTCAGCCTGTAAAGTTGAGAAAATTAAATAAATCATTATGAGAAGCGTGAAGATAATAATCCTTGCAGTGGTAATACTATTTACGGCATGCACGAATTACAGCAAGTACGATGATGTGGATTAGACGAAAAGGAGCCCCTTAGCCCGGTTAATATTTAATAAAGTGCTTTAGCTGTCTTTACCAGCCTGATAAACTCTGACCGGTACCCTTCTTCATCATAGCCCCTGGCATTACGGGCCATTTCAGTTACGGAATCAAAATTCGCAGTTCCCTTATATTCCGAGTCACGCAAAACCATGCCGAAAGCAGCAACGGCGGCTGAAAATCTCATATTATCAGACGCTTTCTCGAATGCCGGTACATTTTGCATATAAGGAATCTCCATAAGGATGCTTTTCCCTCCTCCGGGTTTCTTATATCTCAGCTTAATTGTCATGAATTCTTCGCTTGCCCTGCTACCTTTGACTTCACGTTCCGACTGGTACTTCAGCGGGTCAATTGATGGCCCTTGCTCACCGGCCCCGGCAGGTACAAGCTCGTACAGGGCGGTAACTGTATGGCCTGCTCCCATCTCTCCTGCATCCTTCCTGTCATCATTGAAATCTTCATCATTAAGCAGGCGGTTTTCGTAGCCTATAAGCCTGTAAGATTTGATCTTCGCCGGGTTGAATTCAAGCTGGAATTTTACATCTTTTGCTATGATAAAAAGGGTGCCTCCAAATTCACTCACAAGCACCTTTCTTGCTTCCTGGATATTATCAATATAAGCATAATTGCCATTACCTTTATCGGCTATTATTTCCATCTTATCATCCTTGTAATTACCCATTCCGAATCCAAGCACCGTAATATAAATTCCCTCATCACGCTTTTTCTCAATAAGTCTTTCCATCTCAGCATTACTTGAGGGACCGATATTGAAATCACCATCTGTGGCCAGTATTATCCTGTTATTGCCTTCTTCCATGAAATTACTTGCAGCCACCATATATGCCAGCTCCAGGCCCTGGCCTCCTGCTGTTGATCCTCCTGCTTCCAGCCGCTCAATGGCCTGCAGTATTTCTTCTTTCCTGTTACCGGGTGTAGGTTCGAGAACAACTCCGGCCGCACCGGCATATACCACTATGGAAACCCTGTCTTCAGCCCTGAGCTCACTGACAAGGAGGCGGAAAGCCGATTTCAACAGGGGTAGCTTGTTGGGGCTGTTCATTGAGCCTGAAACATCCAGGAGAAATACCAGGTTTGACGGGGGCAGGCTTTCCCTGGCTATCTCTTTTCCCTTCAAACCAATATGCATAAGGTAATGACCTTCCTGCCAGGGGCATTCGACTATCTCGGTGTATACGGAAAAAGGATGTTCATTCCCCGGTTCCGGGTAATCATAAGAAAAGTAGTTTATCATTTCTTCTATCCTTACGGCATCTGCAGGTGGCTTTTGTCCCTGGTTAATGAACCTGCGGATGTTGGAATATGAAGCTCGGTCAACATCAATTGAAAATGTGGAAAGAGGATTGTTCAGGACACTCTTATACCCGTTTTCATGTATGGTGCTGTAGCCTTCAGTGTTGAAATTGTTATTGTAGCGGCCAGGAAGACCAATTGCATCCAAACCTCCTGTCACCTGGTAAGCCGGGTAACCTTTCCTGTTACTGACTGCTGTGGTGGGACTAATATGATCTGATTTTTTCGGGGTAGTTTCATATTCCACAATTATCCTGTCCTCGATTAAGTTTGCATGTCTCATAGTTACATTTATTACTGATCTCTGCCCAATCTCCTCCTTTAGCGTTTCAAAGCCTTTGAGAGAGAATACCAGGAACCTGGATTTCCCGCTTATACTTATTTTGTAGTAACCATTTATGTCTGTTATAACACCTTTCTTTGTGTGGTCAGTACCAACTGACACACCACTCAGAGCTTGTCCGCTTTTATCAGTTACATTACCCGTAATTATTTGATTACTAACCGATCCAAATGATATTCCTGATATGATCAGTATTACGATAATTGATAATTTTGTTTTCATGATTTTTATATTTTTGAGATTAATGTCTGAAAAAATGATGCAGGCTTTAAAGGAATTCCATAAAAAAATTTGATTATTTTTTTGTAATATTGACTTAAGATATTTATCGGCAGCTTCTAATATATTTATATTCATGGCATTACGCCACAGGAGAAAAAGCATAGAGAACAAAAGCGACGAAGACTTACTGCAGGCTTACCGTTTATCCGGCAACCTGGAAATACTGGGTGTCTTATATTCCAGGTACATGCAGCTGGTCTATGGCCTGTGTCTGAAATATTTTAAGAACAGGGAAATGTCACAGGATGCCGTGATGAATATTTTCGAGAAACTCATTACTGAGCTGGGCAGGCATAAGGTGGATAACTTCAGGAGCTGGGTGTATGTCCTGGCAAAGAACCACTGCCTCATGCAATTAAGGAAGCCGGGAAAAGCTACTGGCATAAGCCTGAATATTGAAGAAAACGAATATCTTTTTATGGAAAATGACCCCGCATTGCATCCTCTTGATGTGGGTGATGGTAAGAATATGAAATTACTGGAATATTGCATCGATAAGCTTAAGACGGAACAAAAGGAGTGCATAAGGCTGTTTTATTTTGATAATAAGTGCTACAGGGAGATTGCTGATGTGATGAATATTGAAGAAAAAAAAGTAAAATCTCACTTGCAGAATGCAAAAAGAAAGCTTAAAATTTGCATGGAGGGGAATAATGAAAAAGAATAGAAAAAATAGTAAGACACATGTTGAAGATATTAAGCGATATCTTAATGATGAGATGGCTGCGGGCGAAAGGAATGCTTTTGAGAGAAAGCTGGAGTCGGATACCTTTCTCGCCGAAGCCGTGGAGGGTTATGCTCACATTGATGACGGTGAAGCAGCTGAAGATATTGATGCCTTGCAGAAAAGAATCAAGTCACGCACAAAACGAAAGAGTACCCTGGTTTACAGGGTAGCTGCTGCAATTGTTGCCTTGCTTGTTGTTTCCTCGGTACTTCTTGTAAATAATCTCAGGCAATCCGGACAGCAGATTGCGGAGAACAGGGAACTAAAAGTGGATGAGTCTCCTGAACAACCTGTTGATGAACCTTCTGAATCAAAGTCCGTAAGCACCCTGGATACTACTCCCGGCAGGGAGGAGCTTAGAGAAACGGAGCTTGAGAAGCCCCTTGCCGGCTTGATTGACAGCGGAAAAAAGATTGTTATTGAACATGAAATAGAACCGGTGGTGCAAGAAGCTGACAAAATTGACGATGCGGTGGAGTTGACTGAGATGGTGCTTGCTGATAAAGCGGCTAAGGGGGAAGTGATTAAAGAAGAGGCACCTGTCGGTGTTGTCACAGCTGAGCAGGAAACATCGAAGAAGGGGGCAGGGGTGAAAGAAGTTGTTGCACGGCAGGTGGCGGACATTGAGTTGTCAAGGGATGCCAGGCCGCTTATTGATCTTGAGGAATTCCGTGAATACCTTGCAGAGGAACAGGTATATCCGTCCGCTTATACCCATCTGGGGAGGGTGACTGTCAAAATAGAGCTTATTATCAAAGCTGATGGACGAAAAGGTGAAATCAGGGTGCTGGAAAGCCCGGCGAAAGCATTCTCTGATGAGGTCACCAGGCTTATCAGGGAAGGGCCGGAATGGCTCCCGGCACTTAAGGATGGTAAGGCAGTCAGGGATACCGTAAAGCTGGAGCTTATTTTTTCTGGTAGACGTGATTAATCGTTTATTTACCTATTGTTCCAAATCTACGTGCAGATATTCTTCGTAGCCGGTGAGCATGTTTTTTACGTACCATTCAAGGGGATTTTTATTTTCTTTTTCAATGCGCAGTGTTGTAATGCTGTTAGCTTCAATGGTGAACTCCTCTGCTGCACCGGGTGTTCCATTTATCATGTGAAAGGGCATATCTGAATTATTTTTTATTTCAATCCATTCATACCTTTCATTTTCATAAAAGGGTTTTCCCACAGAGATGCTTGCCTCAAATACCTGCCTGAGCAGATCTTCCCTGCCTGCAAGGGTATTATAAAAGTAGGCCAGTGTACGCGTATCAAACATGGCTTCCTTTAAAGATTCTTCAGTTCGCTCCCTGGCAAAAACAAGGGTCATGGGACGTGTGAGATGGCCGTAATTTTCAGAAATGATATCGTGTTCGTCACTGTTGGCAATTACCGCAAGATTATACTCCCTGCACCATTCCAGGATATTGGGATAATACTCTGTATAGTTAAAAAATTCAATGCCATGTATATATGCCTTATCCAGTAATTTTCTGTGAATATCATAGAGCTTTGGTATGCCGTCTGGCTCCTGTGCCTTCCAGCCCGGGTGATTCCATTGGATGAAGGCGCCCTGCTCCACGGCATTTTCAACGGTTTCAAAGGGATCGTCTGCGTGAATTACTGCTGCATCCTCAACGAAAAGGGCATTCAGGTGACCGGGGGGCATGCTTCGTGTTATCTCTGTTGCATGTATGAGGATAAGGTTTCTTTCCTTTGCCAGTCTTGCCGCTATTTTGTAAGCAGCATTGTGATCAGTCGTGATGTACTCACTGTGAGGCAGGTGCTCCAGGTGATCACTTATGGCAAGTACATCGAGCCCGTCTTTCCATGCCTCATCTACCCTGTAGGCAGGCCATACGTTTCCGTCAGAGAAGACGGTATGAATGTGAAGGTCACATTTCAGAGTAATATAGCCCGGTATATCGGGGATCTTAATTATTCTTTTCTGCCCCACAGCCGGGCAAAGGCTTATATACAGAAGAACAAGAAGGACACTTAACTTTTTCATGATATGTTTATGATTTTGCATTTTTCAAATATAATGGAAACGCTATTTTACTGTGTTCTCCTGACCTTTCAGGATGATCTTATCATAGAGAAGCAGGAAGATGCTCGCTGCCACGGCAATGCCTGTAAAGAGGAACCAAACATTGGATGGATGGTAGCTGTCCCAGAGGTAGCCGGTAAGCTGTTGACCATCCATGCCAAACAGTTCCTGTGCTTTTTCAAAATACTGTGTCTGAGAGAACTGGTCGGATATGGGCTGGATGGAATAGCCTTTTTGCTCTATCGCCCTCGACAGCAGGTAATATTTATCGGCCAGTACTTCGAAGGGCTTACCGGACACCCAACCTGCGAGAAAGTGCCCTATGGCTATTGCAAGGAAGACAGTGCCCATGTAAAGGGCTTTTTTGTCCGGGGGAGCAATGCGGCCAACATATTCATTGAATTTCGGTGATGACGCCATTTCGCCAATAGCGAATATAAGTACACCAATCAGCATGATCCATGGATTTCGAGTCAGGAACATAAGAAGCAGTCCGCCACCCAGGATCATAATACCAGTCATCATTGATTTAAGTGGCCTGTAGCGCATACTGATGGATGAAACCCACATTTGCAAGATTATGATGAAGAAGGCATTCATGCTGGTTATTGTGGGAGCAGTAATGGTACCTGCCGGAAGACCCAGTAAGGAAGATATTTTATCCATGTCGACCCATTGTTCAAGGAAGACCGGGAAGGAGTAATAAAGCTGGTTGAAAGCTGTCCAGAACAAACCCATTATAACAAGGAAGAGTACATATTTCCAGTTATTAATAGTTATCCAGATGTTTTTGAAAGCTATGCCTATGTTCTGAAGAAATTTAAGACCTGATGGCTCCCGGTAAGGTTCCTTAAAAAAGAAAAAGACGAAAATGTAGTTAATGGCAATGGTAATAATAGACATCAGAAATACCAGGTTCCAGTCGATTTTATATAGAAAACCGGCAATGAAGGGACCTATGAAGCCACCAATATTGACCATGATGTAAAATATCCCGAAGCCTACCGATGCCGTTTCATCTGTCGTGGTTTTCGCTATCATCCCTGAGATGACGGGCTTGAAAAGAGCCCCTGCCAGTGCCAGGAAAATATAGGCGGCAAAGACAAGACCGTAGGATTCAAAGGTGCCAACCATGAAAAATCCGGCTACATAAGCGGTAAATGAAAATATAAGTACCTTTTTGTAACCAATCCTGTCGGCTATGGCACCTGTTATTACCGGCAGGAAGTAAAGCAGCATAGAGCCGGTTCCTATAATGGCGCCTTTTTGTACCTGGCTAAAGCCCAGGGCACCCGTATCCTTTGAAAGAGTGAGATAGAGGGCAAAAGCGTTATAAAAACCATACCATGCCCACCTTTCAAATAATTCCATTATGTTGGACACCCAGAAAACACGCGGGAATTTTTTCAGAACTTCTGCCAGCTTACTCATAGTATCTTAATTTTTTGAAAGAAGCAGTAAATATATAAGAAAGTTGATAAAGTTGATAAACTTTATCCTCTGGTTTCTTCATAAAAATATGATTCTTTCCTGTCAGCGTCATCCCAGGTGAGGATCTTCTTATCCCGGTTGGTCCAGTAAAAATTAACAAGGGCAAAATCACCTGCTGACATCGTGGTATGCATAAAAAGAGTGCACATGAAGCTCCATGTCCATAGGGGTGACTGGAGACTGAATATCAGGTAGCTCAGCCCTGCACTAATCAGGAGGAAGGGTGTTAGTGCAACGGTGATGAAAACAAAGGGACCGACAGGGTAAAGATGTGATGTCACATAAAAGTAATATTGTTTCCAGTCGGCCCCTACACGTATATTTCTTGCCCCCCCGAGAAAATATGGTACAATGTGCAGAAATTCATGCGGTATAACAAGCAGCATGGGGATGATTATAAAGCCGATGACACTGTGCATGAGGATGGACAAAAATCTGAAATTTCCTGCCAGGGCAAAGCGGAAATCTATCATCCAGATAATTATGGCCAGGAGAAATGACCACGCGAGGATTATCGGAAAGGTATGCTTTTTGATATACTTAAAAACAAAGGGGATAATATCATCATATGACAGAGTATATAAATGCCGGAAACGGTCATTCTTTATTATATCATCAACATTGTAGCCCATGGTTGTACAAATTTATTTATACTCGATATTAATAACAAGATATAGTAAGGATTAATTAATTTTGTACTGTATGTTGAAGTGGTTTCTAAATATCGGATTCTTATTACTTCCCGCTTTGTCCCTGGACGGACAGGACACCGTAATGCATAAGGTCGATTCGGTCCCGGACCGGATTTTTATCCTTGAAAATGTAACACGTGATGGCGAGACTTTGCCTGAAATTAAGCTGGATGAAATAAATGTTGTAAAAAAAGTGGGTCTGAAAGAACGTTTTCAGTGGTGGAGATACCAGAGACTGGTGCATAATGTTAAAAAAGTATACCCATATGCCCTGGTGGTAAGAGGGAAATTTACCGAAATAAATGACACTCTTCAGAAGATAGAAGGGGAAAAGGCCAGAAAACAGTTCCTTAAAGAATTTGAAACCGGTCTGTTCGGGGAGTACGAGGACGATATAAGGCATATGACAATTACACAGGGCAGAATACTGATTAAGCTTATAGACAGGGAAACACGAAATACCTCATACGAGATAATACGCGATTACAGGGGCTCACTGTCAGCTTTCTTCTGGCAGGGTATTGCCCGGATCTTTGGCTCTAACCTGAAATCGGAATATGAGCCCGAAGGAGAAGATTACCTCATAGAGAAGGTGATCTATGAAATTGAACACGGAAGGCTTTGATAAAGGCAAAAGTTTGGGGCCATTAATTATTGGCCATTTCAATAATAGCCTTTACGAGATTATTGGCACCATCATAAATGTCTTCAATACCCGACTCAAGCATGTAGGCGGGAGTGCTTATGATTTTGTTGGCATTGTCAATGACTATTTCACCCGGGCCGGCCTCAATATGAATTGCTCCAAGCTTTTCAATATCATCAGCCGTGCTTTTGACCCTTCCTATTGTGACATCAATACCTTCAAACACTTTGGCCAGAAGTACCGGTGAAATGCATAAGGCCCCAATGGGTTTGCCTGCCGAATGAGTCGATTTCAATGCTTCTTCAACAACCTTGTCAACGTAAAAATCGGTTCCGTCAAAAGCATAGGTGCAAAGATTTTTTGCCACCCCGAAACCTCCGGGTATGATCAGGGCATCGAAATCTTCGGTCCTGTACTCATGAAGAGGCTTTATCTTGCCCCTTGCTATCCGGGCTGCCTCAACAAGTACATTCCTTTGCTCATCCATCTTCTCTCCGTTAAGATGATTGATAACATGGTGCTGGCGTACATCCGGGGCAAAAATGTCATATTTACCCCCGTTTTTTGCTATTGCCAGCATTGTAAGGGTTGATTCATGTATCTCGGAACCGTCAAAGACCCCGCATCCTGATAACATTATTGCAAATTTCATATAACTTTATGGTTTTGATTGGTGAAGATAAAAGTAAAAAGTATAAAGGGAAAAGGAAAATGTAAAAAAAGTAAAAAGGCTGAGCCTGTGCTTGAGCCCGTGCCTGTGAGCATAATAAGCCTGGGCCTGAGCCTGAGGGAAAGGGATTACATTAAAGATTTATAAAGCAAATGTTAAAAAGCAAACCAAATGTCGGTGCAGGGGAAATTAAAAGATTTGTCAGTGTGAAATATGGCATGTCTGTCAGCTGCGGTGAACTGGACGGGGAGAGGGATCAGAATGTAATGCTGACTGCAGGCGATGGTTCCCGATATGTTCTGAAAATCACCAACCCGTGTGAGGACGATCAATTCATACGGGCACAGAACGATGTGCTGAAATTCCTGTCTGAAAAGGTGCCCTTATGCCCTGTGATTATCCCGGACAAAAAGGGCAATGATATTGCTGAGCTTGTGCTATCGACCGGCGAGAAATACCGTGCCAGGGTGGTGACATGGCTGGGAGGCAAGCCCTTAGGGATGCTGAAAAATCACCCTGCCGAACTGGTACGGGACCTTGGAACAAAACTTGGCATGATGGATGCTGCACTGGAAGGCTATCATAACCAGGGCTTCAATCGTGATTTCAAATGGGATCCGGCAAATTTTGAGAAAGTCGTTGATGAGAGTACAGGTCTTATACAGGATGAGGAGCTCAATGCATTTGTAAAGAATACCCTGGATGAATACAGGGAGATAGTAAAACCTGTGACTTCTGAATTGAGGTGCAGTGTTATCCATAATGATGCAAATGACTATAATATTATCGTAAATGCCGATACCGGTCAATATGCACAAAAGCCTGAGATAAATGGCTTCATTGATTTTGGTGATATGATTTACAGCTATACTGTGGCAAATGTAGCTGTTGCAATAGCCTATCTTATGCTGGGGAAGTCTGAACCACTGCGCGATGCGGCCCTGGCCCTGAGCGGCTACCACCGGGAGTATGCTCTAAGGGATAAGGAGGTAAGGGTACTTTTTACAATGGTGAAAATGAGGCTTGCTCTCAGTATTTGTATAGCTGCATCCCAACAGAGAGAGCGCCCGGACGACACTTACCTTGCCATAAGCCAGGAGCCAATAAAAAAAATAATCCCCGCTCTGGAACAAATACATCCCTTATTTGCTGAAGCTATCTTCAGGGATGCCTGTGGTATGAAAGCTCCGGTGGAAATAAGCAGACTGATTCCCCGGATTGGGAAGATCGGGAAAGATGCATACCCGCTCCTGGGTGAGCAGCTGACCGAAAAGAATTGCCTGGCATTGAACCTGGGTGTCAACGGCAAGCTTATTGAAGGTGATCAACTTATGAATACCGCAGATAAGCTGGGTGAAAGGATTGAAGAGGAGCTGAGGAGAAAACAGAAAAAATTTGGAATCGGGCGTTTTGCAGAAGCCCGCATCCTGTATTCATCAAGCGTTTTCCGGAATAAGCAGTTCACCACTGCTGAGGACAGGACAATTCATCTTGGAATAGATATGTTTGCCCCTGCAGGAACGCCGGTTTATGCACCTGCAGACGGGACCGTCCATCTTTACAATTATAACCCGGACGAGCTGGATTACGGTCATATGATAATACTGAGACATCAAAGCGGTACAGGAGAGGAGTTTTTTACACTTTACGGACACCTGGCAGGGAAGTCCCTGGAAAGAATTACAAAGGGTAAAGAAGTGAAGAAGGGTGATGTCTTTGCCTGGATGGGCGATGTTACAGAGAACGGAGGATGGAGTCCTCATCTCCACTTTCAGATAATCACAGATCTTCTTGCTTATGGTATCGACTTCCCGGGAGTATGCAAACCATGGGAGAAAAATACATGGTTCTTATTATCCCCTGATCCGGATCTTTTTCTGAACCTGCCTTCAGCCTGTTTTCCTGAAAAAGAGAAAACAGCTGATGAAACACTGGTAATGAGGAAAAAATATTTTGCAGAGAATCTGGGTCTCAGCTACCGTAGACCGGTGAAGATTGTACGGGGCTATATGCAATATATGTATGACTGGGAAGGCCAGAAATACCTCGATGCATATAATAATGTCCCCCATATAGGGCATTGCCATCCCGAGATCATTGAAGCTGCTTATGAACAGATGAAGATATTAAATACCAATACAAGGTATTTAAATGACCGCCTGGACGAATTTTCCAGCCTGCTGCTGGGAACATTTAAAAAACCCCTTGAAGTTTGTTTTTTTCTAAACTCTGCAAGTGAGGCTAATGAGCTGGCACTGCGACTCGCTTTTACCTATACCGGGCTGAAAGAAGTAATAGTGCTTGAGGGAGCCTACCACGGTAATACAAATACATTGGTAGATATTTCACCATATAAGCATGACGGTCCCGGAGGCAGGGGAAGACCGCCATGGGTACACACCGCTCCGGTAGCCGATTGTTACAGGGGGAAATACAAATATGATGACAGGGAAGCCGGATCAAAATATGCAGGGTATATTGAAGAAATAATAAATAAACTGGAGGGAAAAGGCAGCAAACCCGCTGCATTTATAGCTGAAACCTGCCCCAGTGTGGGAGGGCAGATAATATTTCCCGGTGGCTACCTGGAGGCAGCATACGGCATAATCAGGCGCAATGGCGGCCTATGTATAGCTGATGAGGTGCAAACGGGCTATGGACGCATGGGTACATCCTTTTATGCTTTTGAAGACCAGGGCGTTAACCCTGATATAGTTGTGCTGGGTAAACCCATCGGTAACGGTCACCCCCTTGCTGCAGTGGTAACAAGCAGGGAGATAGCCGCAGCCTTTAATAACGGAATGGAATTTTTCAGCACCTTCGGCGGTAATACTGTATCGGCCCACGTAGGGAAGAAGACCCTGGAAATTGTCTTGAGAGATAATTATATGGAGCATGCAAGGGAAACAGGAGCTTACCTGCTTGAAATGCTCAGACCTTTCGTGGACAGATATACGCTGGTGGGTGATGTAAGGGGATCAGGCTTATTTCTTGGGATAGAGCTTGTCAGAAATCGTGAAAGCCTTGAGCCAGCAGCAGCAGAAGCATCATATGTTAGTGAGAGACTTAAGGAAATGAAAATACTGACCGGGACCGACGGACCACATAACAACGTATTGAAGATACGCCCCCCGATGCCCTTTGATAAAGAAAATGCGGAAATACTTGTGGATAGACTGTCTCAGATATTTGAAAATGAACTCACGGAAGTTTAATATATAATATATGAAAAGGATTTTTATTGCTGTTGATATTCAGAATAACAATGCAATGACACAGCTCGTTGATTCTTATAAGCTGGCCCTGAAGGGTGAAAAGATAAGATGGGTTGATCCTGCCGGCATGCACCTCACACTTGCCTTCCTTGGCGACAGTGATGATGGCCGGGTTAAAAGGGCCGGTGAGATAATGCTGGAGACAGCCGGTCATTTCAAGGCTTTTGAGCTATTTTTTGCAGGCACGGGAGTCTTCCGGAACATGAAACAGGCCAGGGTAATATGGCTGGATTTAAAAGTGCCGGAGGTGCTTTTCAATATGCAGTTGTTCCTATGCAGAAAGCTTGAAGAGGAGGGACTCTATAAGATTGAAAAATCTTTTAAACCACACATCACACTGGGCAGGATGAAGTATATAAATAACAGGGAATTATTGTCAGACCTCCTTAAAGATCCGGCAGGTAAAAAACTGCCCCCGCAGTCTGTGAACGAACTGGTCCTTTACGAAAGCATACTGAAACCTGAAGGACCGGAATACTGCCGTTTAAAAGATGCTCCTCTCCGGCCGGCCGTCTCCTGATCTTTTTATGTTTGAAATCATATTTACAAGTGAATAATATATAAGCATTGTATAATGCCTGCTTTTATTATTTTTGTCAGACATTAAAACTTGATGATGATATCACAGCACGATTCCTTCCTTGCCAGGGGAAAAAGGCAGAAATTGATTGATGGTCTCAGGACCAAGGGAATAAAGGATGAAAATGTCCTGGAAGCCATGAACAGGGTCCCAAGGCATATCTTTATGGATAATGCTTTCCTCCATCATGCTTACCAGGATAAGGCTTTCCCGATATCAGCGGGACAGACAATTTCACAGCCGTATACCGTTGCCGTACAGACCGAGCTGTTGAATGTAAAGAAACATGATAAAATTCTTGAGATAGGCACAGGTTCAGGTTACCAGGCTGCGATACTCGTTGAAATGGGAGCCAGGGTATATACCATTGAGAGGCAGAAAGTACTTTATAACAAGGCACAGAAAACACTTGCAAAGCTGGGCTATAATGCACACTTTTTTTATGGCGATGGTTATCAGGGAAAGTCACAGTACGGGCCTTATGATTCAATAATCATAACAGCTGCCATAAGTGAAGTGCCCGCAGAATTATTTGAACAACTGAAACCGGGAGGATGCCTGGTGGCGCCTGTGGGCGGAGCTGACAGCCAGGTAATGACACGAATCTGTAAAACAATGGAAGGTGAACTGGAGGAAAGCAGTCATGGCTTGTTCATATTCGTGCCAATGCTGGGAGGAACGGTTAACGGTAAATAGAGATTTTATGAAAATACACAGGCTTATTTTCTCACCCATAGAAGTTAATACCTATATACTGGCTGATGAGAACGGTGATTGCGCCATAATAGACTGCGGGTGCTATACCGATGCTGAATTCGATGAGTTGAAAACATTCATAAACGAAAATAAACTGAAGCCTGTAAAATTACTTAACACCCACCTGCATCTTGACCATATCTTTGGAAATCGCTTTGTCCTGGACGAATATGGACTTAAAACACATGCAGCCAGGGAAGAAGAGATGAACCTGTTGTCGGCAGTCCAGTATGCGGCAATGTTTGGCCTCAACATGCCTGAACCCCCGGACGTTGGGACATTTATTTCAGGCGGACAGGAACTTAAAGTTGGAAAAATTTTACTGCACTGCCTCTTTGTTCCAGGCCACACTGCCGGCAGCATCGCTTTCTATTGCAGGGAAGAAAATTTTGTTCTTACCGGTGATGCCCTATTCGCCGGGAGTATTGGTCGTTCTGACCTCCCGGGAGGCAATCATGATACCCTGTTGACCAGTATTAAAAATAATTTACTGAGCCTTCCTGATGATATCGTCGTTTACCCGGGGCATGGGACTGAGACAAGAATAGGTGTTGAACGGAAGACGAATCCCTTTTTAACATAAGACAATAATATTATCTTTAAGTTTTCTTTAGCATATGAATTCTTAACATTGATTTATATATTACCACGGAATTGAAAAACACCTGGAGATAAAAGATCATAAATAATAAATAATAAATAATAAATAATAAATAATATGGCATTTGACAAGTTTGTTAACAGGCATATAGGTCCCAGGGGAAATGAGCTTCCCCGCATGCTCGAAACCGTCGGAGCAGCTTCACTTGATTGGCTTATAAAGGAAACGGTTCCTTCTTCAATAATGTTGGATAAGCCTCTCAACCTTCCGGCAGCAATGAGTGAGTTCGAGTATCTCAGGCACATTCGTGAAATAGGTGCCAAAAATAAGCAGTACCGTTCTTTTATAGGGATGGGTTATTATGGCACAGCTTCCCCTTCGGTGATTATAAGGAATGTCCTGGAGAACCCGGGATGGTATACCTCCTATACTCCTTACCAGGCTGAAATTTCGCAGGGCAGGCTTGAAGCACTCTTGAATTACCAGACTATGGTATGTGAATTGACAGGCCTGGGCCTGGCCAATGCTTCATTGCTTGATGAGGCTACCGCCGGTGCCGAAGCCATGATAATGATGCATAATGCACGGTCAAGGGCAGCCGTTAAAGCAGGTGTAAACAAGATTTTTGTTGACGAGAAGATATTTCCCCAGACACTTGACGTGATACTTACAAGGGCCGAGCCCCTGGGTATCGAACTGGTGATGGGTGATTATGCCTCCCAGGAAATAGATGATTCTTTCTTTGGCGCCATTCTTCAATACCCTTCGTCAGATGGAGATATAAGGGATTATAAAAGCTTTTCGGATAAAGTACATGCCACAGAAGCTCTTGTCGCCGTTGCTTCAGATCTTATGAGCCTTGTACTGCTTTCACCCCCGGGAGAGTGGGGAGCTGATATAGTCTTCGGTTCAAATCAGCGTTTCGGACTTCCTATGGGCTTCGGCGGCCCCCATGCCGGATTTTTTGCATCACATGAATCACTGAAAAGAAGCATGCCCGGGAGAATTATTGGTGTGTCAGTTGACTCCAACGGGAAACCGGCTTTGAGAATGGCGCTGCAGACAAGGGAGCAGCATATAAAGAGGGAAAGGGCTACATCAAATATATGTACGTCCCAGGCCCTCCTTGCCAATATGAGCGGAATATATGCCCAGTATCACGGTCCTGAAGGACTGAAAAGAATAGCCTCCCATATACACCAGAGCGCCTGTACCTTCAAACAATCAATAGAAAAACTTGGCTATAAAATAGCCAATAAGGAATTTTTTGATACACTTGACATCAGGCTGCCTGAAGGCGTAGAAGCTGAAAATATCCAAAAACTGGCACTAAAAAAGGAGATTAACCTAAATTTCTTTTACGAAGCTAAGGTGATGATCAGCATGGATGAAATTAGCACTCTGGATGAAATTAACACTCTTATAGAAATATTTGCCGAAGCAGCAGGAAAGAAAGCTGAGAAAGTGGATGAGCTCTGTGACTGCATGTGTATAAGCAAGAAATTTCTCAGGCAAAAGGAATTCCTGACCCAGGAAGCCTTTAACAGGTATCATAGCGAGACAGACATGATGCGCTATCTTAAGATGCTGGAGAACAGGGATATATCATTGACATACAGTATGATACCCCTGGGTTCATGTACAATGAAACTGAATCCGGCTACGTCAATGTTCCCACTGAGCTGGCCGGAATATGGTAATATTCACCCCTTTGTCCCTGAAGACCAGGCAAAAGGTTATCACCAGATTATGGATGAACTGGGGGAGGCACTCAAAGAAATTACAGGTTTCAAAGCTGTTTCTTTCCAGCCTAATTCAGGTGCGGCAGGTGAGTATACCGGCTTGATGGTAATACGCCAGTATCATATTAGCAGGGACGAGGGTCACAGGGATATTGTCCTTATACCATCATCGGCTCACGGGACCAATCCTGCCAGCGGTGTCATGGCCGGCATGAATGTGGTCGTTGTTGAATGTGATGAGAATGGCAATGTTGATGTTGAAGACCTCAGAAAAAAAGCTACTGAAAACAGGGATAAGCTTTCTGCCTTTATGATCACCTATCCATCCACACACGGTGTTTTTGAAGAAGCCATACAGGAGATGACCTCCATCATACATGAGAATGGCGGACAGGTTTACATGGATGGCGCCAATATGAATGCCATGGTTGGCCTGTCAAACTCGGCCAATATAGGTGCTGATGTGGTACACCTGAACCTGCATAAAACCTTTGCCATCCCCCATGGAGGAGGCGGTCCGGGTATGGGTCCCATTTGTGTTGCCGACCACCTGGTTGAATTCCTTCCGTCGCACCCCCTTGTTTCCACTGGTGGCAGTAACGGTACCACGGCTGTGGCAGCTGCACCCTTCGGATCAGCATTGATCCTTACCATATCCCATGCCTATATTCATATGCTGGGTGAGGAAGGGCTTAAGAAATCAACCATGATGGCCATCCTTAATGCCAATTACCTGGCATCAGCCCTCAAAGAACATTTTGATGTGCTGTATAAGGGTAAGAAGGGAAGGGTAGGTCATGAGATGATAATCGATTGCCGTAAATTCAAGGGCGAAGCAGGTATCAGCGAGGAAGATATAGCAAAAAGGCTGATGGACTACGGCTTCCATGCACCTACACTGTCATTCCCTGTGCATGGCACACTCATGGTAGAACCAACTGAAAGTGAACCGCTCTATGAGCTCAACCGCTTTGTGGAGGCAATGAAGTCAATATGGAATGAGATACAGGAGGTTAAGGAAGGTAAGGCCGACAGGGAGGATAATGTACTGCATAATTCACCCCATACTGCAGCAATGGTCATAAGTGATAAATGGGACCATAAGTACAGCAGGGAAAAGGCAGCTTACCCGGTGCAGGGACTGGCTGAGAATAAATTCTGGACTGCTGTGGGAAGGGTGGATAACGGTTATGGCGACAGGAACCTTATGTGTACCTGTGACCCCATAGATGCATACAGGTTTGAAGGTCTTGAGCTGGAGGAGTGGCAGGATGACTGATAGGTATCCGGGCAGCCGGCAGGCGGTTCGGCCTGGGAGTGTCGCTGAAGCCTAAGCTTTAAGATTCATGGTATCTTCAATAAGTAGTGAATAGAGCTCACCGGGCTCTATTCCATGCTCTTTCATCTGCTTTGGCACAATACTTTCTTCAGTAATGCCGGGGATGGTGTTTACTTCGATAAATAACGGTTCTTCATTTACTACAATAAAATCGACCCTCACCAGGCCCCTGCAATCCAGGTAGGTGGCAATATTCTTACTGGCTTCCTGTATTGTCCTTGTAACATGCTCCGGGAAACGTCCCGGGGTTATCTCATCGGCCTTTGAAGGATCGTATTTGGCTTCGTAATCAAAAAAATCATTCTTGCTCACTATTTCCGTAACCGGAAGTACTATTGCTTTTTCCGAGCTTATTATTACACCGCAGGCAACTTCAATGCCGTCCATAAATTCTTCTGCAAGTACCTGCGGACTTTCAGAAAAGGCATGGTGGATGGCTGGAAGGATAGCCTCAACAGAGCTAACCTTTGTAACACCAAAACTTGAGCCGCTCTCATTGGGTTTGATAAACATTGGTAAACCAAGGTCCCTGGATAATTGGCCGGGATCGGGAAGCTTATTTTTATTTATTAACACTGACTTTGCCATTTTAACGGGGAAGTTCCTTAAAAATAACTTGCAGGCATTTTTATTGAAGGTGAGGGCCGAAGTGTAAACGTTACAACCGGTATAGGGTAGACCCATCATCTCGAAATAAGCCTGGAGGTAGCCGTTCTCGCCCGGTGTTCCGTGGATGGCTATAAAAACAGCGTCAAAGCGCACCACCCGGTCATGCAGAATAAGTGAAAAATTATTTTTATCGACCTTATGTGCCTGACCCGCCTGATCTTCCCAGTACCATTCCTGTCCATTTATCATTATCAGAAAGGTATGGTAGCGTTTTGCAAGCGCTTTTTGCACCGCTCCGGCACTTTTTATCGATATCTTAAATTCCGGAGAGTTGCCCCCTGTGACTATGGCTATGGTTTTCATTGAAATATGCATCTTAAGATTTCCAAATATACTAAATACTTAAACACCGCTCATAACTCCTCTCTTCCGGCGGTATACTTCCTCCACTTCTCAATGAGCCTGCTCATATCATCAGGCAGTTCAGTTTCAAATTCCATGTGTATACCGCTTAGGGGGTGCCTGAAGGATAGGTAGCGGGCATGCAGGGCCTGGCGCGGCATGATGCTGAAACAGTTTCTTATAAACTGCTGGTATTTTGTGAAGGTTGTCCCTCTTAATATCTTATCACCTCCGTATTCAGTATCATTGAAGAGGGGATGTTTAATATAGCTCATATGGACTCTTATCTGGTGAGTGCGGCCGGTCTCCAGTTCACATTCGATCAGTGAAACATATGAGAGGTCTTCAATAAGTCTGTAATGAGTTATTGCAGGCTTACCATCACTGCCATCAGGGAAGACATGCATCACTTTACGGTTTCTGGGGCTTCTGCCTATGTTGCCCGTAATTGTGCCGCTTTCTCCTGGGTTTCCCCATACTATGGCTGTATACTTCCTCCCTGTGGTGTGATCATAGAACTGTTTTCCCAGGTTATTGAGGGCAAACTCGGTTTTGGCAATTACCAGTAAGCCCGAGGTGTTCTTGTCAATCCTGTGAACCAGTCCGGGCCGTAACTCCCCGCTTTTGAAAAGAGGGATATCCCTGAGATGGTACATCAGCGCATTTACCAGCGTTCCGGTATAATTACCAGTTCCGGGGTGCACCACCATCCCGGCTTCCTTGTTCACTATTAATATTGCTTCGTCTTCATACCTTATATCAAGGGGCAGGTTCTCCGGCAAAATTTCAGTTTCCCTCGGCGGATGTGCCAGCAGGATTTGTATAATATCACCGGGTTTAACCTTGTAGTTGGACTTTACAGCCTGGTCGTTGACTAAAATATTTCCTGCAAGGGCGGCATTCTGAATGCGGGTGCGGGAAGTATTGTCAATCCTGTTTACTAGGAATTTATCAATCCTTAATGCTTTTTGTCCGGCATCGGCTTCAATCCGGTGATGTTCAAATAGTTCTTCGTTTTCAATATGATCATCCGTCCCGGTCATTTGCACTTATAATCTTATAAACCTGTTATATCCTATCACATTGTTGCCTGAACTTATAACAATGAGGTAGACTCCCCGGGGCAGGGCTGTTACATTTACCCTTGGCGACTGGCTTTCCGACATCAGCCACCTACCGTTATTGTCGTATATATTTATTTCAATTCCCATGGCAAGTTCATTATCGGGAATGTCGATATTAAGTATATCTTTTACAGGGTTTGGCCAGATCTTTATCCTGTTTTCAATCTCCGGGTGAATATCGATTATGCCAGTAGGAATAAGGGCACTGCCCACAAGTGGTCTTATCATCAGCGTGCCTTCTACTTCCGATTCATCCCAGACTCCATTGATGTAATAATGCCTTCTTCCCTCCGGGAGAGTGTTCATGTCAAGTCCTGCATTAAGAAAAGTCTCAGATTCCTGTATCCAGCCAATATGAAAATAATCACTTACGACCTGGGGATCGCTAAGACGGAATTGTATGAATTCGTTAATATTTTCGCCGGGGTTTACCATTGCTTCCTGTTCATACAGCAATTCTCCCGGCATTCCATTATCGTCATTCCATACTGCGATATTGAAATATCTCTGGTTTGAAGACTGGTAGCTGTCGTTAAAGGCAATCAAAACAGCCCTCAGGGTGTCTGGTTCAAAGGTTCTGTATCTGACTGAAACCATTGCATTGGAAGCGCCCTGGCCGTTTACCCCGTAACCGCTTTCAGCTGAGCCGTCATCGTAGGAATAATAATTACTGAATACCTGGTAATAATCGATCGTATCATTCACCTTGGTGTCAAAATCATCGGTGATTAGGACCGACCTGATTCTGAACATGGCGGAGTCGGTGTAGGAGGAGTTGAAGGTGTAGATGAGGTTTGCGTTATACGTGACCCATTCACCAGGTTCGATATTCGTTGCCCCGGCTGAGAAAGTATGCACATCGGTACCTACATACATATCCCGTATTGTGAAATTCCTGGTGACATTTCGCGTTACCTCGTCGTTATTCCTGTAATTAATTTTTATGAAAGAGCCCATTTCTGACAGGAAAACGTTTCTGAACTGTTCCCAGGGCATCGACTCATATGTATTAAGAACCGAACCCGGTGTAGCGGTGAATGCCACATCAGCAGGTATGGTATCAGACAGCGACCTGTTCCTGTCGAGGTATACATAATCAATATTCCAGTGATCGGCATTACCTGCCATTGACTGATCGTCAAAATCGGAACTTATACTTGCGTAATTAATAAACCTGAACCTGAATCCCCTGTAAAGGTAATCGGGATTGTCAATTTTTATTATTACAGGTTTAAAATTATGGAGGCCTCTTCCTTCAGCTTTCCATACGTGATGCCATTCATTATCAACGGCTGAGAGGAATTGCAATACCAGGCTGTCCTGTAATTCAGGCTGATCAGCTATACCCTGGGGCTGGTAAAAGAAGCTAAGGAAAATATTTTCTGAGGGATCCATATCCAGGTTAATGGGTGCCGAGGTAAGGTGATCGGCTTCAAAGGCAAAGGAACCGGCTTCCTCATAGAGCAAACCCCTGTAATCGATTGCATCAAAGGTAGCAACACCCTGGCTTACCTGGTTTACCGGGTAGGTATTGTTAATATATACATCATCATCGGCCCAGCGTACTCCTGACGGGAAGATATCTTCGGGTATGAAATCATCAAAGAAGGGCAGGTTCAGTGTATCCATGGGAGAATCTGATTTAAGGATTACCCTTTTATTCCACGCTTCAAGCACCACAGGGTTACTTCTCAGTCCCGTAACTATTTCCTGCCCGTAGCCTTTTAAACAGGGGGCAAGAAGTAAAAGGAGAATCAGATATTTTCTTTTTATAATCATCGGGCTTCTTTGTTCTGATTAATTAAGCCCATGCATTAACAGATTATCGGTTAATTCCATCATTGTAGAATCTATGGGCAGCTTCATTGAATCCGTTGTAAACCAGACGTATACAGATGAGCCAAGCTGGAGGGTCACTTCCTCACTATATATTGGGTTTTGTTTATAAACGAAGGCTTTTGCTGAATCTTCGGCATTATTTATTGTATTGTCAAAGGTAAAGGTACCTATGTTCAATGATGAAGCGAGGATTCTGTCCCTGGCTTCTTCAATACCCAGGCCTATAAGTTCAGGCATGGGAGTTCTCCTGTTACTCAATCCCTTGCCCAGCACAAGGTCGATTACCGATCCCTTCTGTATGGAATCGCCCGGCTCCATCGGCCTTCCATGGTAGAGTTGTTCCAGCACATAGTCGATGGCCAGGTCGGGCTTGTAGTTGAGCTTGCCCAGTTCGAGTCCCGAGCTTTCTATAAGGGCTATAGCCTGTCTTTTTGATAGCTCCAGGAGGTCAGGCATCTCAACCATCTCCGGTTGAAAGGCATTTATTGTCACTATTATCCGTCGGTTCTTCTTCACATTGAACCCGGCTGCGGGATTTTGCTCAAACACGCAACCACGTGGTACAATATTGGTGTAAACGGAGTCGATTATCTCGAATCTCATTTTATTTTCCTTAACCGCTTGCTCAGCCTCCTCAATTGTTAATCCGTAGAGATCGGGCACCGGCCGTGACTGACCGTGTCTTGTAAAAATACTCAACCACAGAAGGGTTGTAAAGAGTATAATGATGGCTATGGCAATTGCCAGGCCCAGGTGTTTTAAAAAAACCTTGCTCACAAGGAATTGTTTCAGGCTCATAATACTGCTTTATTAAAATATTAACGCAGAGGCAAAGATAAAATTATATGCCGAGTAACGACAAAAGGAGAAAGACAAAAAATAG
>JAVVEL010000012.1:0-78016 GCA_032260385.1 Bacteroidales bacterium | reverse complement strand
GGTAAATGAACCAACTGTTCCTGTTGGTACCGGCAAGGATACACTGCTACCTGAAGTTGTCACCACAACATAGCCCGGTCCGCTGTTTATTGTATAGGTAAATTCATATGGAGGTGTGCCATTGGAACCGGTAAAGGTAATTTCCGGCTCGGGGTCATACCGGCATACTTCCGTAGTCCCTGAAATTGTTGCATCAGGAAGGGGATTGACAGTAAGCACAGCTGATCCTTCCTGCGCTTGTTCACAGGAGGTACTGCTGCCATCCCTCACACTTACCAGTTCATATGAATAGGTGCCTGCAGTGCTTGTTGAAACAGGTAAAGTGGCATTATTACTTGTAGAAGTAGTTGTTATGCTTTGATTGGTACCACCGTTTAAAGTATAAGTAAAAGTATAGGGGAGTATACCATTGGCTCCTGTAAAAACCACACTGGGTGAGGCTTCTCCCTGGCAGACTTCAGTGGAGCCTGAAATGGTGGCTGTCGGCATTGAGTTCACAACTACAGTTGCACTACCTCCCTGCGACTGGGAACAAGCGGAAGCACTTCCATCCCTTACACTTATGAGTGCATAGGTGAATGATCCGGCATTGTTTGTTGGTACCGCCACTGTAACTGAGCTGTTACTACCGGTGGTCGATACAGTCCGGCTGCTGCCACTGTTAACGGAATAGGTAAAGGTATATGGAGGAGTACCATTTGCCCCGGTGAAAGTGATAACGGGTGATGGATCATACTGGCACACGGCATTGTTACCACTAATTGTCGCTGTGGGTAAGGGGTTAACTGTCACAGTGGCACTTCCTGTTTGTGCCTGTTCACATTCAGTGCTGCTTGCATCCTTTACACTGACCAGTGTGTATGTAAAAATACCAGCATTACCTGTGGGTGCGGAAACACTTACACTGTTGCCTCCGGATGTTGTTACATACTGCAGAGCCCCCCCGTTAATCCTGTAGGTAAATGTGTAAGGGGCCGTTCCATTTGCTCCGGTAAACAGAACATAAGGTGGCGGGTCATCTTTGCATACAGCAGTTGTTCCATCTATGCTTGCTGTAGGCAGTGGATTTATAGTTACTTCAGTTGATGCTGAATTCTCACAACCATTAACATCTACAACTGTCACCGTGTATTCTCCGGCCATATCGGGAGTTGCGATATCAGATACAACCGGGTTTTGATTATTTACCGCGAAGCCGGCTGGGCCCTCCCAATTATATGATACCATATCATCGGGCGCAGCACTCAGGGTTAGCTGAGTCCCCACACATATGGGTCCGTTATTATCTGCAAGCGGGCTGGGAAGGGTATTCACAACCACAGTTGTTGTTGCACTGTCCTGGCATCCATAGGTATCAGTTACTAACAGGGTATAATCTCCGGCCATAGCCAGGGTAGCTGCAGCTGCTACAGTCGGACTTGGTTGGTTTGAGCTAAAACCACCCGGTCCGGACCATGAATGAGAATATCCTGTACCTGTAGGCCCACCTGTGAGACTCAAAGGCTTACCAACACAAACAGGCCCGTTATTAATAGCTGTTGCTACTGGAGGATCAACAAAGTTTATTACCACATCATCAGAGCCCAAAGTTTCAACTGTCCACTTGAAGGTATAGGTACCGTATTCTCCAACCCTAACTCCTGTATTATAAGTAGTATCATCGTCAAAAGTCACACTCCCCGGCGGAGTACCCACCACAGTCCATTCACCTGAGTTTGGAGCAGGATTACTGCCGTCAAGGGTAGTAATTAAACTACCGCAAACAGTCTGATCATCTCCGGCACTCTGTGAAAAAACCGGGGATACAAGCAGAATGGAAATTAATAAGGTCAAGAGAAATTTATAGTGCCCCATAATGTGATTTTTTTTGAGATTATCTTTAAGCCACTCATAAAATTACGAAATAAAAATGATACCGGAAGGCATGCTTACGCTTCGTCAGTCACATTGAAAATTGACTGACAAAGCAGGATATTTTTTGTATTTCAAAATTGCCGGGATGTAAAAACCGATCCTTGAATTTGATCTTTGATTCCGAAGAATAGCAATCCAACAAGTGGATTTTACAGGCTCAGCATATAATGAAAACATACCAAATGTATGAAAATATATCGCAGCCTGTAAATTAATTTGACAAACAGCCAGATTTTGTGGATAAGTGTTTCAATACCGTAAACAAGCTGTTTTTTTAAAGCCTTATAGACGCGGATTTTACTCCGGTAGCTTAATCTGACCCCATATGTTTTTGTTAATAAAATTTGTTACTTTAATAGCTAATTCAGGATTATTAACCCGGGATGTTGTAAATTTTTATAACTTGGGATCCTGCTTTTTTAAACAGTAAATATGATCTTTTCGAAGCCTCTCAGGAAAATATGCCTTGTGATTTTTATCATAAGCCCCCTGGCGCTGCATGCCCAGGATCCACTATTAAATACTGTGGGCACATGGACCTCAAATCCTGCATGGTATAACCCTGCAATTATAGGTTCAAAAGACTTTAATTCCATAAATTTCACCTATGCCACGGGGGAGGATTATAATGCAATGATCCTCTACGGTGATACACGCCTTGCAAAAAAAATAAAAGGCTACTATAACACACCCGATCACTACAGTTACCGTAACGTAGGGATAGCTTACCAGGTATTCAACATGTCTTCGGAAGATATCACCACCACGGGTTTTAAAGCCGGGGGATCCTACCACATAAAACTCAACGAGAGCTCAATGTCCTTCCTATCAATAGGTCTCTCTCTACAGGCTACCATGAATAAAATTTCTTATGTACCCGACATGGAGACCCCTGACAGTACAATACTTAAGACAAGCTACGATCCAAATGCTGATTTCGGCCTTTACTATTATAGTCCCTCTTTCTATGCCGGTATCTCCTCAACAGGTTTACTTGAAGGCATATTGCCGGATGACAGTATTTATTATCGCCATGAAGAAAGACATTATCATTTCATGACCGGTTATAAATTCGTTTTATACCGGCCACTTAACTTATTGATTGAACCTTCCGTTATTTTCACAGTTTCCGATACCACTTTCAATAATTTCACAAAGCGCATCCACCCGATGCTTAAGATATATATTGACAACTTCTGCCTTGGTACATATTATTATGACAGGGACAGACTATCATTGTTTTTCAGATATAATTATCCTGGTTTTTACATTGGCGGATTTTTAGCCATATCACGTAAATCCCCCTATTACAAGAGTGCACCCACAATTGAATTATCTGTAGGAATTAATTTATCATACAATAAATCAAGGCAGTATAAACGTTTTCACTGGTAGAAAAGAAAATTATCAAGGATGAAACAGGCGATAAGAGTTAGCTTAATTTTAATAATATTTCACGCGGTCATTTCCAGGGGAAACGACGTAAATGGCCATTCAGTGTACCCTCATCTTCGGATAAGCACTTCCATCCAGAAAACTGATACAATAATCACCAATCCATATCTTAAAATCAGGGAATTTGATCTTGAACTGATAAGCCCTTCATCCGGTATCCAGTTTTTTAAAGACGGCATCCTGTTTTTATCCCTTTCGAAAATGAATACAAAAATGGTCCCGAAACATATTTCATTCGGAGACCGTGAATTATACTATGCCACGCTTGACGATTCCGTTGCCGTTAATCCTACCCCTTTGAAGACTGACAGCGAATTGCTTATCCCTGCTGAAGGAACCACCTTTACCGGTGACATGTCAGTGGCATATTTTTCAAAATTATCAGTCAGTGACAACAGGGTTAAAATCTTCAGGGCTGAACCGGGCAACGGGGGTGATCCTGAATCATGGAAAATAAGCGGAACACCTCTGTCATTCTGTTATGATTACAATAATTATACACACCCCGCTGTCTCAAGCGATGGCAGGCTTATGATTTTTTCTTCCGATATGCCCGGGGGCTCAGGCGAAATGGACCTGTACATTAGCAGGTATGAAAATAATGTGTGGACCAGGCCTGAAAATATGGGTTCAAAGTTCAACAGTAAAGGTTCTGAACTATACGCCTGCCTTGATAATGCCAGTAATTTTTATTTTTCCTCTGACGGCCTGCCCGGGCTTGGAGGATATGATATATTTTTCAGCAGCTTTAACGGAACAGGGTGGGATGATCCCGTAAATCTTTTTGACCAGGTAAATACAGTAAATGATGAGGTGGCCTTTAAAATTAACAGGGATAGTGGAAATTATGGTTTTTATACCAGGATTGTGAAAAGCGGAATAGCAAAGAAAAATTTAACTAGACAGCTATACAAGCTCGAACTCAAGGATGAATATAGCAACGACGAAGCGTTACTGCTGTCGGACGTCCTGAAAGACTATGCCGTTGATCCACCCATTCTTGCACTTTATAAGGAAAGAGAGGAAAGAGGCGGACGTCCCGAAGCAGAGAAACCTGTTCCAGAAAGAGACGCAGAAAGACAAAGAATAGCCGACAGCCTGCATGCAGTGCAATTAGAAGCTGAACGACTGGCAAAGGAACAAAGGATAGCCGACAGCCTGCTTGCAGTACAACTAGAAGCTGAAAGACTGGCTGAAGAGAAGAGGGTGGCCGATAGTCTGAGATTGGAAGAAATTAAACAAAAAGAAGCTGAAGCTGCCAGGGATGCTGTTATTTACAGGGTACAGATTCTGGCAAGTACCATAAAAGGCGTTGAATACAATATAAGTGTCAAAGGCCGAGCCTATGATACATATGAATACTTTTACCAGGGTGCCTGGCGCATAACGGTTGGTGAATTTAGCAGGCTCGGTGATGCAGTTGAGTTTCGTAAGGCTTGCAGAGAAGCCGGTTTTGACCAGGCCTTTGTAGTGGCCTTCAAAAATGGAGTGCGATCACTTGATCCTGAGCTGTTCAGATGATAAGTATTATAACACTAAATACCCCTGCCTGACAGGACCAAGGTAATGATTAACCTGTGGCTCTTCGGGGGGATGGCTCCCTCCGACCAAAAAGAAGCTGAACTGATAATTGATTGTTTTGAAATAAGTGCAGAAGGAAACTTAAAACCAGGGCATAATAAGACACCGGAAATCTACCGGCCGGTTTGCTCAAAAATATTATATTTGACAGGAGTAGTATTTATATAAAATCTTAAACTGATAAATAGCACCTGTTATGTGGAAAACTGCATTGTTCCTTATAGTAACAATAATCATTATTCCCTTTTTAGCTTTCAGAATTGATACACCATTGAGCCCCGAACAGCAGGCCTTACTGACCGACCTGCTCTGGATTTATATCATAACGGCCGTTCTTTGTTTCATTACCAGCACAATAACAGGTAACTTCTCCCAGGTTGATAAACTTTGGAGCATCATGCCGGTGATATATGCATGGATAATTTGCATAAGGTCAGGTTATGAACCCAGACTGGTACTGATGGCTGTGGTTGTAAGCATCTGGGGCATACGGCTTACATATAATTTTGCCCGGAGAGGCGGATATTCACTGAAAATTTGGGCCGGAGAACAGGATTACAGGTGGCCTGTGCTGAGAAAAAAACCAGAGTTTACTGCAAAATGGAAATGGACCCTCTTTAACCTGCTTTTTATTTCTTTTTACCAGATGGGACTGATACTGCTGATCACTATGCCTGCTTTGAAAAGCCTTGGCGCCAACCCTCTTTCCCGGATCGATTATCTTATAGCAATTATCGCAATAACATTTGTGGTATTAGAGACAATAGCTGACCAGCAACAATGGAAATTCCAGAAAGAGAAAAAACGCTTAATTGAATCAGGTCAGCCTTTACCCGGGAAATACAAAAAAGGTTTTGTGGATTCCGGTCTCTGGGGTATCGTCAGGCATCCGAATTATGCATCGGAACAATCAATATGGATAGTATTCTACTTCTTCAGCGTTTCTGCCACAGGTCTGTGGCTTAACTGGTCAGTCATAGGTGCCATATTGCTTATACTGCTTTTCTACGGCAGCAGCAGCTTCAGTGAGTCGATATCCATGAGCAAGTATCCCGGCTATGCTGAGTACCGGGAAAAAATCCCAAGGTTTATCCCGATAAAAACCAGGAAGTAACTTACATACCTTTTTTCTGCAAGATGCTCACAGTTGACAGGTTTACCAGGTAATCTTTTAACTGAATATCACTACCCGGAAAGAGCTGCTCTTAGTGAGTTTTTCGGATCCGTCGCGGATAGCATTATGTAATTTCTTAAGGCATCCTGATTTGTAGCAGGGTCTGACTGTCCTTTATTTCATTCGGCTATCAGTATTCAAACGGAGAATACTATGACAATTTTTTAATATTATCTTTGTATTACAATGTATCCACTATGGGTGTTGCCGTTAGCAGGTTTAATGGTGTAAAAATAAGTACCGGCAGGTAGCTGATTGCCGTCCTGATCCACTCCATTCCATCTGTTGTCATAATTATCATTCTTATAAACCAGTGCTCCCCTCCTGTCAAAGATGATTAATTCTGTCCTGCCAAGTGTTTTGAGTCCACTCAGGACAAAATATTCATTATAGGGATCATTATTGGGTGTGATAAGGGTGGGTATTACAAGATCATTGACCAATATTGTTACTGAGTCCCTGGCAGGTGAACATGCCCCACTGGTTACCGTCCACATGAAGACATTTTCATTCAGAGCAAGGCCACTAACAGGTGTAACAGCCAGTGTATCGTTTTCAATAACACCTGATCCCTTAACCACTGTCCATATACCATGGCCCTGGCCGACCGGAGCGGCATTGAGCTCAGTATCAAACACAAAATTCAAGACCTGGTCAGGACCTGCATCAGCCAGGGATGGCTGGTCTACGGTAACCACTACCGGTTTTATATCAGAAAATTCTGACTCTGCGGTTCCCCTTATATAATATGTTCCTTCTGTAGCTTCCGTTGGTGTTGAATATTCCTGTGTTGCCTCACTATCCAACCAGTAAGTATAGGTAAGCCCGGGTGTTGATCCTTCCGTTATTTCATACGCTGTAAGATCAACCGTTTCAGGATAACACACCGGGTTAGGGTCATTTATTACCAGGTCAAGTGTTGCGGGGATTGATATAACTACATCATCTGACTCCAGGGAGGTGCATCCATAGCTATTGGTTACTGTAAAATTGTATACTCCCGGTTCGAGACCGGTAATGGTTGTACTTGTTCCTGTACCTATGGTTATTATATTACCCGGTGTTCTTGTTACTGTCCATGAGCCCGATGCAGGCAATTCTTCCAGCACCAAACTTCCTGTCGGGACCTCATAGGTGGGTTGTGCAATCATACCAATAACGGGAGCTGCAGGTATAGGAGGCTGGGCCGGGATCACAACATTTGATGACGGCACTGATGTGTATCCTGCTGAATTGCTTACAGTAAAATTATATGTTCCTGCTTCAAGGCCCGAAATGGTAATGCTTGAACCTGTTCCGCTTGTGGTTATTGTACCAGGATACATAGTAAGTGTCCACTCACCTGTTGCCGGTAATCCGGATAAATTCACACTTCCTGTTGATACTGTACATGTAGGTGGTGATATCTCTCCCACCACCGGTGCATCAGGTATTGTTGCTGTAACATGAAATTCCAATGGCGTCCGTAAGCGACCTTCCTTCATATTTGCAGTAAACTCAATTGTTTCATCTATATCATAATAAGTCCCTTCTCCCTCTGGGTCATAGTATTGAAAATTCAATATCTCACCACTGGACTGGTTACTGTAGCACGTTACACTAAATATAGTTTTGCCTGTAAACCAAAAGTATGAGGCATCACCTAATCCACGACATTCACCTTCAACAAAAGCTCCCAGAGTCCCTTCTGTAACTTCTTCAGAATCAAGAATAATAATGGCTATAACCTCACCATAATATGCAAAATCCTCCGGATTAACAGTCCAACCGTGTTGACCTGCAATGTTTGGTGCATTGAGAACAATCAATAATAATAACAGACCAATCCTGGTGGAAATAATCTTCATTTTACTTAATAATTTAGATCCTGGTTCTTATTCCTGGTTTACCAATATTTGGATTGCTCTAACAAATATATTAAAAATACTTGAGTTAACATACGTTATATCAGACACCTTATATTCAACAGTCAGATATTGGTCAAAGGGATTGGGATAAGCTTTTAAACCTTTATCAGGAAGAAGGTCTGTTAAATCATTGTTTTCAATTCCTGTATATAATCCCGTTCAAAGAATATTTCATTTTCAGCCCTCTGCCTGCTCTGAGTTTTTAAATTTCCTCTTTTCCATCCAGTAATAGACATTAGGCAGGACCATCAATGTAAGAAGGGTTGATGTTATCAGTCCTCCTATCACAACCGTGGCCAGTGGCCGCTGCACTTCTGATCCGGGGCCTGTGTTGAAAGCCATAGGTATAAAGCCCAGGCTGGCAACCAGGGCTGTCATCAAAACCGGTCGCAGGCGGTCGGCTGAGCCTTCCAGGACTGTTTTCTTCAGATCCTTTACTTCCTCCTTCCTTAATTCATTAAGATGATCAATAAGGACGAGACCATTAAGTACAGCCACGCCGAAGAGGGCAATTAAGCCTATACTTGCAGATACTGACAGGTACATACCACGGATCCAGAGGAGAAAAACTCCTCCTGAAAGGGCAAACGGCAGGTTCAGAAGGATAAGAATGGCATACTTCATTTTTCCGAAATTAAGATAAAGAAGCCCTATGATGATAAATATTGCGAGGGGCACCACTATCAGCAGGTGCCTCATAGCCCGCCTCTGGTTCTCGAAACTGCCCCCGTAATCGATAAAGTAACCGGGGGGGATTGCAGCATTCTCATCTATTGTTTGTTGCAGCTTGCTCACATAGCTGCCAAGGTCAATATTCTCAATATTAATACCTACGATAAGCCTTCGCCAGCCATTCTCCCTCTGTATTTCGCGGGGACCTTCCTGTAAAACTATGTCCGCTACCCTTTGCAGGGGTACAAAAGAGCCGTTTGGCAGGTCAACCGGTATATTCTGTATCTCTGAAAGCTCATTACGTATATCATCCGGATACCTTACCATAATATCAAAACTGCGCTGTCCCTCGTACAATAAACCGCTTACCTGTCCTCCTATTCCGGCTTCAATAACATTCTGAACCTTATCAACATTCAGCCCGAAAGAGGCTAAAGCTTCCCTGTTAATCTGCACTGTAAGATAGGGCTGACCGGCAGACTGTTCTATATAATAATTGTCAGTACCTTCCAGTGAGGGCAAGAGTGCTGAAATATTCTCACCTATACGGCCCAGCATATCCAGGTCTTCACCGTAAATCTTCACTGCCAGGTCTGATTTCACTCCGCTGGTAAGTTCGTCAACACGCATGGCAATCGGTTGAGTAAAGTTATAGGCCAGTCCCGGTTCATTCTTCAGGAAGGGTTCAATCTCATTTATTATTTCTTCCTTACTTATATTTTTTCTCCATTCTTCCTCCGGCTTAAGGACTATCCATACATCTGTCTGGTGCACACCCATCCAGTCATTCGCCAGGTCGGATCGTCCTGTTTTAGGCACTACTGTTTTAATCTCCGGAATATTCTTCATAAGATTGGCAGCCAGCCAGTCAGCATTATCAACCGACTGTTCAAGTGTTACTGAAGGCATCCGTACCTGTTCAACCAGTATTGAGCCCTCATCCAGTTCGGGCAGGAATTCAGTCCCCATCCTCATCATCAGGAACATTGAAGCAATGAACAGCACTGCTGCCGATGAGATTATCAGCCATCTCCTCTCAAGGTAGCGGCCAAGATTGCGGATATAAAGAGGTCTCAACCAGTTTATCAGCCTGTTCTTTCTCACCTTCACCCCTTTTCTGAACACTATGGATGAAATGGCCGGAATGAAGATCAGTGCCAGCAATAATGATCCGAATACTGCCGCTGCAACTGTTATGGCCATTGGCCTGAAAAGGATACCTTCCATGCCACTGAAAGTCATAATAGGAACATAAACCATAAGGATTATCAGCACACCGAAAAAGATGGGTCTTGCCACCTGATGGGCAGCCAGCCTGATAATCTCGTTTTTATCCTTACCTTTTTCCGTTCGCAGCTTCTGGACTATATTTTCGACCATCACAACAGATCCGTCAACCACCATCCCGAAGTCTATTGCGCCCAGGCTCATAAGGTTGGCGGCAAGGCCAAATTCGCGCATGCCGATAAAGGCGAACAGCATTGACAGAGGGATGACCATTGCCACAATCAGTGCTCCCGATATTTCACCAAGCATCAGCAGCAGGACAACGATAACGAGAAAGCCCCCTTCAAGCAGGTTTATAGATATTGTCTCAGTAGTTCTCTGTATAAGTTCTGACTGGTCATAGAATTTTTCTATTTGAACACCTTCCGGGAGGCCTGTGTTTATTTCATCTATCTTTTCTTCCACCGAGGCTATAACCTTCCTCCCGTTCCCTCCGCGGAGCATCATAATAATACCTGTCACCACCTCACCTTCGCCATCCCGGGTAACAGCCCCCTGCCGTATCTGTGTGCCGCTCCTCACCTCTGCCAGGTCCCTGATAAAAACCGGCTTATTATCCCTGTTGGCAACGATTATGTTTTCTATATCATCCAGTTTATTGATCTGACCGAAGCCCCTGATAATATATTGTTCCTTATTATGTTCCAGGTAGTTACCACCTGACACGCTGTTATTCTCTTCGATGGCCATTACCACATCTGAGATACCCATGCCATACATTCTCAACCTGCCGGGCTGGACTATCACATCATACTGTTTTACGAAGCCCCCGAAAGAATTTATCTCGGTAACTCCCCTGACCACTTTAAGCTGGGGTGCAATCAGCCAGTCCTGTATCTCCCTCAGTTCCGTAAGTGATTTATTCTCCCCTGTTACCACGTACTGGTAAATCTCGCCCAGTGCCGTTGTGATTGGTCCCAGCTGGGGGCTGGATACACCGGGAGGCATTTCTCCGGACAAGGCCTGCAAACGCTGGCTTACCATCTGCCTGGCAAAATATATATCGGTGCCCTCATCAAATTCAACCGTTACTGCCGAGAGGCCGAACTGCGAGACCGATCTTACCTCCGCCACATCAGGCAGTCCGTTCATGGCTGTTTCAATAGGGTAGCTAACAAGCCGTTCAACGTCATAAGGTGAATATCTGCCCGACTTGGTAATGACCAGCACCTGTACCGGGGTAACGTCAGGTAATGAGTTTATAGGTAATTGTGTCAGAGAAAAATATCCGCCCACCGCCATCAGTATCACCAATGAAAGAGCTACATATTTTTGTCTGACGCTAAAGTTAATAAGCTGTTTGAGCATTAGCTTTTATTAAAATATTTAAATGATTATTCTTCTGATATTATTTCGAAACGTGAAATTGCCTTAAGGCTGAAGACCTGTGAAACGGCCACCTCTTCTCCCGGAGACAGTCCTTCCCTGACAAATACACTACCTTCACCTATATCGGCAATAATGATGATCCTTTTCTCATAAAGACCATCGTCTTTTTTTACAAATACCACCGCATCATTACCGTCATAGGTAAGTGCTTCAAAGGGTATCCTTAATATCTCCTGCTCAGCGGAAGTCAGAATGGTCAGGCGCAGGTTCTCACCCGGTTTTGGCCATCCGTCAACAGTCTGCACATAAACATTAACCACAACAGACATGCTGTTTTCGTCAAGGCCCGGATTAATTGAGGAAATCGTATTTTCAATTAGAAAACCCTGATTCTCCCTTATGCTTATGCTAACCTTATCTCCTGCTTTTACCAGCCTTGCATCATCCGGATTAAGGTAGCCGCGTATGAGTACCTCCCTGTTATCCAATACACGCGAAAGATTTTCCAGGGCATTGACCGATTGACCGGGTTCAATGAAATTCTTCTCAACAACTCCCGTTATGGGGGAATAGATCTTCAGCACAGGGTTAATATCATCAGATCCGGTGAAAGAGGCAATTTCGCTTTCCGATACACCAACTGCCCTGAGCCTGGAATAAGCGGCCCTTGAGCTCACCTGCGCCCTGTTATAATCGGACAGTGCTTGTTCCAGATCGCTTTCCGAACTTATTGTTTCTTTAACAAGCTGTCTGATACGATTAAGCCTGTTGGTCTGGTATTCCTCTTCAGCATAGGCAATAAGGTATTCAGATACCATCGAGCCAAACTCAAGGCTCTGTATCCTGAAAAGTTCCTCTCCTTTGTTCACCCATTCACCTTCTCTCTTATTTATGCTGCTTACCTGTCCGTTTATCGGAGCACTGATGATGCTGGTATGTTCGGGGTCATTAAAAACCACTCCCGGAACTGTGAGAGGATAGGCCTCCCGGTTCTTTTCAATCATGATTGTTTTAATTCCCAGATCAGCCCTTTGTTGCTCTGTCAGCCTTATAAATACAAGACTGTCTGCTCCCTGGCGAATTGAAGGCGGTAAATCAGTAATCCAGTCTGCAGGTCTCTCTTCACTGTTTTTGCTCTTATTACATGATGCTGGCACCAGGAGCAGGGGAATTAATAAAAATAATATTGTGTTCTTCATTCTGTTAATCATTTAAAGGCTATCTAATAAACCAAATCTTTATCCATGTATTTTTCGAGTGCAACCAGCTGGAGGAAATAATCACGTAAGGCTCCAAGGTATCTCTGTTCACTGTCAATATAGGTCTGCTGGGCATTAAGCAGGTTCAGCAGATCAATCTCGCCCAGCTGGTACGATCGCAGTGCCATTCTTCTCAGGTTGGCGGCCTTATCTTTCATTGTACTGTTATACCTCTCTATAATACTCCTGCTGACAGAATAATTATGCCATGCATATTCTATCTGCTTTTTCATATCCAGGCTGACTTCATTCTGTTTCCATCCAATTTCCTCAATACGTGCAGCAGCCTTTTTGACCTTTCCCTTCTGCTCAAGGGGATACCAGAGAGGGATACTTAATCCAACCTCAAAACCACGGTAGTTATATCCTTCACCGAAATCCTGTTTATAAAGGCTGAAGCGAATATCGGGCAGGATATTGCTTTTAGCTTCCCTGAGGGTGTACATGGCAGCATTGAGCTCATGCTCAACAGAAAGGTATTCAGGCTGCTCATCCTTCAGCTGGAGTGATTGAATCTGGCTTATTTCAATATCTTCGGCCCTGAGTGTATCACTGAATTCAATTGTATATAACTGCTCTTCCTCCGGTAAACCCATCGTATAGAAAAGTGCATAGCGTGCTTTATGAAGTATCCATTCAGATTCATCAAGGTCGTTCTTTGCCTGTTCCATCTGCAACTCGGCGTTTGTAAGGTCAACACCTGTAGCCATGCCAATTTCATATCTTGTATAAACGGCATTGTAAAGATCAGTAGCTATTTCCATCTGCCTCTGCCTTGATTCCTGGAGGTACAGTGCATATATAACCTCAATATAATTGCTCTTTACTTCAGTTTTAATCTGTCGTTCAAGAGCTTGCACCTGGTATTCGAGGGAGAGAACAGACTGTTTCACAGCTTTCAGCCTGTACATAATTGTCAGAGGGAAGTCAACTTCCTGTGATATGGCTATCCGCTGCTCATCAAAAAGATCTTCCGGTCCGGTCTGGATACCTTCCCTGAAATAGCTTATTTCAGGTGATCCTATGCCTGTCTCCGTCCTCCAGCTTTGCTCTTCCTGCCTCAATGATGCCCTCAGTTGCTGCAGAATGCTGTTCTTTCCGTATGCTGACTCCACAGCCTTATTAATCGTCAGAACTGAGTCTTGCCCGTTTGCGAGGGTACTTAAGATCAAGGGTAAGAGTAAAGTGAAAACTAATTTGTTTATCATCTTATTTAAGTTCATAATATAAAGATAAAACAATTATTGTTGGCAGGATTAAAACAACCAATCAAATGAAACAACGTGCAAACAGAATTGTTCGGATATTCCAACGAAGGGATCAGCCTGCAGGTTGACAGTATATACCTTTACAATATTTCGTTCACAGTATAAATAAGAAATTATAATCCGGGTAAAACATATTTTTCCTAATTTTGGATTTTAAGCACTGACATGACAACAGAAGAGAAGAACGAGATAAGGAAAAGGGTCGAGCATGAAATTCAAGCCCTTAAGGAATCGATTGATACGCTTACCGACCTGGTGTCTGACGATGAAGTTCAGTCTGATGCCAACGATTGGTTTACCACAAAGGAAAACACGGGCAAGGAAATCAATGAACATGCTCTTGCCAAGGCGAGGCAGAGATTGAAAATATTGAATGAGGTACTGAAAAGAATAGACAGCCCGGCCTACGGAATATGCACCACGTGTAAGAAACCAATTCCTTTTGAAAGGATGAAAGCCATGCCCACGGCTACGAGGTGCTTATCGTGTGGATGAGGGATGGTTGAGGGATTGAGTCGTTGAGTCGTTAAACCGGGCAGGGTGAGGTTGGCGAAGATAAATGAATCAGGCGAGCTTGGCGAAGTCAATCTTGTAATCCTAAACGAGACTAAAAAGATTTAAGTAGAAAACTAATAAGAATGTCACCAATAGATATCAATTCGGGACTTTACACTGACTATTACGAGCTCACCATGGCGCAGGGATATTTCCTTAGGGGGAAAAATGCTACAAGGGCAAATTTTGACTATTTCTTCCGAAAAAATCCTTATGGGGGAGGTTTTGTAGTTTTTGCAGGTCTGGATAATCTGCTTGAGCTCATAAGCAACTACCGTTTCAGTGATGAAGATTGCCGCTACCTTAAATCAAGGGGCTTCAATGATAAATTCATTGAAGCCCTCAGGACTTTTCGTTTCCGGGGAAATATCCATTCCGTTCGTGAGGGAGAGATAGTCTTTACTAATGAACCCCTGCTGCGGGTGGAAGGTAATATTATTGAAACACAGCTCGTTGAAAGCCTGATCCTTAACATAATCAACTTCCAGTCGCTTATAGCCACCAAAGCAGCAAGGATGAGGCTTGTGGCAGGTGACAGGCTGCTTGTTGATTTTGGACTGAGGCGCGCACAGGGACTGGGTGCCATACATGCCAGCAGGGCAGCAATGATAGGCGGTTTCAATGGCAGTTCAAATACTTTCAGTGCCAGCAGGTTCGGATTTGAATCAACCGGCACAATGGCTCATTCATGGATCCAGAGTTTTGACAGGGAAATAGATGCTTTCAGGGAATATGCACGCTTATACCCTGATTCATCCATATTGCTGGTCGATACTTATGATACCCTTAAACACGGTGTCCCGAATGCTATAACTGTAGCAAAGGAACTGGAGAATGAAGGCCACAGGCTGACAGGTATCAGGCTTGACAGCGGCGACCTGGCCTATATGAGCAAGGAAGCACGAAAGATGCTTGACAGCGCAGGGCTTAAATATGTTAAGATAGTGGTATCAAACCAGCTCGATGAATACCTTATCAAGAGCCTTCTTGACCAGGATGCACCGGTCGATTCATTCGGGGTGGGCACATCCCTGGTAACTGGTATGGGTGAAGGTGCACTCGACGGAGTATATAAACTGACAGAGGTAGATGACAGGCCCAGTATGAAAGTGTCTGATAATATAGCCAAAACCACCCTTCCGGGAATAAAGAAAGTCTACCGTTATATCAATGGAGAAAAGCTTTTCTATGCCGATGCCATTGAGCTTGCTGATTCAAAGGTGCCACAAATGATCTACCACCCCCACCATCCCGAAAAAAATTGTAAGCTGGAGGGATATTCCTGCAGCCCGCTCCTTGAAAAAGTAATGGATAAGGGTAAGATTCTCACCTGCATGTCACTTGATGAATCTGCAAAATATGCCGCGGAAAGGCTTGCACAGGTAGCAGCAGAAACAAAAAGGTTTGATAATCCTCACATATATAAGGTTGGTATAGGTAAGGAATTGATGGATTTACGAAATAATTTAAAGGATAAGATATGGAAGCGCTGATAATAGTGGATGTACAGAATGATTTTTGTCCCGGCGGTGCACTGCCGGCACCACAAGCAAATGAGATTATCCCGGTGATTAATAAACTGATGGACAAATTCAGTCTTATTGTGGCATCACGTGATGTTCACCCTCCCGACACAAAGCATTTCGATAAATGGCCTCCGCACTGTGTCGACGGCACCAGGGGAGCACTTTTCCATCCTGACCTGAATATCACCAAAATCCATAAAGGCTTTCATAAGGGAACCGGCAGCAAAGATGATGGATATTCAGCCTTCGAAGCTACCAATGAAAACCTTAAGGACTATTTGCTTAAAAGTAAGGTGACCGATGTTTATATTACAGGATTAACAACAGAATACTGTGTCAGGACAACGGCTCTGGATGCCGTGCGGAGTGGCTTCAATACATGGCTTGTAACCGATGCTATAGCAGCCGTGGAACCGGGATCAGATAATGAGGCAGAGGCTCTCAGGGAAATGAAGGATGCAGGCATTGAAATGATAAGGTCTGCAGATAAATGCTGCTGATAATCTGCTGAATATCATTGTGCCATTCGCCAAATAGTTACCTGGACCGATGGAAACCCGTCTTAATTGCCACATCCACAGAGCTTCCGCTCTTATATTTAAACTTTTCCAATGGCATTAGCTACTATTTTAGCAGCCCTGGCAGGCAGTGGTATCTGTTCTGTCCCCATGCACTTGGTCTTGCCATTCTTCTTATATTTGTAAATCATCCAGTCTAAATGATAAAATCATGAAACATGTGACTCTTTTCATATTCTTCTTTGCACTATCCCTCACAGGCAGGGTGGATGCATGCACCTCGGTTATTATAAGCGGCAAATAAACACCCGACGGCAGACCAATAATGTGGAAACACAGGGATACAAGTAATGAGTACAATAAACTGGTTTATGTAACGACCGGCAGGTATGAATATATAGCCATGGTGAATGTGGGTGACTATGAATATAAAGAAGCATGGTAAATGATTTTGCTGGTATTAATCTGTCCGATCTTGCCACCTCGCAAGATGAAGTAAAGATGGTTCACTTCAAAGACAATATCGCCAGGCGTACATCAACATCATCAGCCGTTTTTAAAGGTGTTAGTCCGGGTGATGACCCTGGAGAAACAATAAATTACCTCAGGAGTAATGAAGAAAAGAACGTGTACCCTGCCAGATTCAACAATTCAACATTTACTTACTATCTTTACGTTAAATCAACCATGTCAGCCGGTATGAAAAATGAATATCCCAAAAACTTCTCACGCTTTTATGACACCATATACAAGAAAATACTTGACGGTGCCGACAGTGACTATTTCCATGACCTGATAAGGGAAACAGATGGAAAAATTCTGGAGATTGGAGTGGGTACCGGACGCCATTTCATTAAGGCACTAAAAGAGGGAGCTGATATTTACGGCATTGATATCAGCCGGTCAATGCTGGATGTCTTATACAGGAAACTTGACAAAAAGGAGCATCACCGCATAAGCCTCCAGAGCATTGTTGACTTTAGCTTTGACTTCAACTTTGACCTGGTGCTAGCCCCTTTCAGGGTGTTTATGCACCTGATTGAAAAAGAGGAACAGCTTAAGGCTCTTAATAATATTTACAGGCACCTGGTTCCGGGTGGAAGATTCATTTTTGATGCCTTTGTGCCCGATACGGGAATCCTCCACCAGGGTATCGATAAACAAACTGATTTTGACGATGAATATGAACCCGGCAAGAGACTGAAACGCATCGTGACCTCCATGCCAGACCTTGTAAACCAGGTTCTGAATATATTATTCCGACTTGAATGGGAAGAAGATGAGGGGATTAAAACAGAAGAATGGAAGGTGCCCCTGCGCTTTTTTTTCAGGTATGAACTGGAACACCTGATTGAACGATCCGACTTTGAGGACTATGATATTATAGGCGACTTTCAAGGCAATCCGCTTGACAAGGATTCCAAAGAATTTATAATAATCTGTAAAAAAATATCATCCTGACAGAAGCACTGTAAGCGGTGCGTTCAATTAAGCCAGGACCCTAAAAACTATTTTATATGGAACAACTTCTCAATATCTTAAAGTCAATACTTAATCCGGCTATTGTTATAATCATTGTGGTGGCCCTGCTGATATTTAATTCCTGGATATTCAACAGGATGAAAACCATTAAAAATACAGCCATAATAATAAAGAGGTCCCTTACCTTCCTGGTAAGCTTCCTGGGCACAATAATCTTTATCCTTGCAATGCCCATAGATGCTTCAATGAAGGGCCAGATACTCAGCTTCCTGGCCATAATAATAAGTGCCGGAATAGCCCTGAGCTCAACCACTATACTGGGTAACCTTATTGCCGGCTTCATGAACAACTCAATGAAGAGGTTCAGGAACGGCGACCTGATAAGTATTAACGATCTGCAAGGTAGGGTGATTAAAAAATTTGCATTCCATGTCGAGATACAGCTTGAAGACAGCAATTTCGTCACCCTTCCGAATCTTTATGTAGCAACCCACCCCGTAAAGCTGACACGTAAAACAAACACCGTAATATCCACATCCGTTTCACTGGGCTATGATGTATCGAGGTCAAAAATTGAAGAAGCCCTGAAGGAAGCAGCCCTGGCAACAGGACTCAAAGATCCCTATGTTTATATTACTGATCTTGGCGACTTCTCAGTAACATACAAGGTCCACGGCTTCCTGGAAGATACCGGTAAATTTTTCAGCACCAGGTCATTGCTGAATGCAAAGGTGATGGATATGCTCCATAAAAACAGGATTGAAATTGTATCACCCTCATTCATGAACCAGCGAAGGGTGGATGAACAACAATTTATCCCCGAGTATCATGCCGGGAAAAAAGTTTTGGAAGAGGAAATAGCACCTGAAGAGCTGGTATTTGATGAGGCAATAAAGTCGGAAGAAGCACAGAAGAAAAAAGACCTCCTGCAAAAGATGATAGCACGACGGGATAAATTAAAGGCAACAATCAAGGAAACAAAGGACAAGGAAGAAATCAGTAAGGCAAAAGCAACAATAGAACGCCTCGAGGGGATGATTAAAAAAATGGAGGAAAATATAAAGGAGGATAGCGAGAAGGAGGAATAAGGCAAAGAAAGACTTTGAATTATAATTGCGTGCTCGACAAAATTTTACCTTGTTCGGAAAACAAGATAAGGCTTCTTTTCATTTCTTTGTCCATTACCACCACCTCATACTCAAGTGCATTTCCCTTGTTCTTTAAAACGGCACTCATTATATCACCCCCCGGCTTAAGAATATCAGTAATTTTACCCGGCAGGTAATCTTCTTGCAGCATCAGCTTGTATTCTGATAACAAGCCGGACGGACTGAATACTGCAACATGTTCGAGCTGGTTCTTATAGAATACTGCCTCATAGTTCCCATCCCTGTCATACCATTCAACACTGATGGCAGTACTGAATTTACTCTCAAATGCATCCAGACATACTTGCGGAGGATTGCATCCGTCTCCCTTCATAACTTTCATTACAAAATCTTCCATAGCAGGTTCGCTTTATATAAAGACGTAAAAAAACAGACTGGTAACACCTAACTATCCTGCATAAATTTCAAACTATATAAATACAATACCCTTGTACGTGCCCTCTTCAATCGCATCTTAGCAGCATCATCACTTATCCTGAGTGCAGCACTTATCTGTTTAATTGATAAATTATCCTGGTACTTCATAAGTAATAAGGCCTTTTCTTCCGGGTGGATAAGGTCAAGTATCAGCATCAGGTTCTCAAAATTAATGTTGCCGATATCCTCATCCGGATCATCTATAATTTCCGGTATCTCATTATTCCTGTTCCAACTGGGGTAATGAAGTTTATTTTTCTTACGGAGGTAATCTATACAGTAATTATAGGTTATTGAGTACAGCCAGGATGAAAAAGAAGATATTCTTTTAAAAGAAGCCAGTTTTTCATATGTATGGCACATAATATCCCCGGCCAGTTCTTCGGCAAGATCCCTGTTCTTCACTATGCTCTTGCACTTGTCCTGGACTTTGGAAAAATACCTTTTGTAAAGAACATCAAAATATCCCGGCTCGTTCTCCTCCAATATTTTCCTGATGATCTCATCATCCGCCAGTGTATGCCTGTTGTTAGATCGCATAATTACTTGAAATAAGCAATACAAAGTTATTTTTATGATTTAATAATAGAACAGAATTGATAACATTAACTTTTCTTTACGGATATAAATCTCTTCATAATGTTACTTCCCGGTTTTTTCTACGTCATAAATTTAGAAGGACGACTCTCTTAATGAAAAATACACAATAACAGTGTAAACGAACTCCAGATGCATTGTTATTAGTAACCGGGACCCTGGTGAAAGTCATAAACTTAAAATTAATTATAGATATGAAAATACCTGGTTATCTAAAGTTTATCATTTTTTTTGTTTTTCCCTTCTTATTTGTGAGTTTCTTAATTGCCCAGGAGAACAACTGCCCAGCTATAATTGTGGGTATAACAGTTGAAGCAGACTATGATGAAGTGTTTGATCAGCTCAATAAAGAATATTCTCAGAAGAGTATATCAGAGTGGCTTGCTTACATTGAATCTGAATTGATTAATAAGCTGAAAAATAATTCTCCTGAAATCAACTTTATTTCACTCTCAGCTAATCCTGCCGCAGATCATGATTATTTGTTTAAGACTCATGTTGGACTTACAGGTGGTGGTGATAATATTGAAGTCTATCCTGAACATACGATTATTGAAGGAGATAAAATCTATGTGGTCCCCCCTGTGTATAAAAGTGAATACATTAGCTATAAAATCATATCATCCCTCATAGCTAACTCTAATTGCTTTCCTAACCGCAGGTATATCCTGAAAATAGAAAATACACAGGGTCAAGATATTAACCAAGCTATTGCTGATATTGTAACAAAGTTCTGGAGATTGGTCAACATCATCGAAGAAAGAGAAAATGAACGACCCGTACCCCCACGTGTTCCTACGGTGAATACAAAAGTCGAAAAAGATTTTCTCTCTCCCCTGTCTGAAGAAGCCAGGAAGATGAAAATTTACGAAAATGTAAAAAGTTGTAACGGTAAACCTGCATATTCTAAATTTTATCACAGCCAACCTGTCAGATTTCCCGATAAGACCGAACGGGGAAAAATTGAACCTGAAGAAAACTGTAAATTAGAATTTTCGAACGGGGAGATCCAGTATATTCTTGTAAATGATGAAGGTAATGCAGTAGGTGAATATACACTTGAGAGGGGTCTTGATCCGGCAAAAGAAAAATATATCCTTTCCACATGCCCCCTGGGTAATAAACCTAATATTGAAAGAGAAATCGAACTAATAATCAGGGGGCTTGAGATGACTATAACACCTGAAAAAACAAAGATGCGCCACGGAGAAGAGATTGAAATAGAAATAGATCTTCATGAAATCGACCCCGACGGGAATAAATACCCGGCAGGCGATCAGGAAATTGAACTTGAATTTTCAGGTCTAATCGATGGCTCTGTAGATCCCGAAGATGAAGTAACAACAGATAAGAACGGCCTGGCCAAAATAACATACAGGGCAGGTCAAAAAGATGAAAACATAGAAATAGACGCGACATTTACACCTCCTGATTATCCTGATAAAGTTGAGGGAAAAGCTAAGATAAGCATCAGCAATAAGATAATTATTTCGGTTCGCGAAACAGAATCAGGATCAATTAAAGAAGGAGACCCCTACCCATATTCATATACGGTATCAATGCAATTTAGCGGTGATATGAAAGACAGCGGATGGGCCATTCCCGACTTACCACCCAGACTGATGGAAATATCAATGGGGAAGGATGTTAGCCTTATCGCTGAGCTTAAGGCGGATGAAGAAAGCATGAAGGTGGAGAACTGGCAATGCAGCGATCCTGTTAATAACGAACCACCCCTGCCTTTGCTTGGCCTGGAACCTCCTTTTTATGATTTAAGACACCCTGTTGTTAAAATATGGGAGATCGAAAATAAGATTTATATCACCCATGGCTTTTTAGGTGGTATTCTTGGTTTTTTCCCGAGCTGGGAGGATCCAAGGCAGTCAAACAATGAACAACCTTTGGGAGCCAGGGTTGATGGCACCTCTGGCAGAATGGGAAACTATATCGAAGTTCCCTATGAAAAATTCATCAAAGGGGAAAGTATTACTCTTAATCCAAGAGATATAACTGACCACTCCCAGGATGATGTCTGGCAGTGGAAGACCACCTGGACAATAGTGATAAACCAAGATTAAGTATAAGTGTGGAAAGAATTCTTATTTGCAGCATAACTATTGTTGTTCATTCAGTTGTTCTAAGCCAGGGTTCATTCAGCAAATGATTTCTCATGAATCGTATATGCCAAAGGCCATGTCCGGTGATCCGGGATAGGCTACAGCGTAATCATTATGGCCAAGTATAATACCTGCTTGCTTTGCTATGATTGTCTCCGTGAGTTTACCGAATGCATTATAAACCCTGGCCAGCCGGTCTCCTTTTTTAACAAGGTCACCGGGCTTTTTCGAAAACCTTATTATACCACTTTTGGAGCAAACAGGACCGGCTGAATATTTAAGAATATTGTTTCCTGCCTCCGGTGGAAGATCAAAGCCAGGCAAATCATCCCTGTGTGTAAGCATGTCAAATACCGAAAGAATATTTAATACAGCATTTATCCCATAGACTACATTCTTTTCATTTATGATCAGTGACTCTCCCAGCTCAAGGGTTAAAGCAGGAATACCACTTTTGTTCAAACTGTATGAAAAGGATGAAGTGATCTTTTCTGATTCTTGTATGGCTGGCAGTTTTGATATCCTTGCATACTTGTGAAGTTGTGATAATATCAACGGATCATCAATATTATCGATAACTGTATAAGGTATTGATTTATTCCAGTCGTTATGGAGATCAAGTACAAGATCTGGTTTCCTCCTGACAATATTATCCATCAATATAGCCGCTATCCTCTGGGCCAGTGATCCATTCATATTACCGGGAAATGACCGGTTGAGGTCTTCATTGCTAATGCTTATCCTCCTGCTGGTAACTTCAAATCCGAAAGGATTGAGTATGGGAAAAGCCAGTACACCTCCACATTTCAGGCTTCGTTTTAATAATCTGAATAGCTCATGCACTACAACCGTGCCTCCTGTTTCATCACCGTGCATACATGCAGTTAGTACAATAAGGGGCCCGCTCCGGGGGCTTTGTATTTCCATAAGCGGCAACCTTCGTCTGGAAAGGTCATATGCTGTCATAACTTCTAAAAAAGAATAATGCGACTTAAGCTTGTTACCTAGGCTCTTTTCTCCGATCTTATTATACATTTTTATCTGATTATCAAGACTTTAATAACAATATGAATTTCTGACGGTTTTATGTTGTTTTACTTTATGACGTGAATAAAACAATTTGTAACATAAATATCTCCATTCTGTTGTTACCTGCAAATATTATCACGTCATAATATAAAATTGAACTTTGTGAAATGGCAACTAATAATTTTATGCATGAGAGTAAAGGTAATTCAACAGCCTTGATTATAGCATTGTTAATAATAAGTATTCTTATTATTTCCCTGCTTATTATCAACTGAAGGAAACAGTACCATAAAAATTTATTTGCAACGGAAATTACTTATGAAAAATACAATTACGCAGATCAACAGGAATAAAAAAAATCACAAAACCCAAAGTCCCTCCCTGGGGCCTGTAAATAACCTTGAAGAATACCTTAAACCAGACTGGTGGCGCAGGATATTCAACTCCATGTACCTTAAGACAGATGCCGATGTGGTAGAGGACAAGAGTATTACAGCATATGAACTTGACATGTTCACAGGCATCCTCAATCTGACAGAGGATCAGTTTATTCTTGACCTTGCATGCGGGCAGGGGAGACATTCACTTGAACTTGCACGCAGGGGTTTCAGACATGTCTATGGTCTCGATCGTTCTCATTACCTGATCAATAAGGCAAGACAGACAAAACTTACTGAAAATTTACCTGTTGCTTTCAGGGAGGGAGATGCACGTAAACTCCCCTACTCCACTGATACTTTTGATATTGTCATGATACTTGGCAACAGTTTCGGCTATTTTGAAAGTATGGAAGATGATATCAAGATACTGAAGGAGGTACTCAGGATACTGAAGCCCAGGGGAAAGTTCCTTCTGGATGTAGCAGATGGCAATTATCTGAGGGATAACTTTAGCCCCAGAAGCTGGGAATGGCTCGACAAAAACCATTTTGTCTGTCGCGAACGTTCCCTTGCGGGGGATAAGCAGCGACTTATATCCCGTGAGGTTATCTCCAATATAAATAAGGGTGTCATAGTTGACCAATTCTATGCCGAAAGACTCTATACCAGGGAGAACCTGAAGGAAATCCTTCATAAGTCAGGCTTCAGGAATATAAACATCCATGATGAGTACAAAACAGGTTCAGAGCGTAACCAGGACCTGGGTATGATGGAAAGAAGGATCATAATGAGTGCAGAAGCAATAAAAACATGGTCGCCCGTAAAAAGCAATTTATCAGGGTCCAAGAATGTTGTTGTTATACTTGGTGATCCCTCAAAAAGGGATATTATAAAACCCGACACTGTATTTGATGAGGACGATTACAATACTCTTGACCAGCTTAAGATAGCGCTCAGCTCACTCAAGGATTACAAATTCACCTATCTTGATAACCACGATACCCTTATCAGTAATCTGATTAAACTGAGGCCCCAGGTCGATTTTGCCCTTAACCTCTGTGATGAAGGATTCTATAACGATCCCAGGAGCGAATTGCATGTGCCCGCCTTGCTTGAGATGATGAAAATACCATATTCGGGATCCAATCCGCAATGCCTGGCCTACTGCTACGACAAGTCTCTTATCAGGGGTATAGCCAAGGAAATGGACATACCCGTGGCCGATGCCTTCTATATAAAGCCTGAAGACAATATCTTCGAAATGAATATAGGTTTCCCGGTAATAGCCAAACCCAACTTTGGTGATTCCAGCTTTGGTATCACACAAAACAGCGTGGCATATAATATTGAACAACTTAATAATGCCATAGTACTGACAAGGGAAAAACTAGGCTATGACAAACCCATTCTTGTGGAAGAGCTCCTTACGGGAAAGGACCTGACCCTTGGTATCATAGGGAACCCACCTGAATCATACAATGTACTTCCTATAATTGAAGAAGACTATTCTCTTTTACCGGAAGGCCTTCCGAAAATATGCGGTTACGAAGCCAAATGGATGCAGGATTCTCCCTATTTCACACTCCTTCGTTCAATTGAAGCCAGGCTTGATACACGCACTACGAAGCAGATAATTGAATGGTGCCTCAGGCTTTCTGAAAGGCTGGAATGCCGGGATTATGTCAGGTTCGACTGGCGTCTTGATGCCGACGGTCTGCCCAGGTTGCTTGAAATAAACCCCAACCCGGGATGGTGCTGGGATGGCCACCTGGCCAAGATGGCTGCCATCAAAGGGATCTCCTATGCAGATATGCTGCTGACAATACTCGAAGCTACCGAACAAAGGGCAAATTTCCTATTCCTTAATTATCGCCTTTCTCACAATTTCCACGTATTCTCCAAAGTATGAATAGTCGCTGGGCATAAATTGAGTAAATGCAAGTATAATCATGGTTTGTGAAGGATCAACAACAAAGTTCGTGGAAGCAGCACCACCCCAGCTATATGATCCTGTATTAATATCCACCTGCCCACCCAGACCATATCCATAAGCCTTATTATATGCCACTTCTCCCGGTAGCTGGTCAGACATAATGAGATCAACTGTTGCCTGTTCCAGTATCCTGGTTCCGTCAAGCTCGCCCCCGTTGAGCAGCATCCTGGCAAACCTGGCGTAATCATCCACCGTGGAAACAAGCCCTCCGCCACCTGAAAAATGTATCGCCGGTTGTTTGAAGATGTCATTAAAATCAGCTTCAGCATCGGTGACCCCTGCCGTGCCTGACAGCTTAACCAATTTACCGTTGCGGTCCCTTGTATAAAGCTTTGATAACCTTGAATGCTTGTCTTCAGGCACATAAAAGCCCGTATCATCCATGCCAAGTGGTCCAAACACTTCATTGGCAAGGTACTTATCGAGTGTCGTTCCGCTGAGAACCTCCACAAGGTATCCGGCAACATCAATTGACAGACCGTATTCCCATCTGGTCCCCGGCTGATATTTAAGTGGCAGTGAGGCAAGCTGCTTAACTTTATCGGCCAGTGGCGCATCCCAGTTAACAACACCTGATGCATTGTACAGCGAATCAACGTAAGAGCCCGGCTCCCATCCATAAGTCAGTCCGGAAGTATGGGTAAGCAAATGCCTGATTGTCATTTCATTCTCCTGGCCTTCAAGTGTAAAACCCTCCTCGCCGGGAGTATATACTTTTGTTTCAGCAAACTCCGGTATATAATCAGCTACCTTATCATCCAACTCGAAATTCCCATCTTCATAAAGAGTCATCAGTGCAACCGTTGTTACAGGTTTCGACATGGAAAATATCCTGTATATGGTTTCTTCTTCAATTGGTATCTCATTCTCAATATCGGCAAAGCCGAACCTGGCATCATGTGCAACAAAACCATCCTTTATTGTCCGTACTGCAATGCCGGCCAGTTTATCCTGATCAATATAGCTTTGCATCCTCTCTGAGGCCATATCAAGCGTATCAGATGATATTCCAACACCCTCAGGAGAAACAGGCTTTTCACCCTGCCTGCATGATATTGTGAGTAAAATGAAACTGAAGAAAAATAACATTTTAATAATCCTCATGATGCAAAAATTTTAAGTTTTGATAAAATGAAATGTGATAAACTCTAACCAGTAAATATATGACAGAGTGAAGTGATATCAAAAAATTTTTTGTTACCCTTTAAAGCATCTACAAATATGTAAGCCTCGAACTGGATCAGAACCTAAGCGATCTCGAATCCAATGCCCTCTTAAAACTCCTCCTTAACTAAAGACTCTTTTTTTACACCCAGCTCAGCCAGGTCTTCCTCTACAGCCTTCATCATTGGTGGTGGGCCGCAGAGATAAAAAACCCTGTTGAAATGATCAAGCTGTTCTTCAAGAAACTCCTTGCTGATGAAGCCATTATGGTACTTATCTGTCTTTTCTTCTGCAAGAATATTAATAAACCTGTCTGAGCCGAGCATCTTATCGAATTCTTCCTCCATTATAATATCCTTGCTTGTATTGTTAGCAAATATCAGTATATTTTTCCCCATCTCATCCTTTTTTTCCAGATCTCTCAAGATAGAAATGAAAGGTGTAATACCGGCTCCGCCGGCAATGAAAACACCTTCTCCCCTGTACTCAATAGAACCCCAGGGCTTATTGATAATTAGCTCATCACCCTTCTTCAAGCCTTCCAATTCTTTGGTTAAGCCATTACGGGAGGGGTATATTTTAATTATTAATTCAAGGATATCATCACCCGGAAGGTTTGTGAAGGTAAAGGGTCTCTGCTTTTCTTCCCAGCCCTTTTTGCCAATAGCCACATTTGCAGCCTGCCCCGGCCTGAAAGTATAGCCTTCAGGTTTCTCCAGATGAAATCCTTTGACATCATGGCTTACATCAAAAATCTCCAGTATTTTAACAATGTACTCTTTCATGATTTTTTCTTTTATAACAAATGTCGTGATTAAAGGGGGGATTTGCAAAAGAGGCTAATGCTAAGGCTGAGGCTGAGGGGGACGGAGAAAATTGTGTAAGCTAAAATTTCACTAACTTTAACACTTCATCTCTCAAAAGAATTAATAATTGATTTACTTTTATTTTTTATCCAAATAAAACATATGTTATTATGAAAAGAATACTCCCTATTTTCATCCTTGCAGCACTGGCTTCTTCCTTCCAGCTGTCTGCACAGGACGAGGCAAGATTACTGCGTTTCCCGGCCGTTTCGGGGGACCAGCTTGTGTTTTCATATGCCGGCGACCTTTACACAAGCGGCATTAATGGCGGCATGGCCCGCAAACTGACCACACACAGTGGTTACGAGGTGTTTCCAAAATTTTCACCCGACGGGAGCGAGATAGCTTTTACCGGGCAGTACGACGGTAATACAGAGGTGTTTAAGATACCTGCCACCGGTGGTTCACCTGAAAGACTTACCCACACTGCCACACTGCGACGCGATGATATCGGAGACCGTATGGGCCCCAACAATATAGTTATGGTCTGGTCGCCTGATGGTAAGCATATTGTATACCGTTCCCGCAAGCAGTCATTCAACGATTTCCGCGGTCAGCTCTTCACCGTCCCGGCAAAGGGAGGACTTTCCACAGAGATACCCCTTTCCGACGGGGGCTTTTGTTCCTATTCACCGGATGGCAAAAAACTTGCCTTTAACTGGGTCTTCCGCGAATTCCGCACCTGGAAATATTACCGGGGAGGCATGGCAGACGATATACGCATTTATGATTTTAAAAGCGGGAAGGTTGAAAAAATAACGGACAGCCCGGCCCAGGATATCATACCGATGTGGATAGGCAAAGAAATATACTTTCTTTCTGACCGAGACCGCATAATGAACCTCTTCGCCTATAACACTGAAACAGGTGAAACACGCAAGGTCACCAATTATACCGATTATGACATTAAATTCCCGTCCCATAGCTCCAGGCACATAGCTTTTGAAAAAGGTGGTTATATCTTCATCTTCGATATTGAGACACAGCAGGCTAAAAAGCTGGACATCCGGATAGCAAATGACCGCCCCTGGGCACGTAGTGAATGGAAAGACGCTTCGCAAAGCATAAGGGAAGGAAGCCCTTCACCCAAGGGTGAAAGGGTAGTTTTCAGTGCCAGGGGTGATATATGGTCACTGCCTGCTAAAAACGGTATCACTCATAATCTCACAGCCAACTCCGGCGTCAATGAAAGGAACGCCCAATGGTCACCCGACGGTAAACATATTGCATATATATCAGATGCTACAGGTGAGTTTGAAATATATATTATGCCACAGGACGGCACTGGTGAACCGGTGCAACTCACCAGGGGGAATGAAACCTATATATTCTCACTGGAATGGTCACCTGACAGTAAAAAGATACTGTACCACAACAAGAAAAGGGAATTATGCTATCTTGATGTTGAAACAAAGAAGGTCACTGTAATAGAACAGTCGGATCGTTCAACAGGATTCAGCTACAACTGGTCGCCCGACAGCAAATGGATTACCTATACCCGGCCTCAGAGGGACATGACTATCATAAGGCTCTACAACCTGGAGGATAAAAAATCCTACGAGGTAACCGAAGGATGGTACAATTCATCTGGCCCTTCCTTCAGCAGCGATGGCAAATACCTGCTTTTCACCTCGGCACGTGATTTCAACCCGGTATACAGCCAGACAGAATGGAACCATGCCTATGTGGATATGAGCCGCATCTACCTTGTTACCCTCTCAAAAGAAACTCCTTCACCCTTCGCCCCTGAAAATGATGTTGTGAAGATTGATGAGGAGAAAAAAGGAGAAGGAGAGAAGAAGAATGACACGGATAATAAAGATATTAAAATAGATATCGATGGCATACAGGAGCGCATAATCGGACTGCCTGTGTCACCGGGTAATTATTCGGGCGTAACAGGGGTGAATGGCAAAATATATTACAGTGCACGCAGTGCGGCTGATCGCGGCAGCACCATGAAAATGTATGACCTGGACAAGAAGAAGGAAACAGAGCTGGGCAGTAATATAAGGTATACCCTGACACCTGACGGAAAGAAAATGCTGGTAAGCATGAACAGGCAGTGGGGAATTATTGACCTGCCATCAGGAAAGATAGAAATAAAGGACCGGATTGATGTATCGGAGATGAAGGTGCTCGTTGACCTGCAGGAAGAATGGCAGCAGATGTTCGACGAGATATGGAGGCATATGCGCGATTTCTTCTATGACCCGGGGATGCACGGTGTCGACTGGAAGGCTAAATACGATAAGTACAATGTCCTTGTACCCTATGTCAGTCATCGTTCCGACCTTGCCTACCTTATGGGCGAAATGATAGCCGAACTGAACGTGGGGCATGCCTATGTCAATAATGGTGAGAAGCCTGAGCCTGAGAGGATACAACTGGGCCTGTTTGGTGCACAGCTCAGCCGTGACAAAAGCGGCTATTTCCGCATTGATAAAATCCTGAGGGGAGCCAACTGGAGCGATCAACTTGCTTCCCCCCTGCGTGCCGTGGGTGTAAATGCAAACGAAGGTGACTATATAATCTCCCTGGACGGCATTGATGTAACCACCACCGATGATATCTATACCCTCCTGGCAGGCAAGGCAGGTAAGGAGGTGATGCTGGAGCTCAATTCCAGACCCAAAGGGGAAGGCAGTCGCAAAGTCCTTATCAAATCCATAGGCAATGAATCATCACTGTACTATTACCAGTGGGTGCATAACAATATAGAAGAGGTAAGCAAACAGACCGATGGCAGGATTGGCTATATACACATACCTGATATGGGAGTAAGCGGACTCAATGAGTTTGCAAAATATTATTATCCCCAGCTTACGAAAGAAGGTCTGATTATCGATGTGCGGGGCAATGGTGGAGGCAATGTATCACCCATGATAATAGAGAGGCTGATGCGACAGCTTACCTATATGACCATGCATACAGGTCAGCAGGAAGGTGATCCAAACCCTGTAGGTATGCACGTAGGACCCAAGGTTACCCTGCTTGATAAATATTCGGCATCCGATGGCGATCTTTTTCCCTACCGTTTCCAGGTAAACGAGCTGGGACCCACAATCGGAACAAGGTCGTGGGGCGGCGTGGTAGGATACAGCGGAGCCATACCCCTGATCGACGGCGGATCAATTATCACACCCTCATATGCACCATATGACAAGGATGGTAAGGGATTTGTTATTGAAGGTGAAGGAGTAATACCCGATATAATTATTGAGAATGATCCGGCCGAACTGTACAGGGGTAAGGACGCACAGCTTAACAAGGCTGTTGAGGTAATCCTTGAAGAGCTGGAAAAATCATTCGTCAAGTTACCTCCGGTACCACCCTTTCCTGATAAGTCAGGAAAGAAGTAGGGGTAAGAAAGATGGATAAGAGATTGAGCGGTGAGAGATGAGATATGAGAGACTGAAGTTCAGTCTCTTAGTCGTTACCTGTGCTCTTTGCTTTGTGCCCTTAAAGCTTTGCTCTGTGCTCCAGGCTCCTTGTCCCCTTCTCCCCGCTGAGACCTCAGGGAAGACACTGTGCCGGCCAGCATGGCAGCAATGATAAACGAAAGTGAAACCCATTCGGGAGGATCAACAAGCTCATGTGTCAGCATCTTTATACCCACATAAAGAAGTATCACAATAAGACTGTATTTCAGGTTCCTGAACCTGTCAAGCATATTTGAAAGGAAGAAATACATAGACCTCAGTCCGAGTATCGCCAGGATATTCGAACTGAAGACAATGAAGGGATCTGAGGTGATGGCAAGTATTGCGGGGACACTGTCCACTGCAAACAGTACATCAGTAGCTTCTATAACCATCAGGGCCACCATCAGGGGTGTCAGGATAATTTTTCCCCTGTAACGGATAAAAAACCTCTGGCCCTTTAAATCGCCCGTTACCGGGAAGATCCTTTTTACAAGCCTGTATATTGGTGATTTACGGAAATCGCTCTCCTTGTTTCTTTTCAGGTACATGTTTATTGCAGTAAACAGGAGGAAGGCCCCGAAAACGTAAATAATCCAGTCTATCTTATGTATCAGCATCACCCCGAAGAGTATCATAAGCAACCTGAAAACAATGGCACCGAGAATACCCCAGAAAAGTACCCTGTGCTGGTATTTCATCGGTATCCTGAAGGTGGTGAAGATTACAGCGATTACAAATATATTATCAATACTGAGTGACAGTTCAATCAGGTAACCTGTAATGTATTTTATTACAGCGGATTTTGGGGTAAGACCGTCAATATTATTAACAAGGTTATTTTTATAGAGCAGATAGATCACACCCGAGAATGCAAGGGCCAGCAAAACCCACGTCAGAGTCCATGATGTTGCTTCCCTGAGCGATATTACATGAGCCTGCCTGTTAAAAAGCCCGAGGTCTATAACCATGAAAAGGAGAATGGCAGCAATGAAGATTATCCAGACAAGCATGGGTTTACAATAGCATAAATTAAAGGTCAAATATACGGTAATATGAATTTATTCAAGTCCCTTTCCGTAACTTTTTTCACAAGCCTGCCGGCCCTGCCAACAGCTTAATTTTCTCATAAATTTTTCTTATATTCATATCCTGAATCTATTAACTCTTTAACTTGAAACCCGCAGGACAAAAAGGATATTTTTATATCATAATTCCACTTTTGGTATTATGGATATTATTCCCTGCACCGGGACTGATAGCTCAAAATCTTCCCTGGAGGAAATACACCACTGCTGACGGGCTTCCCGAAAACAGGGTCTTCGATGTGTTTGAAGACAGTTATGGTTTTATCTGGCTATCCTCGAGAAATGGTATCACCCGCTTTGATGGCAGAGAAATGAAAGCCTACAGCATCACGTATGAATCGGAGTTATTAACGCCGCTAAAGTTGATAGAAGATTGCCGCCATAATATCTGGATACTTACAAAATACGGTGTCGCCAGGTATGACGGAACAGGCTTTGCACCTTTCTTTTTTACGGAAGCCAGTCCGATAAGCACTTTAACACTTTCGGCTTTTTCTGATGATAATGAAGGCAACTTATGGATGCACTCTCTTGACAGCACAGGCAACAACCTGCTTATCCGGTTCAGTGAAGGCTCTTATAATATAGTAGATATAGATGATGAAAGGTACAGGAAACAAAAACTGAAAAATTTATTTTATCATAAAGCAAGTGACCGCTTATTCATTACCCTGGGCAAAGAAGCCTATATATTGAGCAATGATAAACTAACACATGCTTTTAGTGATCCTTACCATTTTGTAAATAACGCCGGTAAACGAGCAATAATAAAAACATCATCAGGCAGCTACTATTGTCATGAAGAGGATACACTACTGGAGCTTACATCTCCCCGTGATTTACCGGAACACGATAAACTTATCGATCCCCTGGAATTGGTTGACCACAACGCTGACAGCATAACGGTCACAGACTTTATACATAAGTACACATTCAGATGGACTTATGGCGTCCCCTATGGTATGCTCAGAGACAGTTATGGGACATTCTGGATAGGAGCTGAAAGCGGATTATACAGGTTAATATCTGACCGGTTTACAATCTTCGACTATAATGAGGGATTCTTACCGGACACCTGGACCATTGCAGAGGATATTAATGGTAATATCTGGTTCGGGACACTCCGGGGCATGCTTAAGAAATACGACGGGAAGAAAATAACTGATATGGAACATTTGGTGGATGGTCCATTGCAGGCATTTACTCTTGGAAGCAATAAGTTGTCAGACGGAAGGATATGGTTCACTACCTTTAATGGGATACTGGAATGGGATGGCAGAAAGATGAAAAAACTGGATATCACGAAAGGCCAGGTGGAATTTATCTATGAAGATACAATAAGCGGGGATATAATGATGGGTGCTGAAGAGGGCCTGGTGATGGTGCGAAAGGATACGACCATAGTATTTGAACAATCTTCGCCTGAAGATATTGGATATATAAGGTCAATATGCAAGGATGCAAGAGGGACCTGCTGGCTGGTGACTGAATCCTCAGTTTATACCTTCAATGGAAAGGAGATCGTAGAACAGCCCGACAGTGTAAATAAGGTTATATATGGAATGGCATGTGCCACGGACAATAAGGGCACTGTCTGGTTTGGCGGCAATAACGGACTGTTCAGGCTTAAGCTGTCCACCGGTAAAATGGAAAGGGCCCTCAGGTCAGAAGAAAACACTGCAGTTAAATTTATCAGGCCTCTCAATGATGGCAGGATCCTGGCAGGCCGCATAAGTGATTTTATCATTGTAGATACGGACATTAAAAACGATGGATATTTCGGATATACTATATTTAACCGGTCAAATGGTTTCATGGCTTCGGGCTGTGTACAGAACGGTGCACTGACTGACCGTGAGGGATATGTGTGGATTCTGGGCAATGAGATTATGACAAGGTTTGATCCCGGGGAAGACCGGGAAAATAAGAAGCCTCCCATGCTATATGTATCAGGAGTGGACGTCTTATCAGATGAGCTTACCTGGATGCATAAGACTGATATTAACCCCTATGTACATGATACAGTAAGGCAGGTAGATCTGACTTATAAGGAAAATAATATCAGGGTTAAACTCACAGGTATTTATACCCGTAATCCGGAAGGCCTGTTGTACAGCTACATGATTGAAGGTCAGAAACAGCCATGGTCAGAACCCTCGCAATTGAACACACTAGTATTCCCGACATTAAAGAAGGGCAAACACGAAATATTATTCAGGGTATGTACAGATGAAGGCATATGGGCAGAACAAGCGGCGAGTCTTACAATAAATGTGAAACCTGCTTTCTGGCAAAGGAATATTTTTATAGCCCTTGCTGTTGCACTGGGCATAATTGCCAGTATAATAATAGGTTACATCATATCATCAGCTTATCGAAAAAGAAAAGACCTGGAGATGAAAACCGTAAGGGAATACTACAGGTTACAAATGGGAAGGTTCGTCCAGCAATTTGATCCCCACTTCATATTCAACTTGCTTTCATCAATAGCATTTTTTATTGAACTTGGTGAAAAAGAAGAAGCCAACAGTTACCTGCTGAGATTTTCAAACCTGCTCCGCAGGATAGTGACTGAAGATGATTATATAAGGACCATTGAGGAGGAACTGGATTTTATCCGGGACTACTGCGATATGCAAAAGCTTATTATGGAAGATAAGCTTCAATATGATATAAGTATCAGTTCACCGGAAATACTCAAGGTCCATATCCCCAGGATGATAATCCATAATTTTGTTGAGAATGCCATTCGCTGGGGAATACAGCCCAAAGCTGAAGGCGGCAGTCTCAGCGTTGAGGTTATGAGCAATAATGAACATACCATTACCATCACCGATAAGGGGGTTGGAAGGGAGGCTAACCATAATAAGCCTAGAACCGGAAGCGGAAAAGGGCTTGAAGTGACCATGGAACTAATACAGGTGCTTAACAGGAATAACAAAAACAAGATGAGACTTGTAATAGATGACCTGTTTGGTGACGAAGGAAATCCCATCGGTACAAAGGTTGTTTTGACCATCCCGGTGGATTTTAACATGCTTGAAGAAATGTAATAAAAAGCAAGATCTGATAAAATGAATAAAGAAAACAGGCGTGATAAAATGAGGGCATATATTCTTGATGATGAGAAGATGCTGGTTTACCAGCTGATAGCCATACTCAAATCTTTTGAGGCAGTTGAGATTGTGGGATCGGGTAATGAGCCTGGACCGGCGCTTGCAGAGATTATTGAGCTGAAACCCGATATCCTGTTCCTGGATATATCCATGCCGGGGATGAACGGCTTTGAAGTCCTTGATTACCTTAAGAAGAATATGGATGAATTGCCCGAGGTGATCTTCATGACAGCCTTTGATGATTATGCAGTCAAGGCCTTTGAATATGCAGCCTTCGATTATATACTGAAACCACTTGACCGCTCACGGATAAAGCAGAGTATTGAAAGACTGAAGTTCAGATCTGACAGGGCAAAGCGGGCTAATACAGAGAAACTGCTTGGAAGCGTAGACAAGCTTATTTTCAGGAATATGTCAGAGTACATAATTATTGAACCGCAAGAAATTGTACTGGTAAAAGCTGACGGAAATTACTCTAACTTTACCCTGGATTCGGGCAAGACCATTACAATTACCACTAACCTGGGAACGGTAGATAAAATGCTGCCGTCCGGTAAATTTTTCAGGGTACACCGTTCATGTATAATAAATCTTGAACACCTGAAAAGGGTAAAATCATCAAAGGGAGTATGCATACTTGGTATTGGCGAGGAGGAAGTAAGTTGCAGTATCAGCAAGGATAATATACCCCGGCTGATCAACAGGATCTCAGATAATATCCATTAACACTTTACAGGCTCAAAATATTAATGCAAATGAAAAAGAACAACCTTGTTAAAATCATGCTTGTGCTCATACCCATTTTCTTATCTTCCGGCCTTGACGGGTGCAGATCGACGGAGACCGGGGCTTCTATAGATCTGGATGAATTAAGCATCTCAGATATCCACAGGGCTTACCGGGATGGTCAGTATAAGAGTCAGGACCTTGTTGAGGCTTACCTTGCCAGGATTGATGAACTTGATGATCGAACAAATGCAATCACTGTTATTAATCCCGAAGCTTTGAGTATTGCCGGTAAGCTGGATGATGAATACAGGAGAACCGGTGTGCTGAGACCCCTACACGGCATACCACTGGTTGTAAAGGACAATATCAATACAGCAGGCCTCCCTACCACAGCCGGCTCACTGGCACTGAGGGATTTTATTCCCGGGGAAGATGCTTTTATCATACAAAGGCTTGTTGATGCAGGGGCCATTATAATTGCAAAATCCAATATGGCCGAGTGGGCTTTCAGTCCAATGCATACCGAAAGCTCAACAGCAGGCACAACACGCAATCCTTACAATACCCTTTATGTGCCTGCAGGGTCAAGCGGGGGCACGGCAGCAGCCATTGCCGCCAATTTTGCCACCGTAGGCCTGGGTACTGATACGGGCAACTCCATCAGGGGACCTTCGTCCCATTGTGCCCTGGTTGGCTTCAGGACCACCATGGGACTTGTTAGCCGGTCGGCCATAGTACCCCTCTACCTGCGCAATGATGTGGTAGGGCCAATGTGCCGGACCGTGGAAGATGCCACCAGGGTCCTTAATGTTATTGCAGGCTACGACCCTGAGGATCCCCTGACAGGATATTCAGAAGGGAAAATACCGGGTGATTATCTTGAATTCCTTGTTAAGGATGGACTTGCAGGGGCCAGGATAGGTGTACTGAGGCAGCTGAGCGAGAATGATCCCGACCCGGAAGTAAAAGCATTGTTTGAACAGGCAATATCAGACCTTGATTCACTCGGTGCAAGTGTGGTTGACCCTGTTGTAATACCGGGCTTCATATCGTTAAGCAGGAACCAGTGGTGTGCACAATTCAGGATGGACCTGGAAAACTTCCTGGCCACATATGTTAAAAGAGACACACTGGAAAGTCTTGAAGATGTTATCAGGATAGGTACTGAATCGCAATATGTTGCGGACAGGCTTGAAATGTTTTCTGCCAGTGAAGGCAGGTGGGAAGACCCGGGAATGGATTGCCTTGATGCCTACACTGACAGGAGGCGCATTGCTTTCAGGGAGGCCATAGAAGGAGTGATGGACTCATTGCAGCTCGATGCCATCATCTATCCCTCGTGGAATAATAAACCTGCACGTATCGATTATTTTGAGGAGGAATACCGGGGCGACAACAGCCAGGTCATAGCTCCTCATACCGGGCAACCGGCTTTTACGGTGCCTATGGGCTTTACCGGGGCTGACCTGCCTGCCGGACTCCAGTTCCTCGGCCGCATGTACGACGAAGCCACACTGATAAAGCTCGCGTATTCCTATGAACAGGGGACGAAACACCGTGCGCCACCAGGCCTGTAATTTACGCTTGTCTTAAAACATCAGCAATTCATAATCTCTGGACTGTCATATATCAAAATTAATTGCCAGGTAATAATCTTTTGTATAATTTGGGTCTGATTTGTAACTGTTTATCATTGGTATTCATGTTTAATGGTCATTTAAGATTATTATGATTATCAGAAAGGCAAGAAAAGAAGATCGTGATGAAATTCTGAGAATAATGGAATACTGGAACATGCATCACGTTCCTTCAGAGGAAATGTCTGAACTGGATACTTCCTGCTTCTTTATTGCAGAGGAAGATGGTAAAGTCATTGGAGCTTCAGGGTATAAAATGATCTCCCCTTCGGTTGGAAAAACGACGCTCCTTGGAGTGGATCCGAATGTAAAAGGAAAGGGCATCGGGATGGCTTTGCAGGAAGCACGTTTGAAAAAGATGCATGAGCTGGGAGCAAAAAAGGTAATAACTAATGCTGACCGCCCTGAAACGATAGAATGGTATAAGAAACACTTCGGATATTCTGAGGTGGGCAGACTGAAAAAAATCCATTCATTTGGAAGGGATGATATAGATGAGTGGACAACAATTGAAATGAATCTGGAAAAATACTATGGATAAACAAGAGTATCTGAACAGAAACATGCCACCCCCGCTGGCAGAATATTCTCCCTTGATCATTAACGTATGCCTTACGGGAATGATACCTACAAAGGAGATGACAGGATTTGTCCCTATAACACCCGAGGAGATTGCAGAGGATGCTGTGCGTTGTAGTGATGCAGGGGCCTCCATAGTTCACCTGCATGCAAGGGATACTGATGGCAAACCCACCTGGAAAGCTGAAATTTATGAGAAGATAGTCACCCTGATCCGCAGGGAGCGTCCCGGACTTATATGTTGTGCCTCAACTTCCGGGAGGAACTGGTCTGAATTTGAAAAAAGATCAGAAGTACTGCATTTAACCGGCATGGCAAAACCTGATATGGGAAGCCTTACCCTGGGATCTTTGAATTTTCCTACAGGTCCAAGCATAAATTCAACTTGATATGGTTTCCCAGCTTGCATCATTAATGAAAGATAAGGAAATCAAACCTGAACTTGAAGTATTCGACCCCGGGATGTTAAACCTGGGAAAAATTTTAGAGTCAAAAGGAATTATTCAGGGGAAAAAATACTGGAATCTACTATTTGGAAATATTAACAGCATCCCTGCCGATACCAAAGGTTTGAATTATCTCATATCTCTCTTGCCTGAAAATTCAATCTGGGCAGCTGCAGGTATCGGGCAATTCCAGTTACCCATGAATGCTTCTGCAATAGTTATGGGAGGAAATGTACGTGTAGGCATAGAAGATAATATCTTTTATGACTATGAAAAGAAAAAGCTGGCATCCAATGTTGACCTGGTCAGGAGGCTTAAAAGAATTGCCGATGAAATATATCGCCCGGTAGCTTCAGCGGCTGAAGCCAGAAAAATCATTGGGCTCGATGAAACCCACTTGCCGGAGTTTAAGGTTATTGGATCAAAAATGAAAATCCGGAGCCATACAGCATAAAAATAAATTTTACAGGCTCAGAAAGAACAGGTCCTCTGAACCCGGAACTTTTACTATTTTTACAGGCAACATGTAAAAATTAAGTAAAAGATATGTACAGAAGAGCTACTTTAGTGGCAGTGGCAGTTTCCCTGCTGCTGATACTTACTGAATGCCATATAAGCCGGCCGTTGGTGACCGGCGACCCCTCTGGAAGGACACCCTCGGCCATACGCGAATTCAGGGCTGCATGGGTGGCCACAGTGGCCAATATCAACTGGCCATCAAAACCGGGCATACCCGTGGAAGGGCAGAAAAAAGAGGCTATCGAGCTGCTTGATCTCCTGGAGGAAAATAATTTCAACGCGGTGATCTTCCAGGTAAGGCCTCACTGTGATGCACTCTACCGGAGCGACCTTGAACCATGGTCATACTACCTTACGGGAGAGCAGGGCAAGGCGCCCGATCCTTATTACGATCCACTCGAGTTCTGGATCGATGAGGCTCATAAACGGGGGATAGAACTGCATGCCTGGCTGAACCCCTACCGCGCCCACCATGTGGCGGGCGGACCGGTAACGGAGTCTTCTATAGTGAAACGCAAACCGGAGCTTGCCCTCTTCCTGGAACAGGGTTACTGGTGGCTCGACCCGGCACTGGAAGGGACACAGGACCACTCATTCAACGTGGTGATGGATCTGGTGAAAAGATATGACCTCGATGGTATCCATTTCGATGACTATTTCTATCCCTACCCCGACTATAATAATTTCAAGGACTTTCCCGATGATGAAAGCTGGCAGGCTTACCTTGACAACGGTGGAAAGCTGAGCCGGAGCGAATGGCGCAGGGAGAATGTAAATGTCTTCATTGAACGTGTTTATAAGGGTATTAAGGCAGAAAAACCTCATGTCAAGTTCGGCCTCAGTCCTTTCGGTATATGGCGACCTTATAACCCTCCCTTTGTCTCGGGTTTTGACCAGCATGAAGTACTCTATGCCGATGCCAGGCTATGGCTCAATAAGGGATGGATTGACTACTACACACCCCAGATTTACTGGCCTACTGGCCAGCTCGAACAGAGCTTCCCCGTGCTCCTTGGCTGGTGGTCATCGGAAAATAAAAAGGGGCGCCACCTGTGGCCGGGCATTAATATCGGCAGGTTCAGCGGGGAAAAGGCAGCAAAGGAAACGGTAGACCAGATAATGATAAGCCGCGGCATGCTGCCAGAAAGCCCCGGTGTGGTTCACTGGAGCATTGGACCCCTGGTTCGAAACCTTCAACTGGTAAGCGCCATATCGGAAGGGCCATACAATAAAGAGGCCCTGGTACCCCCTTCCCCCTGGCTTGGAAGGAGTGAACCCGCAGCACCCGCTGTCACAGTTGAGCAGGTGAGAGACTCCCTGCATATCTCGTGGTCCCATCCTGATTCTGAAAATATCCCCAGGTGGGTAGTCTATAATAAATACGGGCCTTCATGGGAGTATGATGTACTCGGTAAGGGAACAAACGGCATCACCATCCCGGGATTCAAAGTAAATACAGCCCTGCTGGCCAGTGAGGAAGGTCGCCGGAATATCGGGAGTAAAGCTGAAATACTTACACGCCTGAATAGCTTTGCTGTGAGTGCAGTTGACAGGTATGGGAACGAGAGTGTCATTAATGAAAATGCCATTAGCCCTGTTTCATATGATGATGCCCCTTCCCTTGATAAATTATTTGAAGCCTATCCCCTCGATGAAAGACCGGCTGCCTATAAAGAACCATTGGTAAAACCTGGCATAGATGTCCTGGTGGAAGATCACCTCGACCTGATAAAAAACAAGAGAGTAGGACTTATAACCAATCCCTCGGCAGTGGGATCCGACCTTAGGAGCACACTGGATATACTGGCAGGCACCCCCGGAGTTAACCTGGTTGCTCTCTTCGGTGCCGAACACGGTGTAAGGGGTGCCAGGCAGGGTAAAATAATTAAAGAAGGTGAGCCTGATCCCATAACCGGGATACCTGTTTACAGCCTGTATGGCGAATCATATGCCCCCGACAGGGAATGGCTTAAGAATCTTGATGTGCTGATTTTTGATATCCAGGGTGTAGGAACATCATGGTATACTTTCAAATATTCCATGTCTTTTGCCATGGAGGCATGTGCAGAGGCCGGTGTTACCTTCATGGTCCTCGACAGGCCAAATCCCCTAGGAGGACGCATGGTGGAAGGACCCACACTCGATATGGGTGGTATTTTCAGGCACCCCCTGCCCCTGCGGCATGGTATGACCTACGGTGAGCTGGCTATGATGTGGAACGAAACAGAAGGTTTTGGCGCCAACCTGGAGGTAATTAAGATGAAGGGATGGCGCAGGGATATGCTGTGGCCTGAAACAGGCCTCCTGTGGGTGATGCCTTCCCCAAATATGGGCACCTTCGAAACTGCAGTCGTTTACCCGGGCCAGTGCCTTTTCGAAAGATCAAACATCTCCGAGGGAAGAGGTACAACGAAGCCCTTCCTTCTATCCGGCTCAACCTGGATAAATGCTGAAGAAGCTGCCGCCGACCTTAACTCAAGGGATATCCCAGGTGCCATCTTCAGACCCGTGTACTTTATCCCGGCCAATTACGAAGGCTATGCCAACCCGCGAGGCAAACCATGGAACATGATGAGCGGAGGCGTGGAGATAATGGTAACTGACTACAGGACCTACAAACCCGTTGAAACAACACTCCACATAATAGACGCTTACCGTGCAACAAACCCTGATTCACTGGTATGGTCTCCTCCTCCCCTTCTTAAGATGCTTGAAGACCACGAAATTACTGTTGAACAGGTAATTGACAGCTGCAACACAGATATAGAAGAGTTTATAGATATCCGACGCAAATACATGCTGTATAAGTAAAAAATATGAACATAAAGCGCTTGACATTATTGTTGCTGTTAGTGACCGCCTCACTCTACGGATGCAAAACAACAGGGCTTCTGGAAGGATCGGCTGGGACCGCTACTGCGACTGAGGATGAGGCTTTGATTGAGGCTGAAGCTGAGGCTGAGCCGGCAATGCCACCGGCATTCGAAATAAGGGAATATTTTTTACCTGCTGAAACAATAAAGGGTGATGATGAAGCGATAAAAACAGAAATCAGGGAGGCCGCTGAAAAAGCTGCCGGTGAGGACTGCAATAGCTTGTTCCTTAAACCGGGTGACCTGCCTTCTGTAAATTTTGACCCCCTGGAATATGCCATTGAAGCAGCGCATCAAAATGATCTGAAACTCTTTGTTGTTATAGACCTGCTGGAACTCCGGCCATGGTCGCAGGACTTGCCCCTTCCTGAGCTGAAGAAAAGAGTCAGGGAGGAAGCAGGTACTTACGTCATTAACTATAACATAGACGGAATGGCATTTGGACTGCCTGCAGATCCGGATGAGACAAGCCCGATCAACGATACAGCACTTTATGACCTGCTTGAAGATGTAATGGCATGGGCCATGCTACGTAAACCATACCTGATGAATGCAGTCCGGGATGGAGGCGATGAGACACGCATACTGAATCTAGCCGGGGATGGAGGCGAAAAGATCCCAACAGTATCGGAATGGTTCAAACAAATAAGACCCCGGCAGGTGGTCGGACTTGATTTCTCCGGCTATTTCCGGGGACCGCCAGCCGGCAGGGAAATTTACCTGGAAGATGAGGGAAGAACAAAGATATGCGGGTCTGACGGCTTCATAGGGATTATTGCAGATCCGGCTGATACATTAAGGCTGCGAAGCACTGAAAGTGACATAAAGCTTTCAACCCGGGGATGGAATGTGCCTTATAATTATACCGTGTTACCGGACAATACCGTAGCCCGCCCGAAGCCATGGATGGAATTCCGCAGAATGCCTGAAGCTTACACCAATAAGCCGGATTACGACCTGCTCTGCAAGACTGACTACCCTGCCAGGGTAAGTATAGACGGAGAGGAGGTAAAACATTATAAAACAGGGATATTCTTTAAAAGCATAAAACTAAAGGAAGGTCCCAACCGCATCAGGGCTACGGTTGTAAGTGATGATTCACTGTCGACCTTTTACGAGCAGGAATATTTTTATGAAAAGACAGACAATATAAGAAAGCCCTTCCCCCTCTGGATTGATGCCCGTTCGCTGGAGCCCGCATATGATCTCGAACTCCTTCCCGGTGATGTTATAAGGGTCGCATTTGCCGGATCGCTGGGACAGGTGGCTAATATGAGGATCCAGCCGGGCGATCATACATTCAGGTGCTCCCGCGAAGATTATGAGGATTACAGCCTGTACCGGGCCGATGTGCCTGGGAATAAGTTCAGTCCGGGTGTGAGATACAGGTTGAGCCTGCAACTACAGCCCCTTACCGAGCAGCAGTGGCATGAGTCCTATGAATTGGAGACGGGCAGGCATTTCATGGTCAGGGAAGCGGAAGATTTTCCCCTTGTCAAGGTGAAAAATGAAAATACCAGGGTGACCTATAACCTGGGTGCCCCGAGGCTGGGAGGCCCCCTGAGGGCGGAAGTTGGACCGGGCGTGGTATATAAAACAAATGGCAGGTTCGGCAATTATTACCGTGTGCGACTCAGCAATGAGGAACACGGTTTCCTCCACAGTGATGATGTTGAGCTTCTGACTGCCGGAACCGTAAAATCCTCATACTACATAACCAGCATGGCCTGCTCCCCATCTGCAAATGCGGATGTGCTTTCGATCCCCTACCTTGAACCCGTTCCCTGGGAAATACACCCTGACCCCGCAGGAAAGAGGATAAGCATCCATCTCTATGGCGTCCAGACAAGCAGTACCTGGGTATCGCACTATGCAGGGCTGAAAATAATTGACATGATAACGTGGGAACAGATCACCCCGGAAACATATAAGATCCATGTTAACCTCAAGACATCTGACATCTGGGGCTATGATTTCTCTGTCCGGGAGGGGCGCCTGGTGCTCAGGCTTAAGTACCCGCCGGTTTTTGACCCCTCGTCAGATAAGCCAATGTCAGGTTTGAAGATTGCCATTGAGGCCGGGCACGGGGGAAGCAATACAGGTGCCATGGGCCTGTCAGGCCTGCCCGAGAAAGATATCAACCTCGACCTCTCCTTCAGGCTTGGTGAGCTGTGCAGGCAGATGGGTGCCGAAGTTGTACAGGTAAGGGAATCGGATATTGACATGTCACTGGAAGAGAAACGCGATAAAGCCATCCGTTCGGGGTCCGACATGCTTATAAGCATACATGCCAATGCCGGCGGAAGTGGATATCTTTCGGTCGATGGTACCAGTACCTACTGGCACAATCCTTTCTGGGCACCACTTGCCATTGCCATTTATGACCGCCTGCTGGAGCTTGACCTTGACGAATTCGGTGTTGTGGGATCGTTCAATTATACCGTAACAAGGGTAAGCCAGATGCCATCGGTACTTGTCGAACAGGCCTTCATGTCACACGCCGAAGATGAAGAAAAGCTGGCAGACCCTGATTTCCGGCAGCAGATGGCGGAAAAAATCTGCCAGGGTATTATTGATTATTTAAAAAATGCCAGTGCGGATCTCTGACCCACACCTCATCACTCCGCTTCCATCAAGCTGCTAATTGCCACATATTCAGCAAGAGCAATCCCTTTGGAGACATCAGTATGTTTATAATAGATCTTTATTACCGGGTCATACCTTACCTCTTCCGGACCAAATTCAATAAACCATACGCTACCTGTAAATTCGAGATGATCCTGTATCTGGTTCCTGGTAAGCGGGTCGTCAATAATCCCGTAAAGATTATTTTCAAACTCCCTGGCAGACGAAATGAAATCACCTGCCCAACCACTTTTCAATATCACATCCCTGCCTGCCCCTTCATAATCTATTTTCCTAAGTTCTTCCAGGGAGGTACCTTCCTGGTCAACAGATGCCAGGAGCTTAGCCAGCATTTCATCAATCATTTGTTGAAGCATCGAAGCCTCATTGTGGATCTCCTGTATTTCATCCAGTGCCATGTGATCCTGCTCTGTTGCGTTATCTATAATAAGCTGTGTCTGCTGTTCAGTCTCAAAGATCCTGCTTTCATTCAATATCGCCTCGCTCCTGTATGTTTCAAGAGCCTCTTTACCGAATTTGACATTGAACATCAGGGTGATAATAGCCACCCCGACAAGCAGCATTATTATATAAGCCAGGTTAAGCTTACCTTTCCTGGCCTTCTGGAAAGCATTCACCACGTAAAGTGGCACAAATCCAATAATCAGTATAATCAGCCCTATGTTTGTAACAGTGCGTGCGGCAGGCCAGTGCTGAATCCTGAATACGGCCGCGATGAGTAAAACGGCTATTGTAAGATAGGCTACCAGAGGATAAATAATACTCTTTTTTTCAGTTTGTTCACGATGGCTTACTGTAAAATACAATGGCAGGAAGCCAAGTATAATTACCAGCAGTCCCAGTGTTAATTCAAGCCCGGCACCAGGCCAGTGCATATGTTTTGATACCGCTCCAAGTAGGATTATTATTACTGCAGCCAGTCCGAGGAAATAGGTTAACTTTTTCATCTTTTGGAATTTTTTGTCTAACAAGAGTAATGTCTGATGCTGTATTTCAGGCAGTCGCTTATCACCAATGGAGTTAAGAGCAGCATTGTAAGACTGTTCAAATGAACAGCCACTCTCCATTTCTTCCTCCACCAGGCAGCACACGTGATCCAGGATATCATCAAGCAGTGATTCGTATGTTAAACCACGGTTGATAATATCTTTCCTTATACGATCGACATTATCATCAATTACGTCTGTGATCATATCAGGCGGGCATTGGTTTCAGTACGTAGGTCAATGTGTTTACAAAATCGAAAAACTCATCAACTTTTCGTTCTGTCCATGATCTTCCCACCTCGGTAAGAGCATAATACTTCCGGACTCGTTTGCCAATATACTCAATATCAACTTTAATATGCCCGTCAGCTTCCAGTTTATGTAAAACCGGGTAGAGCGCACCGAATGTAAGTACTATTTTACCATCGGAAAGCTCTTCTACCTTCCTGGTAATCTCGTATCCATACATCCTGCCGTTATCAGCCAATAATTTCAGAACGATCGTTCTTAAGGTACCTTTCAACAAATCATTTGCAATCATAATGTAAATATATAACTATTTTATATATATGCAAATTATATATAAGAATATTTTATGTTGCTTATTTTAATGGACAGGTTATTAAATTACACAGAGGCGCAGTATCCTGCGCCTCCACGGATGGGCATCATTATAATTTTTCTGTAGAATAATTTTTTACCTCATTTTCAGTATTCTTTGTCTGCCGCAGCCTTTTCTATTCATCAGCCTGCACTCCCTAATCACTGACCCAATCCTAAAACTTTCTTACCCTGCCTGAATACTATATCAACTGGTATACCCTCAGCATTCACCCTGTCAAGGTCATTGCGAAGCTGTTCAGTCATCACACCGTCAGCTTCTATCCATGCTTTTGCAGCTTCATAATCGCCGTCACCCTGTACGGTAAGTATCTTCTCAACCAGTGAAGCAACAGCATCCTTCATCACATCAAAATTAACCATATAGGTACCGTCATCCTGGTATACAAATGCGCCTTTATCAGCAAAATACTTCATATTAAGCATATTGGCCTTGCCATGGGCACTGGCTGCACCAAAGCGGCTGGAACGGAAAATACCGGCAAAGAAGGTGACATAATTATTCATTATCTCACCGCTGGTAATCTCACCCATCTCGTAAAGTTTTGTAACCAGGAAGAGACCCATAATATCGGCTTTTGCCTCTTCAAGTGCCGAATACTGCTCTTTCAGCGCTTCCCTTACCGGCCCCTTGCCGTTTATGGTATTTTTCACACCCATGCCATGAGCCACTTCATGGAAGGTAGTATTCTCGAAGAAAGCATCGAAGGTTATATGGTGACGCTGGCTCTCGTCTATCATCATATTGCTTATGGGAATCAGGATCTTATCAAACTTGGCCTGCATGGAATTTTTCAGCTGCAGCTTACGGCTACCCACTGCCAGGTGTATCTCTGGGTCGTTGGGCAGGTTAATGGCTATTGTCTTGCTGCCCGCATTACAATCGCCCGCATAATAAAGAGCATAATAAACATTCATGTCGGCATCGGTGCCCGGCATCTCGGCCTTATATTCAGGAGCAACGGGCAGTCCAGCCTGCAGATCGGTCAGCATGGCATTGAATTTGGCCAGTCTGGCACTCCATTCGGGATCTTTAAGCAGTACGAAAGCCTCATGTGCAGCCTTGTATCCAAAGAGACCATCCTCGTAATTCTCGATTGGACCAACAACAAAGTCAATATTTGACTCCTTCATCTCCATCCATGCAAAGTCGCTTGGCTGATATACATTTGTCAGCAAGGCTTCAGCACGCATGTTAAGGTAATTCTTAAGTCCCTCATCCTCTGCCAGATCAGCTGCCTTACGCATCAGAGCGGCTGCCTCCTCATGGTGGTCTTTATAAGCCTCTGAATAGGGAACAGCAATCAGGTTCCCGTCGGCATCGCGTCGCACCAGTGTATAAAGACTCGTTTTATCAGGATTATCCCATGCCTCAAATTCCTCCACCGTCATATCTTCCGGATAGAATTGAGCCATCGGCGGTTTCGGTCCCACACCGGGAATAAAAGGCTCATTATCGTTCAGCCTGTCCCACGGACCATAATGTATCAGGGTATATTCCCTGGCAGCTTCACTCTCAATGCTGTTCAGGAGTTCTTCATTATCTCCATAAGCCTGCATCCAGAAAATATCATCCATAATGGCTGCAGCATCTATCAGTATACCCAGTATCTCCCTTTCACTGTCACTCAGCCAGCTGAGATCTGTAGCAAGGGTAAATTCTTCAAAATCTGCAAGCTTTGCTTTCATCTCCTCATCGTATTGATTCACTTTTGGTTTACAGGTGGCCACCACTAAAACAAGCAGTATGACCAGCATGTTTATAACACGTGTTTTCATAATTTTTTGGGGTTTTCATTTGTGAATGCTAAGTTAAGAAAAATTTAAATCTAAGACCCGGTATGCTGTTTTCATGCCATAGTCTAATCAATATAAAATTATTAAATAATATTAATTTTGAGATCATTAGGGGATATATTCAGTTTCAGGTGTAGCGAAGTACTTGTTCTGTTCAACTAAATATCCTATATTTATTGTACCAGGACAAGGCTATTAAATCTTTTTTCCTATGCTGGCATTTAATGTCAATATAATCATCTTAATAATTATAATCCTGCTGATTGTTATGGATCTCCTGGGCAGCATTAAGTACATGAATACGGAAAAGATGATCCTGGCAGGTACACTTTCCTATATTACCAGCCTGGCTTTCTTCATATGTTTTATATTTATCCCTGAAAAAACCTTTGTTCTTGTTTCCATCATTGCCATCGGTCTTATCCCCAACAGTTATTACTGGTACAACAGGGCCACCAGAGGGGAGAAGAAGAGACAGGCCGTCATAATGAGCATCTTAATCCTAGCAGGAATAACGTATTACCTTGGAAAAATAATTTAAGTATTTTAATATCTCACTCAGCCTTATATCACTCACAATGAAAATGAATAAAATAAACGCCAGCCTGTACCTGGCAATAAGCGCAATTATAATGTTAAACTCATGTGCAACAATACCAAAAGGAGCAAGAGCCGTAAGTCCCTTTGATAAGGAACAATACCTGGGCCGGTGGTATGAAATAGCCCGCCTGGATTTCCGCTTTGAACGGAACCTCAACAATACAACTGCAAATTATTCTGTCAATGATGACGGCACTATTAAAGTCCTTAACCGTGGTTACAATTATGTAAAAGAGGAATGGAACGAGGCTAAAGGAAAGGCTAAGTTTACAGGCGATGAAAATGTGGCAAGGCTGAAGGTGTCATTCTTCGGGCCTTTCTATGCTCCTTACAATGTTATTGCCCTCGATAAAGATTATAAATATGCCCTTGTTGCCGGTAAAAACCTGGATTATCTGTGGATACTGGCACGTGAAAAAACCATACCCGGGGATATTAGGGAAGAATACCTCAAAATAGCAGCTGACCTGGGATATAATATATCCGATCTCATCTGGGTGGAACATAATTAAAATATCTTGAAATAAGAAAATTTACGGATGGGGATATCAGGTGACAGAATTTTTGCCCTGCCGGCTCTGCTAAGACAGCTGCGCTTGAATTTCAGTAAACAGGAAGAATTCATCAGAAAGTCAATTGCAGTTGATATCCGGGAAGTACAGAAGGATAATGACGGTACACTGAGCGATAAAGATTTTAAAAAAATTTATACCTACTACGGCCTGGCCGTAGTATCCGTTTTAGGTGAAGGCTTTTGCCTCCTCAGGGGAAAAAAAATGAGCCTGGCTGAAAGGGACCAGCTCACATACATGGGGGCACTGACAGGACTCTTTGATGACTTCTTTGACGAGAAGGAAACTGATGAACAACATATCAGGGAACTGATTAACAGGCCACGGTCTTCATTGGTTAATAATTCCTACGAGGAATTATTCATCAGGTTTTATCTGAAAGCCCTCGACAGAACAAACTCAGACCTGGTCAAAGAAAAGCTGAACAGGGTGTGTGATGCCCAGGTAAGGAGCAAACAGCAAAAGGATTCTGGTATAAGTGACAAAGATATTCAAAGCATCACCATGGAAAAAGGTGGCGCTTCCCTCCTCTTTTACAGGTGCGCCTTCCCGGAAGAGCTAAGCGAAAGTGAACAACAGATGCTTTACACACTTGGCGGACTTGGCCAGCTTGAAAATGATATTTTTGATGTTTACAAGGACTACCATGAACGGGTCAGAACCCTGGCCACAACAACAGAAAGGATCAGTGACCTCAAATCTATTTATGTATCATTGATGAAGGATGTGTTCAGGATGGTGGATCAGACAGATTATCCGGCAAGAAATAAAAAAGAGTTCTCCCGCTTTATTTCACTTATCTCGGCGAGAGGACTCGTTTGCCTTGATCATCTGAAAAAACTGGAAACTCTCACCGGTGGCGTTTTCGACCTTTCCTTATACTCAGGCGAGAACCTTATCTGCGACATGGAAAAAGTCACCAGCAGACTTAAACTTATGAGATATTATGGCCTTATCTGCCGCAGAAAACTTTTTTAGCCCGATTATGTCCGGCTGTGACTAGCCCTGATTACCTAAAAATATTTGAATATGAATTACCGTGTATTACACATGTTTTACAATCCGTAAGTTTTATTTGTAATTCAAATTCATTTATTTACCTTAGATATTTTGTGAATTGTTACTTGAGCAGGGACATTTACAGAGTCAGCATAAATTGCCAGCACAATGTTATTTACTGGCCTGATATAGGGATGATCGAGATTTTATCTTCTGTCTTTTTTTAGTTATTCCTGATAACTCATGTCTTTGAAAACTATGTATCAAAAAGACTGACAAATAATAAAAATAATACTATGCTAAGCATTGACAAACTTGGTGAGTCGGGGAAACTTGCAATTACTTTTGCTGAACAGATTACCCGCCAGTTGCGCTTTGTAAACATGGAAACAGGGCATCTTTTCCTGGGTGTAGTTGAGCTGAAAGATGTTCATATTCAAATACAGTTTCAAAAAGTCGGACTTGATATTAACAATCTGAGGGATAAGATCTGGAATATGCTTTCGAAAGGGGGTGGTAAAATCGGCGTTCAAATCTTTCTCTCCCTTGAGGTAAGGAAAAGTCTCGAGGTAGCTCAAAGGGAGGCAGCCGCTCTGGGCCATGACAAGATTGAGGCTCCGCATATTCTGCTGGGCATCCTTGATAATGATTTAAGCGGACTGTTTAAAGTTATCAGGAGCCTGGGAGCAGATCCAACCAAATTATCCCAGGGCCTGCGTGAGATGATGCAGAAGGGAGAATGGCCGAATAAATTTTATGGAGAAAGAAAAACGGTTGAGCAACCCGGTATAGATAAGTCATCAGGCCTGCTTAAAAAACTGGGACGCGATCTTACCGCTGATGCCGAACAGGGTAAGCTTGATCCGATAATTGGCCGCGAAGATACTATTCTTGAGATAATTAAGATCCTTACAGGAAGACGAAAAAATAACTGCATCATTGTAGGTGATGCAGGTGTGGGTAAAACGGCTATTGTGGAAGGCCTCGCCCAGGTTATGGTATCAAAAAAGGTCCCGCCTGACCTGGCGGGAAAGAGGCTTCGTAGCATAGAAATGGTATCAGTCTTTGCTTCCGGAACCAAGTACCTGGGTGAGTTCGAAAAAAAGCTGGATGAGATTATTAAAGAAGCCGAGGGGAACCCTGACCTTATCCTTTTTATCGATGAGATTCACACCCTGATGGGTGCTAGAGGGGGAGCAATGGGTGCCCCTGATATTTTGAAACCGGCTCTTAGCCGTGGTCTCCTCAAATGCATTGGTGCTACAACTAACGAAGAATACAGAAAACATATTGAGAAAGACCAGGCTATGGTACGGCGGTTTCAACCGGTCTTTGTCGGCGAGCCTACCACGGATGAAACACTTGACATACTGTGGGGCCTGAGGCCTAAATATGAAGAATTTCACAATGTTAAAATCCTGGATGAAGCAGTTGAAGCAGCTGTGGAACTATCTTCCAGGTACATTGGAGACAGGCGACTCCCGGACAAGGCCATTGACCTTATCGACCAGGCCTGCTCCCAGAAGAAACTGAGACTGTATTACGGAATAAGTGACCTCGGACAGCTTACAAAGGAAGAGAAGCGTGACCTTTTCTCAGATAAAACACGAAGACAGGAAACTCCAAAGTCAATCCTAATTTCCTATGAGGATGTGGCACGGGTGGTATCTGAATGGACCGGAATTCCTTCCGGTAAGCTTACTGAGAAAGAGAGTGTTAAACTTCTTGCCCTGGAAGAATTGATGGCTAAGAAAATTGTGGGACAGGACCGGGGAATATCAGCTATTGCCAGATCTATCAGGAAGTCACGCTCCGGACTTGGCAACCCCAAAAGACCAATAGGCTCTTTTCTCTTTCTTGGCCCGACAGGGGTCGGTAAGACCGAACTGGCCAAGACCCTGGCAGGAATACTTTTTGATGATGAAGACCGCATCATCCAGATCGATATGTCGGAATTTTATGAGAAGCATACGATCTCCCGCCTTATAGGTTCTCCTCATGGTTATGTTGACTCAGATCTGGGTGGACAGTTAACTGAGGAGGTTAAGAAACAGCCATATTCGGTTGTGCTTTTTGATGAGATTGAGAAGGCTCATCCCGAAGTACTCCGGATAATGCTTCAGATCCTTGAAGAAGGCCGCCTGACAGATGGTCTGGGCAGACCGGTAAACTTCAGGAATACAGTTGTTATAATGACCTCTAACATAGGATCACAGAGAATAAACGAGCGCAACGCCTCAGGTATGGGTTTTAAAACAACGGAAGAAAAAGATAAGGGACTTACTATCAGTGATATTCGGGGCGACATTGAAAGACAGCTGAGGATTAAACTCAGTCCTGAATTCATGAACCGGATTGATGAAATTGTTATTTTTAATCCACTCAACAAAGAGGATCTGAAAAAGATAGCCTCGATAATGTTGACAAAGCTGAAAGTTAAGGTCGAAGCCGATAAGGAAGTAATTGATTTTCTGGTTAATGCCCGTTATGACCCAACAATGGGAGCGCGTCCCCTTAGAAGGACAATCGAAAACCTGGTGGTTGACCCTCTGGCAAATGATATCATCAGGGGTAGAATCTCAGAACATGATATAATAAAACTTGCTTTGTCTGATGGTGCAATCACCTTTAAAGCAAAACGTGTTATCAAAAAGGATGTTAAGGAGAAAGAAAAAAAAGTAAAACAGGAAGATGTCAATGAAAAGGAAGATCCCTTACCTGAAAAAGAAGACCCGGGCAAAACAGCTTCTCCGGATGAAAAACTGCAGGAATTATTAGCTGACAAGTCCCAAACGGGTAAAAGTAAAGATATATCAGAATCCAAAAAGTGTAAAGGTTGTGGCGCAGTTAATCCTGCTTCAAACAAATGGTGCTGGAAATGTGGCAGAGATCTTAAATAAATAACTCAGTCAGGAGGTTTAATATGTCAACAAAAAAGGATATTGATAAACTGAACAAGTATCTGAAAAAGATGTATAATATCAACCTTGATAAAAGCAATAAGGCTATGCTTAAGCAAGGCAATTTGCCTATAGCAGTGGTAGCTGTTCCAGAAAAAGACCTTTTACTGGTTTCTTCACCCTTGATAAATTTGCCGGAGGAGAATTTATTGCCTCTTTTCAGAAAATTGCTTACGCTTAACCTGACCGATACCCAGGACGCTGCTTTTGCCATCAACGAAAGCGTAGGCACAATTGATCTTCAGGTAAAAAGACCTCTCGTGAACCTTGATTACGAAGAGTTGCAAAGGGCTATTAATACTGTTGCCTCGGTGTCTGGAAAATACATTAATATCCTGGCTAAGGACTTTGACACAAAGGGCGTAGTATTGCATAGTCCCAGAGCTGGCACATGGAGTCGCTACCTCAATGCAATGAATCCATTTACTTTAAGCAGGCCGGCAAGGACTAACAGTAAGGCTGTTCATAAAGTAAGGACTATCTTTTCCGTTCTGGGAATTGCATCTGCAATAGCAGCAGGTATATATACTTACACCAGGACAAGCTCCTGGGCATTGGCCATTTTTGTTTTCCTATGGACCCAGTTTATTATGGCAAGGGCTATCCCCGATCTTATAACCGACCCCAACAAAATCAAACGTTTTATCTTCTTTGCCCTTCATCCGGCTGTTGGTGTTGCCCTGTTATTAGGAATCTATGAATTGTGGCAGATATGGTGGCTAGCGGCTCTTATTGGATACCTTGGAGGATTGTTCCTGGGTCGGTTCATAGCATCAATAATATTACCGCGTATCAGCCTGGAAGAAACACAGGACGACGAACAACGGAGGAGTGCATGGAAGAAAGCACAAAGTGGAGTTGTGTAATAAGATTAATATTCAAAGGCCATACCCGGTATTAAGCCGGGATACTAAATAACAAACATATCTATAATTTACTATGGCGCATACAGGCAAGACATTCCGCATATTTATCAGCTCAACGTTCACCGACCTCCAGGAAGAGAGAAACGCGCTCCAAAAAGAAGTTTTTCCTGCATTGAAGAAATTATGCATGGATAACGACTGTCAGTTTCAGGCCATTGACCTGCGCTGGGGAATAGGCGAAGAGGCCGGCATTGACCAGAGAACGATGGAAATATGCCTTGATGAATTGAAAAGGTGTCAGCATACTTCACCAAGGCCAAACTTTTTGTTGCTCCTCGGCAACCGTTACGGGTGGCAACCATTGCCGGAAAAGATTCCGGCAGATGAATTTGACCAAATTCTTAAGCATACACAGGACAAAGATGAAAGAAAAATTCTTGAAACCTGGTACAGGCGCGACGATAATGCCGCTTTCGAGGTAGCCAACATTACTGTCCCGGTGTATGACCTTCAGCCACGAACAGGTGAATTTGTGGATTTTAACACATGGGAAAAAGAGGTTGAAAAAAAACTTCGCGGTATACTGGATAAAGCCAAGGCAAAGTTATCCATCACACAGGATAAAAGACTTAAATATCTTGCTTCGGCTACTGAACAAGAAATATATAAGGGCGCTCTTAGTATTAATGATGCCCGGGAACATGTCTTTTGCTTTTTCAGGGAATTTGAAGGAGAACTTCCCGGGGATAAAAATTTTGTTGACCTGAAAGAAGATGGAAAACCAGACGAACTATCAAGAGAGAAGCTGGATAAATTAAAGAACCGGCTCGAGGAAGATCTCTCCGGAAATATATTTAAATATAAAGCGAGGTGGACAGAGAATGGAATAACAAAGGACCATATCAATGATCTTTGCAGGGACGTTTATTCCTCGCTGGAAAAGGTCATTCTCAGTGAAATAGAGCAGATTAAAGCCAGACCATATCTGGAAAAAGAGATCGAGGACCACGAGCGTTTTGGCAGAGAAAGGGCAAGGGTTTTCATTGGCCGAAGCTCTGTTCTGAAAACAATCAAGGAATATATTTCAGGGGGAAGCACTCACCCAATGTGCATATACGGCGAAGGTGGCTCTGGCAAATCAGCTTTATCAGCTTTCGCCCTGAAACAGACCAGGACAAAAAACGACCGTGCAGTGATTGTATCCCGGTTTATAGGGGCAACACCCAACTCATCTATAGTCCGATCCCTGCTGGAAGATCTTTGCCGCCAGATATCCCGTGCCTATGGTGCCGGTGAGGATTTACCAACAAGCTATGAAGACCTCGTGCAGGAGTTCCCAGGGCGGATGGCCCTGGCTACCGGGGATAAACCCCTGGTACTCTTTCTGGACTCCATCGACCAGCTTTCAACAGCATATAATGCCGGTAGTCTTTACTGGCTTCCTGAAGTTTTGCCTGATAATGTCAAACTGATTGTTACAACCAGGCCTGGTGAATACCTGGTTGCTGTCAGAAACAGAATACCTCAGGATAATGTATATAAGCTTGAGCCTATGAGTATAAAGGAGGGAGAACTATTGCTCGACAGATGGCTGAAAGACGCCGGCAGGAAGCTGCAGGATTTTCAAAAGAATGAGGTTCTTGATAAGTTTTCCACCTGCGGATGGCCCCTTTACCTGAAGCTTGCATTCGAAGAAGCCCGGCTATGGAAATCGTATACAAAGGAGATAAACCTTGCCTCAGGTACAGAGGGAATTATCCGTAACAACCTCCTGAAGAGGCTCGAACATGAACATGGTGAACTCCTTGTGGCACGATGCTTTGGCTATGTAGCGGCCACTCGTGAAATGAATGGTCTGGCCGAGGATGAAATGCTTGAAGTACTGTCTTCCGATAAGACGTTTTTTGATGGATTCCTGGAAAAGGTTAAACACGAACCACCGGAAAGGAGACTGCCAGTGGCTGTCTGGGCACGATTGTACTTTGACCTTGAACCCTATCTCTCCGAAAGAAATCACGAAAGCACTACCCTGCTTACCTTCTTTCACCGTGAGCTTGGCGAAGTTGCAAAAAACAGGTACCTGGATATGAATGAACAGTCCTACCAACAGGTGCTGTCAGATTACTTTCTTAACCAGGCAGATACAGAAAGAGACCCGGAGAAGAACATGCGAAAGAAAACCTGGCTGGGATCATCACGGGCGCTGAGCGAACTCCCTTTCCACCTCGCCAGGGCAGAGAGGTGGGACGAGCTCTTTGAAATACTTGTTGATTTTAAATTTTTAGAACAAAAAGCAGCAAGGGTGGGCGTACAGGAAAATATTGATGCAAAAGGAAATAAGACAAAATCCTATACGGGACCCCTCGCATTGCTCGAAGACTATGATTTGACAATTAGTAACTTACCACAAGAATAATATATGGAAAAGTACGGATTCAATAAGGTTTATCAACTTGACAAAAATGATCTTTATGATGGAAGCGCTGACTTCATCATGCTGGTCTGGCATGAAAATCAAATATTGCCTGCGGAGCAATACCGAAAGGCACATTATCATGGACAAACAGTAGATATCGCTGTATGCCAGGATCCCAATGAGCAAAAAAGTCAGCTCGGGGCTAAAGCAATTATTTATCATTTCTGAAAGAAATATTAAAAAGTAATAATTATGAGTATTAACATTTGCCCGACATGCAACAGGCTTATTTCACTTTCGGCTATCCCGGGAGGAAACCCTGTCGCCATGGAGAACCCTGACACAATGGCTATTTACTACGCCAGGTGTGAGAATTGCGGTTATATACACTGTGACCAGTGTGTCGAAAAGAACAATGGTCGCTGTCCCAAATGCGAAAATGAGGTGACGATACAGGGTCCACCGCAGGATTGACAGGTTAAGGCATTCGTGATTTTAGCAATGCCACGGTAACAATATAATTATCAGAAATGATATAATAAGAATTTTTTTATGAAGGTCAGGAAGCTCCAATGAACCGCATAGAGCAAAAAAAAGTTTTAGAGGCATTCCGGAAGGTCATGGTCCAGGAGCTTCATAACCTGCAGGAGAGACCCGATCTGCTCTGGCAGCAGATGTATAACCGTCTGCAGTGGACAGGTGAAAACCTTGAAAGACACCTGGAGCATGAACGAGTAAATAGATATCGACCCGGAACAAGACCCTGGTTGCGAACAATAACACCCTTCAGAGAATCCGAAGCCCTGGTCTCCACCCTGGTGGGCCATGCCCATGGTGTTAACGCTTGCGAGGTTAGCTCTGACGGCACTTTCATTGTCTCCACCGAAGAAACGGACGAGTATGATCATAAAAAAAATGCAACCTATTTAAAACTCTGGGATTTAACCGCTGGCCGTGAGCGGGCAACACTGGCAGGCCACAGCTCCCATATAGAAACTTTTAAAATAAGCCCCGATAGTTCATATATTGTCTCGGGAAGCAGGGATGAAACCCTCAAAATATGGAATGCTGCTACCGGGCGGGAGCGTGCCAGCCTGATCGGTCATAACGGAGGGATCAATGACTGTGCAGTAAGCCCCGATAGTTCTTTCATCGTCTCTGCATCCGACGACAGTACCCTGAAGATATGGAATGCTGTCAGCGGGCTCGAAGAGCTTACATTGAAAGGTCATCTTAAACCCGTCGTGCTCTCTGCCGTAAGCCCTGATGGGACCTTTGTGGTCTCAGCAAGCGAGGATAATACACTGAAAATATGGGATATTGCTACAGGAAGGGAATTAGCAAGCATGAGTGGCCATGAAGCTTATTTTTGTAAGTTAATCATAAGCCCGGACAGTACCTTTATCGTCTCGGCAGGCAGGGGGGACAGCCTGAAGGTTTGGGATGTAGCAACAGGGCAGGAACGAACGACAATAATACCTAATGCTGAGAGGGTCTGGGATTGTGCCCTGAGTCCTGACGGTTCCTTCCTCGCCTCTGCCATTGACGACAGCACCCTGAAAATATATGATGTTGCTTCAGGTAATGAAAGGCATACACTGGATACCTACGATTTCATGCCTACAGCTATTAAGTTTAGCCCTGACGGTACTTTCATAGTCTCAGCCAGTATTATGAACACACTTAAAGCCTGGGATACAGCTACCGGACAGGAAAGATTCATCCTGCATGGCCACGGACATGGTGTAAGGGCCTGTGAGCTCACTCCGGATTGTAAATTTCTGGTTTCTGGCAGTATGGACAAGACCCTTAAGATCTGGGATCTTACTTCTTTACAGAAACACACCAAAGAGGGCGGGCATGTCATGCCGGTTAGTGATTGCATTTTTAACCCTGATGGCAAATCTGTTGTTACGGCAAGCATGGACGCTACCCTGAAAATCTGGGATGTGTCTTCCGGCGCGGAAAAATATACACTGGACGATCATTCGGGAGGTGTTACTGCCTGTGCTGTTAGCCCTGATGGTGCTTATATAGTCTCAGCCAGCGAAGACAAAACCCTGAAGATATGGGATTCATTCACAGGACAGGTGAAGACTATCCTGTACGGACATAACAAGCAGGTTCTTAATTGCACCTTCAACCCACAGGGCACCCTGATCATTTCAGCCGACGCAGACAATGTATTCAAAATATGGGACCCACACACCGGGCAGGAAAAAGCAAATGCAGCAGTACTTAAATTCAAAAAAAACCGTAGTTATGACCCATATAAACCTAAGGCAAGTGCCATTTGTACGGTAAGTCCTGACGGCACATCCCTTATCGCATTAGGTGATGACAGGACTCTTAAGGCCTGGGATCTGACCTCCGGGAGGGAAAGCTTTACCATGGCTGGTTTTGAAAGTTCGGTCCTCGATTGCGCGGTAAGCACTGACGGAGAATTTATTGTCTCGGCTGACCTGGGAGGTGTACTGAAGATCTGGGATATGCATACCGGACAGATGAGGGCCAGCCTTACAGGCCATACAGAACTGACACAGACCTGCGTGATAAGCCCTGACTGCTCTTTCATAGTGTCGGCCAGCTATGATAAGACTCTAAAGATCTGGGATGTGACAACCGGGAAGGAAAAGTTCACCCTGAAAGGTCATACAGATTGGGTTAAAGCCTGTGCGGTAAGCAACGATGGATCCCGCATAGTCTCAGCAAGTGAGGACAAGTCTTTAAAAGTCTGGGATGCGGCAACCGGGAAGGAAATAGCCTCCATTCCGCTACTTGGTGTAGCCATCTGTATAAGATTCCAGCCGGACCGCCCGCTTATTGTATGCGGCGAACAGAGCGGAAATGTATATTTCCTTGAACTTATTAATCCCGGGTTTAACTCCAGAGCGAAAAGAGAAATAGATATCAATAAGGATATAGATATTAAAACAAGAGAAAGAGTAGCTTCTGAAACGGAAATGCCGGAGAATAATAAATACCCTGATAATACTTCGACTTCATTCGAGGATCAGGGTATGGGATCACCAAAAAATATTATTTCCCGCTTAAGAAATTTTGCACTGGAAGAAGAAAGATACTTTTTTAATTTTCTTGAACAGAAATTATCGGAAGGTACACTGGATGATGTCAAGCCGGAGGATATTAGCCGGCGTATTATGGGTACATCTGAAAGGCCGACCGCCATAAATGAGCTTTTCAAAATTCTCGGTACTAAGGAAGAGAAAACTCGCCAGGAAGCAGCAAGAATTCTTTTTCCTGAAGAAGCAGGATTCCTCTTAAACCGTCCAACAGAAAAGTATGATAGCCTTGCAGATTGTTTGAAAATGGGTATTACATCTGGCTCTGTTATGACCATAAGTGCCTGTATATGGACAAGCCTTAGATTGAGAAAGGCTGATGCATTTGATATCTGTTCCCTGGTATTCTTAAATTCTGATATTAACATAAGATTAATGTTTGCCGGCCTGTTTGGTTATCTTAAGGACAAAAGAACCACATCGGGCTTGATTGTTGCCTTACGGTATGAACAAATCCCTGAAGTAAGAAGCGCCATGATTCTGGCGCTTGGTAACCTGGATGACACCTGGGCAATTGAAGTGTTAACTGATTGCCTCCACGATGAAAATACCGGGGTAGCAATTAATGCTGCAAAAGCACTCGGACAGATCGGAGGACCTGAAGTCATGAGAACACTTGAGTCTGTGGCTAAAAATGAAAACATAGGCAATGAAGTACGGTACTGGGCCACAGTGGGAATGCTTCAGGCAGCTTTCAAGACAGAAAATAAAAACGCAGGAGGAGCCAAACAGCCTGGATCTCCTGCAGAAAAACCTGGCAAAATCACATGTAAATGTGGGTATATAAATTCATCAACAAATAAATATTGTAAAAAATGCGGGAGGGAACTAAAATGAAAAAACCGTTAGGGGTAGCAGGAAAAGCTATCATCAGGAAAAATGAAAAGATACTGATACTTCAACGTGCGCAAAAAAGCAGTCATGACCCAGGTCAGTGGGAGCTTCCGGGCGGAAAGATAGATTACGGGGAAGACCTGGTTGATGCACTGAAAAGAGAGGTCGTGGAAGAAACAGGAATAGATATCCAGGTTGGACGACCCTTTAAGACATGGCACTTTATCAAGGAGCCATTCTGGGTAACAGGTATAAGCTTTGTATGCGACTATGTCAGCGGAAGCGTTGCCTTAAGCAGGGAGCACGACGCATATGCCTGGATTAAGCCTGAAGAATACAAAGATTATACCTGGAGCACTTCCATGGAAGGGCAGATAAGCTCATACCTGGAACTGATCAGGGATAGCGGGAATAAGTAATATTAGTAGTAAAATATTGCTTATTGAAGAAAGACATTTTAATATACCTATCAGCTCCAACCTGATGAACCGCACAGAGCAAAAAACAGTTTTAGAAGCATTCCGGAAGGTCCTGGGCCAGGAGCTTCATAATCTGCGTGAGCGGCCTGAAATTCTGTGGCAGCAGATGTATAACCGGCTACAGTGGGTTGACCGTGAGGGTGGTAATGGATTGATTTCAGGGATTATTAAGTCAGTAGTGGAATACAGAAGTAAACCGGGCTCTGAGCCCTGGTTTAAATTAAAAAATGCACTTGCTGAATCTGAGTCGGTGATTTTGGCTACAATAAAAGAACATGGAAATCCCATTAATTCATGCTCCTTTTCTCCTGACAACAGGCTGATTCTTTCAGCAGGTGATGACAAAACCGTAAAAATTTGGAATGTAAAAACCCTTACGGAAATAAAGACACTAAAAGCTCATGATGAAGGAGTGAATTGTTGCAGCTACTCTCCTGACGGTAAACTTATTGTATCAGGAGGCCAGGATAATAACCTTATAATCTGGGATTCTTTAACATATAAAGAACTGGCAAGGCTGGAGGGACATTCTGATATAGTCAATGCATTGGCATTCAGCCCGGATGGAAAAACAATTATTTCCGGAAGTAATGATGGTGAAATTAAATTCTGGGATTCAATAACATTCCAGGAATGTTGGACAATAACATCAGGTTATCGTCCAATAACTTCATGTTCTTATAGCCCGGATGGCAGAATTATTGTTACAACAAACGACGACGGGGAAATTGCTTTGGTGGATGCAGATAGTTATGAGGAATTAAGCTATGAGCGGTTGAAAGGAAGTTTAAGCTGTTGTGCTTTAAATTCGAATGGAGTAGATATTGTAACAGGTGGGGATTCCGGCAAAGGATATCATTTGCCGGAGATATTCTATATAACAGAGAATGACGAACTTGATTCTGAAGGTGATTTCGAGGATGTTCCCAGGGGAGAAACACACTCGAAAGAGATTACTGCATGTGCGTACAGTCCTGATGGCTCAGTTATTATCACAGGAGGGGCAGATAATTTTTTGTTGCTCTGGGATGCAGATAATTTTGAATTTTTAAGCAAACTGATAGGTCACAACGATAAAATAAGCAAATGTATATATAGCCCGGATGGGAAATCGATTGCTTCAAGCAGCGTTGATGGTACAATTAAAATCTGGGATGCAGCAAGAGCCCGTGTAGAGACTGTCTATGAGGATGATTTTCTTAGCGACAGGATCACCTGCTGTGCTTTCAACCTTGATGATTCAAAGGTAATGGCAGGAAGTCTCGACAGTAATCTTATTATTTATGACGCCCATACCGGAGATTTTGTGCATCATAACAAGCAGATTGAATCACCAATCACCTATTGTGGTTTCAGCCCTGACAGGAAAGATATAGTAATAGGAACAACAATGGGGGAAATTATTTTGTTGAAACAGGGTAATTATAATAAGCTGGTCAGGCTAACACCATGGAGAACAACTATCTATGAAGATGAAGCTGCGATAAATTATATTTCCTTTAGCCCCAATGGGGAAAAAATTGTCTCAGTTTCAGGGAAAGATAGCGGTGCAGGTGAAGGGAATGTCATTTTATGTGATCTGAAGAACAACAATCATATTGAAGTAATTGAAAAAGATGCAGCATGGTCTTCCTGCAAGTACAGCCCTGACGGTAACAGGATGATTTTTATAGGTGATGGAATCACTATGTGGGATATGGAGGCAAGGGAGAAAATATACAGGATTAATGTGGAGAGCATAGATTGTGTATTTTCTCCTGATGGGGAATCATTAGCTTCAGACTACAACTACGGAACCATTAAACTATGGGATGCACAAACAGGAAAAGAGCGACTTACGCTCACAGGACATACAGATTCACTTTACTCTGTTTGTTTCAGCCCGGATGCAAAAACAATTGCTTCTGCAAGCAGTGATAATACTCTCAGGTTATGGGATGTTGAGACAGGAAAAGAAAAAAAAGTCTTTCAGGGTGTTGAAGGCGGCAAATGGTTCAGCGCATTTGAGCCTGATGGGAAAGCAAAAATATCATTCATAAAAGACAATATTTTGACGTTATGGGATGCTAATTCAAGGGAGCCTGTTAATTCATTCCCCTGCCTTGGAAATATAACAGCTATTTCTGTTAGCACTGCAGGAAAATTTTATGCCCTTGGTGATAGCGGCGGAAACGTCTATATCCTGGAAATCATGGGTTTAGGAACCGAAGCTGTTAAACAGAAAATACCTCACACCACTCCACCAGAAAGGAGGCGGGAAGAACCACCAGTTATCAGGAAAGTCGAAGACGATGAACTAAAGAAGTTGAAAAGGGATAGTTACCCCATTTCAAAACCTGTTCCGATCAGGGAAGTAAAAACAAAAAAACAGAAAGTTTCTTCAAAAGCTAAGAGAATAAGCGTCCCCTTAACCAAAATATTCGTTATTCTAATAACTGTATTAATTTCATGTGGAGGATATATACTGGCCCGACTCTCTCCCTGGTTCTGGTTATTAACAGGTCCTCTTCTCCTGATAGCCATCGTCATCCTGTGGTCAACTGTTAAAACTAAATGGTATGTATGTCCCGGCTGCGGAGTGCTCATAGATTCTCAACAGAAAAACAGCAAGAGTGGATTATATCAATGCTCCAGGTGTAAGAGGAGTTATACTCTGGAGCAGTTAATAAAGTAAAGCTGATGAAGAGCATTGAAAATTAAGTTTCAACTTAATCCTTTTCATCTGAGTATTTTTTTATCCGCCTTTTTACTTCCTCTATATATTTTCTCTCTTCCTCTGACCTTGGGTATTGAAATGAACCGGAAATCCATATTTTATTTTCAATCCAGAAACGGTATATAAACTCTTCAAAAGAATTTGCACAAATAATTACATCTTCAAGCTTGCTTTCCAGGCTCTTACCAATGGGATATTCACTGTCCAGCATCCAGTTAGTGGCAGCTACCCTGTGATTATTTTCTTCATCAATATATAGATACCAGTGCATTACACCCTGGCTGTCATTCATAAACCGGATTAAATAACCTGATTGGCCACCCGGGATTTCAACTATTTGGTCTGAAAGTTCAAAATAACAATCTGTAACAGAAATCATGCAGTTCTGATGATAGGGTGATTCAAAGAATACCAGGAATGATTTGGGAAGGGCAATACCCTTGCTCTTTGTTGAATCTCGGAGCGAGTTAAAAGTGTGTCCCAGGTCTTCCATCATCGCAAATTTTTCCAAATTCTCATCCAGTTCGGGCAACCATTCAAATTCATTATCAGATAAACCACTAGCAACAGGCGGCAGTAAATTAAACGGGATACGACCATAGGTACCAAATACATCCCAGGGTTCACCCATGCCGACAGGTATCCAACCTTCTGGGAAAAGATATTTATTTGGCACATTCGTTAGCAGGCTGCTCCTCTGGAGCAGGGAAATGCACTTTTTTAAAGATCGTGAGCGCTCCCTGGTATTCAGGTTAACTATTTTTTCTGCATACCTGCATGTTGTTTCCACCAGTCCTGGATTAAAATATATAGTCCATCCAATGTAACTTGCACCCCACTTGTGGGTTGAATATGAAAATACCTCCCAGCTGGCAGAAACATTCAGTGTTCTACCTTCCTGGTCTCTCATGAGTTCGCCTGTAAATCCGGTTGAATCTAAATCGGTCAGCGTAATTCTGACCCCCCAATCCGATGATTCGATAGTGTCAATTATTGAATGGACTAACAAATCTCGCTCAACATAGATGCATTGTCTGCCTTCTTTACTTTTAACCTTGATTTTTAGTTCATCAATATTTTTTTCTTTCTTCAATGGTATTTTTTTATCTAAGCTTTCCCACAAGTTCTTCAATCTCCGTAGAATTCATAGTTAAGCTTCAAAAATGTCTTATTTCGTTATAAATCCATAGTGTTTCACTAAAAATATTAAAATTACATGAAAACAACCAGAAAAAGTTAATTATTCAGCCGGATGCAAATGCAACATACTTCGATTCTACTACTCTGACTTCAATTCCGATTTTTCGTAACGATGCATTGAAAAGCCCTGATCCGGCAGTAACAAATATAAGCCTGATATCAGGCTTTGTTTCACCCATTGCAAAGTCAAGTACAACATCGACGTCGCGCTTAAATTCTATTTCCACCAAATCATCTTCCGGCTCAGCATCCGAAAAGAAGATTCTTAGTATATTTACCAGAAATCCATAGTAATATGAACAAGCTAAAGAGATCGTTAGTTATTTTTTCAACAATAATAATAGTAGTAGCTTTATTTATAGTTGATTATTCAGCATTATTCAGCAGGCAGAACCTGGCGCCACTCCTGATAATTTTATCCGCGGCATTGAACATCATATTGATTACCATGCATAAGAACCCTGGCCACAACAACAGAAAGGATAAGTGACCTCAAATCTATTTATGTGTCATTGATGAAGGATGTGTTCAATATGATGGATCAGACAGATTATCCGGCAAGAAATAAAAAAGAGTTCTCCCGCTTTATTTCACTTATCTCATCGAGGTGACTCGTTTGCCTTGATCATTTACACAAACAGGAAAACCTCACCGTGGGCATTTTTGACCTTGCTTCATACTCAAGGGAAAAGCTTATCTGCGACATGGAAAAACCCGGGAACAGGCTGAAACTTTTCCGTTATTACATGAAAAACATTTATTTCCCCGGCAGGCTACTCTCTTCTATATGGTCATTTGTATAATAAAGGTAAATAGTAGATCCTCCCGCACCTTCATTGAGATCCTGTGGTGTGGGTGAAGTATAGCCCGCTGTTACTACGTACCATATATTTAATCCTGAAGTACCAAAACTGTTGACACTATTGACCATGAGACCGGTCACCAGGGCATCCGAATAATCATTTCTTCGCCTGTATGCAAGGTAAATAAGATCTCCCCCCACCCCCCTGTTAAGGTCCCAATTGATCATTTGAAATCCGGCAGGAAGGTTTTGCAGACTTTCACCGTCAGATGTATTTATGGTAGCTACTTCAGCAATGGGAGTAATGGTATCATTCTCAAGCCCTGAAAGGTAGTATATAAATATGTATGGACCACCGCTTCCATTATTGAGGTCGTAATTAAGCCTGTAATAGTCCCTTCCATTGACCTTATAGGGATTGGCAGAATTTGATCCTTCCACTATCTTCAGGTCAAGTATACAGGCCCTTGGCGTGGGCAGTACTACAATATCCCTGTCACTGGCCCATGTTGCATAAGCAGCCTGCAACTCTGCTTTTCGGGCATCATCATCACAAAACTCCCATACAGGGATCAGTCCGTTCTGTGTAAAATTGCAGAAAACCAGGTTGTCATTTATACTGTTGATCCATGCATCATAATCGTCTTTATTGATTATATGCTGGCCAAGCTCACTCGACCCCCCGTAAACCTCAAGATGTTTTTCCATGCTCTGGGCAAACTGGCTGTACTCAGTTTCATTTATGACCTCCGTATTGATCGTACCTGATCCAAATCCCTTGGAAAAGCTTGCCTCCGCATAAACGCCAATGCTTACATTCTCTTTCAGGTCGCTTGTCCTGGCTGATACACTGTAATCAAGCCTGCCACCGACAACAAGCCCTGTAAGACAATGAGTGCCGTATACCTGGAAAATCTCCTGAGGGGATATCGAAGGATCGTTAAGCTTACTTTTTGCCTGGCTCTTTAGGTAGGATTTCAAATCATCACCATTCCAGTCTGTTGGCAGGCGAAGCTGGTATTTGTTTATCATACTGTGATAGGTGGCAAAGGAGTACGAATCATAACTGTACCTGTTGCTGCTGAAGTTGGTTTTGACGGAGCCGCTGAAGAACATATAACTGCCCGACAGGCCAACAGAGATTTTTAGCGACTGTGAATACTCGGTAATACTGGTACCTGAAGAAGTATTAAAGCTACTGTGCTCCAGTGTTTTCTTTTCGACAAGGCCATCTGTGCTTAGCTTCCTGTAGTCCAGGATCTGTGCTTTAACCTGTGAGACATCGGCAAATTTCTCAAAAACATCATAGCCAGAACCCAGGTTCTCCAAACCGTTTATATCGTCCGGGTTATCAATGGGATCATATGGGCCGGGCAGATCAGGGGTTTTGCTGCAGCCGGCAAGAAAAAGCATCAATGCGATAGGTACAGATATTAATCTGAAAAGAGAATAATATGTATTACGCCTTTTATTCAGGACATTTTTCATAATTACCTATTTTTAAAATGTTAATCATAAGCAAATTACTGTTTCTATCTAATTTATGCAAAAAAAAAACGGTAGGTGAAAAACCCACCCGGCAATGGGTTTGCCTTTGGCTTAATTTTAGTTAACATGAAGTTGTTAATTTGTTGCCTGTAAATTTGTGTAGCTTTATTAACTCTAATGACTAAAGTAATTAAACAGATAAAATAAATGAAAAGTTTTACAATCATACCCGGAGTGGGAAAATCAATAGCCAGCGACCTGTGGCATATTGGGATCAAAAAGGTGGATGACCTGAAGGGACAGGTCCCGGAGGAGCTGTATGAGCTGTCAAACAGCTTTGCCGGTAAAAAGCAGGACAGGTGCCTGCTCTACGTTTTTCGCTGCGCTGTTTACTACGCTGAGACACCGCCGGAGGAACAGGACCCTGAAAAACTCAAATGGTGGAACTGGAGGGATACGTAACCAGGGGCTCCGGTAGCCAGGTTTTATGAGACATCTGAAAAAGAGACTTGAATCAGGCAAAATGGATTAATACTAAATAAATACCAATCATGGAGGAAAAATTCACGATAAATGCCATCGGCTCTGTTGTTATTGAAAAAGAAAAATATTCCATAAGGATAAAAGACAATTATAAGGATGCCCTTGTCAATAACGATGGCTTCAGTCATCTCCAGGTCATATGGTGGGGACATTTATGTGACAACCGGGAAAGCAGGACAACACTTAAAATGAAGAATCTCTTCAAGAATGGGCCTGATGAAATAGGCGTATTTGCAAGTCACGCGCCCATGCGTCCCAATCCCATCCTGGTGAGCATTATCAGTACCGGTAAGATTGATCATGAGAAGGGTATTATTCATACACCCTTCATTGATGCCTAAAACGGTACGCCGGTACTTGACATCAAACCCTACCGCATGATGGAAGGGGTAAAGGAATGTCAAGTCCCGGACTGGTGCAAAAGCTGGCCCCAATGGCATGAAGAAGCAGCCACATACGACTGGGATAAAGAGATTAATAAATGATATAGGAATCAGGCCTTATTTATCATCGTCATCGTTGTCGTTATCATCGTCAAGTTCGAACTCAACCTCTGTGGCCAGTTCAAGTCCGTCAGCCACCATATTGTATATTGAGATATTGCTTGTAGAGCTGATTACAATAACCTGATCCTCGTCCTTATCGGCTGAGGTGATATCATCATCTGAAACACCGAGGAACCAGAATGCCGGATCGATGGTTACCTGTGCTATAAAAGAGACATCAGCCTCAAAAACGATATATCCTTCCAGTTCCACCTCAAAGGTAGCGTCGGAGTTATATTCAAAGCGGATCTGGTGGTCTGTCCCTTCCAGATCGGTATAAACCCCTTCCATAACGATTGCCGGTGTAGGTCCGTCATCCTTAAGTTCCATCTCTATCTCTATCTCCTCGTATGTTCCTGCGGGAACGACTATAGAGTTGATATCAGGGTTTGTTTCACCTGTTGCAAAGTCAAGCGCTACATCTCCGTCTCGCTCAAATTCTATTTACACCAGGCCATCTTCAGATTCGGCTTCAAATTCAACATCTTCGAAATGAATGGCGCCTGAGGTAAATACCAGCTCACCATTAGTCGATTTAAGGGCGGCAAGCATAAGCCCTGTTTTCACTGTTTCAAACTCCAGTCCCAGCCTGGGTCCCTGGTTGCTCTCCTTTTCGCATCCGCTAAGAATAATTATGGCTGCAAGGGCTATCAGAGCCATGGTGCGATTTATAATCATGTTTTTCATGTGAGTATATTTTTAAATTAGTTAATTGACCCTTCAGGGTTATAAAGTTGGTAACACTTATAAAACGCAGATTTACCGGAATTGTATTGCACATACCTGTCCGGGTCACCCTGAAATATTGAGATTCATACCTTTGCGAATTGCAGAAAGTTGCCCTTATCGCTTTTGGTTATGTAAAAGAGATGAGAAATGAGATATTTAGCTTTCCTGAATGAGGTTAAGAATGGGTTCCTTCAGGAAAAAAATTATTAAATTTATACTTTTTATACTTTACTGAAGTCCGTTTAGCTTAGTGCTTTTAATCAATATATACCAGGTGAAACCAGAACTAAAAACAAATGAACAATGTTCGGAGCAATATTAGGTGACATCGCAGGATCGACATACGAATTCCATAATGCAAAAAAGGCTGATTTTGAGCTGTTTCCAGAGGGGTCCTTCTTTACCGATGACAGCATTCTGACAGTGTCAATAGCGGATGCCATTATGAATGGCAGGGCTTACGGGGATTGTCTTCTTGAATATGGCAGAAAATATCCCAATGGCGGCTATGGCCTGAAATTCATGCACTGGCTCCAGATGGAAAATCCCCGTCCCTATAACAGCTTCGGTAACGGCTCGGCCATGAGGGTAAGCCCGGTGGCCTATGCCTTCACAACAATTGAAGAGGCGCTGAAAGAGGCAAAAAAAACGGCTGAACCCACACATAACCACCCGGAAGGGATAAAGGGAGCACAGGCTACGGCTGCGGCAATCTTCCTGGCACTGGAAGGCAAACCTAAAAATGAGATAAAGGAATTCGTGGAAGAACGCTTCTCCTATGATCTGTCAAGGACCTACGAACAGGTGAGATCCACCCACAGTTATAACGAGATATGCCAGGAGACAGTGCCTGAAGCTCTAAGCTGCTTCCTGGATTCTGAAGATTTCGAGGATGCCCTCCGCAAAGCCATATGGCTCGGCGGCGACAGCGACACCATAGCATGTATCACCGGCTCTGTAGCAGAGGCATATTACAAAGACATTCCCGATTACATGTTCAGAATAGTCGAGGAAAAACTGGATTCTTTCCTGTTGGAAAAGGTTCACCGATTCAGGGAAATGTACCTGTGAGTATCATCCTTGAATAATTCGACTTTACTCAGGGCAGGGAGCATTGTCCCTGAGTAAGTAAGGCGTCAAATTATAATCGAAAACGCCGGGCTTTATTCAGAAAACACTGATTTAGCTATATGCATCGTTACCATCATATTCTGATCGACAACCTCGGCTATTCTCAGGTCTCCTGCCAGTGAGGTCAGCATATAGGCTTCGCTACGGCTCATTCCGTGCACATCCTCAAGATAATCAATCATATAGCTATTAGCTTTGCGTGCTGCCTCATCAAGTGTGGGAGCAAAAGCTGTTACAGCATATGTTGTTGGCGTCTCATACTGTGGTTCTTTGATATTAGGACCCTCCTTTATCACATTGAGCTCATATACCACCCTTCCCGGCACTTCTATAGCCGTACCGCATACCTCACCTGCACCCTGTGCAGCATGCATGTCACCAATGGAAAAGAGCGCTCCTTCAACAAAAACGGGAAAATACAGTATGGTGCCCTGTGTCATGTGCGGATCATCCATATTACCCCCGTTAGCCCTGGGTGGAATAGTTGAAAGCATTTCCCCCGCGGCAGGTGCCACTCCCATAACACCCGGGAAGGGATCAAAGGGCACGGTTATGCCTTCAGCAAAACTTATTGACTGCATATCCTTCGACAGCTCATATGTACGCAGCAGGGGCTCAAACTCCTCTTCAAGGAAAATGCCGTTCACTATGCGTGTCCATCCCCATTCGCCTATCTCCACCACATGGAGCTTAACCTGTAGAATATCGCCCGGCATAGCCCCTTCAACAAAGACGGGACCTGTCAAGGGATGTACAAGCCCCGGGTCATAATCCTCCAGGTCAGCAAATTCAGCGGCAGTCATCCCCGGTTTAATCTGCTCATCGGCAGCCTCCTCGGTAAAGGCTTCTATAACCGCTCCGTCTTCCACCACGAGCACCGGTTTGATTAAACTGCTGAACTTGTTGTGTGTCTGGTCGCGGCCCAGGCTGTAGTCAATGGTATATGCAGCTCCCTCATCTTCCTCCCTGCTGTTTTCAACAGTACACGCGGAAAGAATAAACGGGACAATCATCAGAAATAAAACAAGGTAATTAATGGTTAAAGATCTCTTCATAAATCTCCTGGTTTTTAGTATGAAAAGCAATAGAATAATTTCATGCTTGTCATTTATATTAAATATCTCTTTATGTTGATAAAGGTATGAAATTATTTGTTGGTAAACAGTAAGCTCCCGTTACGGTTCGCACATGATAGTTTTAGACTATAAGCGCTGCACCTAATCCCGGGCTCTTTGCTGCATAAGACATAGCAGACAATGTTAGACGGAGTCAGAGGACAGCTCTGTCGCTGTATTTCAACTTTATTCTTACCTTTAAGCTTTAAGCCTTGTATGAATAAATCTTATCTGCGATGAAAGCATTCTTTTCCTATGTAGCTGTTCTCTCTCTTCTCATATCAATTTCAATATCTTCCTCCGCTCAGGAAATGATGTATAAAACCAGGAGCGGTATGACTATTGGTTTTGGCATTGGGGGCTCATACCAGACATCAGATATCAAGAACTCAACAGGCGGTGGATTTGACTTCCACCTGGGAAGCTACCTGTACAAGAGAGATGGAGCCCCTATTTCACTAGACTGGAAATTCAGGTTCCTGGCGGGGGAGAACAGGGCTTATGATCACAGGATAAATTCCGATTACACCTACAGTAATATAAGATTCCGGCATTTCAATTATGATCTTGAGATTGGCCTGACACTGAACAGGCTAATGGAACGTACCAGGATAGTACTCACCGGGTTTGCCGGTGCAGGCATAAGCCACGGTATAACTTATACTGACCTGTACGACAGCTCCGGTAATCCCTATGATTACTCCCTTATCAACCCTGACAATCCCAGGTCGCAGGTAAAAGCCGACTTGCTGGCAATATCTGATAATGACTTTGAGACAGCCCTGGTAAATAGAGCTGCTGTCCTGCCAACTGCAGGAATATACCTTGGTTACCAGTTCTCAAGAAGTTTTTCAGTGGGCATCATACACAAAGTAAACTTCTCGTTGACAGAGCATAACGGTGCATTCGGTATAAATATGGATAATAATATACTAAACGGCTCCTTTATTGACATGAACCACTATACCTCCCTGGGCTTCAAATGGATCCTTGGAGGAGGGAAACAGGTTAGCTCAGCCAGGAGAAACACACAGTATATAAGCCCGGTACAGAATACACGAATGGAGAGAGCAGACAGGAGGCCCACAGGTATTATTTCTGAACCACATAACTTACCCGAAGTTAACATAACAATCCCCTATTACGACATATACAGAACTTCGGACAGGGATATTGATATTACCGCCAGGGTAAGGTGGATTGACAGTGAGGAAGATATAAGTGTAAAATATGATAACGTATACACTGATTTTGAGTTTGATCCTCAATCCAGACGGGTCAACATCCCTGTATTCATAGACAGAGATACAAGCCTGCTGATCATAACTGGCAGCAATGTCTCAGGGTCTGCCAGCGACTCACTCTTATTAATATTTGAGGAGCCGGTCAAGATCACCGGCGAAGGGAGAAGGACACAGCCGGTTACAGTCACAAATCCTGTAAGAGTGAATGAAAATATCAGGACCAACAATGTCATCAGCAGAAACGAGATAAGAAGGGAAAATGAAGCCGGGAGAATCAGCCGGGAACGAAGAGATGAGCAGATTAATGTGACTGAACCGGTAAGAGTGAACCCTCCCGTGGTGAGGTTCATAAATCCTGAGTCCCCGGTAAAGGTTGAGAATAATATGTTCTCACTAAAGGTACAAACATATAACGTTGCATCATGGGATGATGTGGATGTTGTTATTAACAAGGTGAAGAACAGTAATTTTTCTTTCACGAGGGATGGCGTTGTAAACCTGAATATAGGTCTGATTGAAGGTGTTAATACCATCGAGGTGAGCGGTGAAAACAGCGCCGGCAGGGTCACGGAAGAAACAAGCATAAGCTATATGAAGCCCTCAATTATGCCTGTTGCTGAAGTACCCTGTCTCGCCCCTTCAGTCAAGTTCAGTGTAAGTACCATTAAAAGCTATGATGCCACGCATAAACTTACGGGCAACATTACAAATGTCAAACAGGAATCCGGTATTAAACTGACTATTAACGGGGCAATACAGGACTTTCAGTATAATCCCTCCGGGGGGCAGATTACAGCATATTTCAATCTGAGTCCCGGCTCATATACAATTGTTTTAAACGCCAGGAATGATTGCGGTGAAGATTCGGGTTCATACCGGGTAAGCGTTAGCACGCAGGAAGTGGAGGAAGAGGAAGAACAAATACAGGAGCAAGAGGAGCATGAAGAAGCAGCAGGCGGTATAAGGATCAACCCGGGTAATTCAAGCTGGCAATTCTGCCTGGAAACACCCAGGGGTAGATATAACAGGGACAATCTTACCAATAGTAATTTCAACTATTCAGGTCCTGCAACAAGCCTTTATATTATGCCTGCCGCGGGAGGTGGCACTGCAAGGGTAAATGGCAAACCCTTTAAGGTCAGATCCGGTCAGTATTATCTCTTCACCGGTAATCTTACTGTTACTGTCAGCACCCGGAACCCTGGATCAATGGGGCACTGGTCCGTGATCATCAAAGCTGACAGTGCGCCTGCCTCGGGCAGCGGGAACAGAAGGCCAAAGAGTCCGTGTGAAAGTGGAGGCTGAAGATTAACCCTTCGTCCCCGGGCCTCAGGACTACAAGGGTTAAAGCAGGGATTCAAGAAAGAGACTCAATGACGAAGTGACTTAGAGACTAAGAAACGAAGAGACTCCTTCCTTAGAACTTCCGTATGCCCGGATAAGGTCACCCCCTTGCTTTGAAAATCTCAGCACAGTACTTTAAGAAGGTATGGAAACATAATTAGGGAACAACTAAAAAACCTCTCTTGGCTATGTTTCTTTAAGAAGGGGGATCTAATTCCAGGGGACCAGGGGTGAGCGGTAGAAGTCGATCTCCAGGTCTTCGAACCTTTTTCCATGGTCTGCCAGTCGTAGTTTATATGTTTCCCAGTCCCGCAGAGCCGGGGACGTCCATCCTATCTCGGCATATCCCGGCAGCCTCGGGAACATCATATATTCCAGCTCGTTCATATTGGTAATGGTCTCTGTCCACAGTGGAGCTTCCACACCAAGTATATTTTCTTTAGTCACTCCTTCAACCAGGCTTGCAGGATCCCAGGTATAAGCATGATCCACTTCAATGTAGCCTGCCCAGTGCAAGCCCAGATGGGAGGTGGAGTCGTACTGCATATCCAGGTAAGCCCGTGCTGCCGGGGATATCAATACCTTAGCTCCTTTTGCCACCCCCCATGGTGGTGTTTTCAACATTGGCCCAGAACTGGACTGTGACACCTTCCGCCAGGCTGGCCTTGGCAATCTCATCCCACCCAATAATCTGCTTACCGTACTTCAATACAATATCCTGGACACGGTCAACAAAATACACATAGCCTTCATATTCAGTCACATGGGATTCGTCGCCTCCAATATGAAACCAGGGTCCGGGCGTGAGAGCAGTAAGCTCCCTCACCACATCATCCACAAATTGATAGGTAAGCTCCTTATCCGTGCACAGGGTGCTAAAGCCCACCTCTATTCCTGTATACAGTTCTGTTGCTTTGCCGTCACAGTTAAGCTCAGCATAGGATGCAAGGGCAGCGTTGGTATGTCCGGGCATATCGATTTCGGGTACTATGGTAATGTATCTTTCCTGTGCGTACTTTACAATATCGGTATATTGTTCCTGCGCAAAGAAGCCTCCATCACCACCCCCCACTTCTGTGCTGCCACCTATTTCAGTGAGCATAGGCCAGGATTTTATCTCAATGCGCCAGCCCTGATCATCGGAGAGGTGGAGGTGCAGTGCATTCATTTTATACATGGCCAGGAAATCGATGACCCTCTTTACATCCTCCACACTGAAGAAATGCCGTGACACATCCAGCATTGCCCCTCGGTAGGCATATTCGGGGTAATCCTGTACCGTGCCGGTGGCAATGGTCATGGCTTCCCCTGCATCAGCCTTCACCGGGACTGTCTGCAGGAGTGTCTGAGCGCCATAGAAACAGCCGGCCGGTGAGCCGCCTTTTATGGTTATCAGCTTCCTGTCTATGACCAGTTCATAGCCTTCATTGACCGGCTCTGCATTATCGCCGCCCACTTCGAGGTAGATTCCCTTTGATGGAGCCCTGTCTGCAGCCTCGATACTGATAGTCAGTCCTGAAATCTCGATCAGTTGACCTGCCAGGTATACGGCAATATGTTCCAAACCCTCAACCCCGGGCTGATAATAAACCACAGTCGAAGAGGATAATGTGAAGGCATCGCCCGTATAGCTCACGTTAACGGGTTGGGGGATAAAACCGGCTTGGGTGAGGTCGGTTGTCTGTTCCGGTGTACATGATGCAAGGATAAGTAAGGCAAGAACCACGGAAAGACTTTTTGTTATGTAATCCATTTTATTTCGGTATTAGTTTTTCAAGATAAAAGATAAAAGTACAATTTATTTTAGTACTTTTAGTCTAGTTTCTTAGGGGTCGGCACCAGTGATTGAAACCCCGGCTAATCGAAATAAGAGCCGGAGGAAAAGAGGAGCAAGCAATTGTTGAGTCGTGGAATCGGGTCAGCCTTCTTTCAGTTTTTGTATTTCCTTGAAATGCTCCATTGTCATTTTTTCACGGGCAAGCCTGGAAGACTGGCGATAGTCCTCAAATTCATCCTTAAGATTTTTTATATCATCTTTGGTTTTGATGGTTATAATTCTGTTCCTTTTAAACAGGATAAACCCCATTACCAGTAATATTATTAATGCTGCAATGATTGTCAACATAATTAAATTATAGACTACCTTGTTGATCTCAAGGTCGAAAAGACTGATTCTGTTTTTTGTCCGTGTTACTTCGTCCAGGTTTGATTTGGTCTCTTCCAGAGACTTCTCAAGGGAAGCATTTGTATTGTTTAAGGATGAGATGCGAAGATTTAAATCTGTAATCTCATTCCTGTAGCCATTAAGAGAATCTTTGATGTTACTGTTGACCTTCTGAAACATATCCTCTCTTATTGCACGGTAGTTTTCATAAATCCTTGTATGTTCCTCTATATAATTAATCTGTCCCTCTATAGTGTTTGTCAGTAATTCATCCGGCAGTGGACTCTGTCCATAGCCATTATTAAATATCATTGCCAGTAAAGCAATAATCAATATGTGCCTGTGATTGAGCTCTTTTATTTTCATTAGAGGTTACATTTTTTATAAACCGTTGTCACTATTTCATTAACGCAAGTTAACGGGAAAAATTACTTTTTGAAAGAAAATGAAGACTTCCTTCTCCTCTGAAATCCCTGCTTTTGCGAGATACTTCAACTGCGGAGGACAGTGAAGGCTGAGGGCAGAAGACGGAGGGCGGAGGGTATTTGCCTGATTGATTGAAACTCCTGAACACCTAAACATCTCAACTCCTCAACAATTTAATAAGGAATATGTATATTCATAGTTCAAAAATCACTTCAAAAATACCAATGACATGAAAACCAGGGCTGCAGTTGTATATGAAACAAATAAGGGTTTTACCATAGAGGAATTAAATATTGATCCGCCGAAGGAAAGGGAACTGCTTATAAAGGTAGTCGTTGCGGGCATATGTCACAGCGACTGGAACTTTGTTACGGGTGATTCCATTTTCAACATGCCGGTGGTACTCGGTCATGAAGGTTCAGGGATAGTCCTTGATACCGGTCCCGGGATAACAAAATTCAAAAAAGGCGACCGCTTGGTCTTTAATTCAGCACCCAACTGCGGCACCTGTTTCGACTGCACCCATGACAGGCCCAGTATATGCGGCACATATACCGGTCCTACCTGGGAAGGTGTGATGTTCGACGGCACCACGAGGTTCAGCAATGCAAAAGGTGAAAAGATCTACCAGCTCTCTTCAGTAGGCTGTTTCGCCGAACATATAATCCTGCCTGAAGACTGCGCTGTGCCGCTGATGGACACCACACCATACGAGGTGGGCGCAATATTGGGCTGTGCGGTCACCACTGGTGTAGGCGCAGTGATAAACACAGCCAGCGTACGGGAAAATGCCAATGCGTTGGTTTTCGGCATAGGCGGTGTTGGATCCAATGTACTCATGGGACTGCAGTTAAGGAAAGCCGACAGGGTGATAGCCGTTGATAAGAATCCCGGCAAGGAAGAAGTGGCAAGGAAACTGGGGGCAACGGATTTCTTTGTGTTTAACGAGAAAAATATCCCGGCAATAAAGAAACTCAGTGAAGAGGTGAAGATTGATTACGTGTTCGAGGCAGCCGGTGACACAGTCTCCCAGGAGGTGGCCATTGAATGTGCCAGGCCCGGCGGGATGATATCACTTATAGGCATACCGCCTGTACACTCCTATACCCGTATCAATGCTGCTTCTATCACACGCAAGGAAAAAACTATAAGGGGATGCTACTACGGTGCCAACAATACGATAAAGGACCTTAACCGGTTTGAGGTGATGTACAGGGACAAAGAGCTGGATCTTGATATGCTTATATCAAATGTATACAGGCTGGATGAGATCAACGAGGCCTATGCGAATTTGCTTGCAGGGAAGCACCTTAGGGGGGTGATTGTTTTTGACTGAGAAACAAAGCAAGGAGAAAAGAGTACAGGGCACCGGAAGCAGATAGTCAGCCTATGCTAAAGCTTCGGCTGATAAAACAGGAGGCAGGAAGCATCAATCGACAGGGTAGCCAACGGTCTGGGCAAGGACGATTTTGTGATTATCGTTGAGCTGCAGCTTCTCTGCCAGCACTTCCCTGTCAACCAGGCCCCTGACAACGGTATTAAGATTCTCTGAGGCGCAGAAGAGGTATACATTCTGGGCGATGAAGGCAGCATCTGCCCAAGAATATTTTAACTTGTCCTGCTCGCTTCTGTCACCCATCCT
>JAVVEL010000011.1:0-82503 GCA_032260385.1 Bacteroidales bacterium | reverse complement strand
ATCCATTTCCTGGCAAGGGCTCTCGATAAACTGATGAAAGCCGTTGCCCTGGGCTTTGCCGTACGTATATTGGGTGTATTGTTTGCCATTCTGAAAACAACACTCATCATGAGCATAATTTTTGTTGTTCTCAATACCATTAACCAGAAAACCAGGTTCCTGCCGGAGGACAAAATTGCCAAATCAAAACTGTATAATCCAATAGCCGATTTTGCCCCCCTGCTGTTCCCGATAATCGAAGGCGGCGATCTTCGCAGGAGTTTTGATAACCTGAGGCAGAAACGTGAGGATAAAAAACCACAGGACACCGTCATCTAGGCAAAGGAGGAAGCCATTCTCATCCTTATTTTACTATCTTTGCATTTTCAATCATAATACTTACTGATGAATTTTGTTGATGAATTGCGATGGAGGGGGATGTTGCATGATATCACGCCCGGAACTGAAGAATACCTTGAAAAGGGGAAAACCGCAGGATATGTGGGATTTGATCCGACAGCCGACTCCCTGCATATAGGTCACCTTGTCCAGGTGATCCTGCTCAAGCATTTTCAGAAGGCAGGACATACTCCCATAGCCCTTGTGGGAGGAGCAACAGGCATGATAGGCGACCCCTCAGGCAAAAACCAGGAGCGCAACCTGCTGAGCGAAGAAATTCTGAGGGAGAACCAGGAAAAGCTGAAAAAGCAACTTTCCCGGTTCCTGGACTTTGAGTCGGATATACCCAACAGGGCTGTCATGGTTAATAATTACGACTGGATGAAGGATTATACCTTCCTGGGATTTATAAGGGATATAGGAAAACATATCACGGTGAACTACATGATGTCAAAAGACTCGGTAAAGAAGAGGCTCGGAAGCGACTCAAACCAGGGTATGTCTTTCACTGAATTTTCATACCAGCTGGTTCAGGGCTATGATTTTCTGAACCTTTACAGGGAATACGGGTGTAAGTTACAGATGGGAGGATCTGACCAGTGGGGAAACATCGTAACGGGCACTGAACTGATAAGGCGAAAGGAAGGAGGGGAGGCCTTTGCCCTGACATGTCCCCTGATAACAAAATCTGACGGCACCAAGTTCGGAAAAACCGAATCGGGAAACGTATGGCTCGACCCGGCAAAGACATCTCCTTACAAATTCTACCAGTTCTGGCTGAACGTATCGGATGAGGATGCAGCAAGGTATATTAAAATATTTACAGGCCTGGGAAGGGAGGAAATAGATGGTCTTATTGCGGAACATAATAGTGCTCCCCATGAGAGGATGCTGCAGAAAAAACTGGCTGCCGAAATGACTGTCATGGTCCATTCAAAGGAAGATCTTGAGGCTTCAGTCGAAGCTTCCGAAATATTATTCGGACAGGGCACAACCGAATCACTTCGCAGGATGAATGAGGCTACCTTTCTTTCAGTTTTTGACGGGGTGCCTACATATGACATAAAGAGAGATCTCCTGGATGACAGGATAAGCCTCGTGGAACTGTGCACCGAAAAAACAAAGATATTTTCTTCCAGAGGGGAGCTGAGGCGACTTATACAGGGAGGAGGATTGTCTGTTAATAAGAACAAGGTTGCTGATGCAGATGCTGTTGTTGATGAGTCATTACTGCTCAACCGGAGGTATATCTTAATCCAGAAAGGGAAGAAGAATTATTTTGTGATAAGGGTAACCCGATAGCCGGGGCCCGGTTCAACCTTAACGGGCAGCTCTAATAAAAATTAGCAGCTATAATTGACACATCATCAAAAAGATTGGGATTATCATCGGGAATACCCAGTTCCCTGATGAGTGCCGTAATATTTTTATCTACCGTGTCAGTATTGGCAATATGTTTTTCAATGGGTTTGGTACCTATATCCTTTCCCGTAGCGTCTTTTATTTCAGAGAGTCCGTCAGTGTAACAGATGATTTTTGACGGATGCCTGATGTATATGGTGCTTGTTTCAACGGAAGGCATTGTATCAAGCATGCCTATACCTACGGTTTTTGCCGTGAGGTACTGTAGGGAACCATCAGAAGTATCGTACAGAACCGGTGCATTATGTGCTGCGTTTACATACTGCATTTCCTTTGTTTCATGGTTATAGCGGGCAACGAAGAAGGTGATAAATTTCTCTCCTGAAGCATTGGCTACGACCACTTCATTCAGTTTCCGTATCAGTTTCTCAAGTTCAATGTATGAAGTGAAGAGTGCCCTTAAGGAAGCCTGGAAATTTGACATCAGGAGGGCTGCAGAAATACCCTTACCCGAGACATCAGCTATGCATAATCCAGTAGTATTGGCAGTTAGTTGTATACAGTCATAATAATCACCACCTATCTCAAAATGAGGATGGTAATAGCCTGAAACAAATATTTTATCATTATGCGGGAGCCTCTCATTGTCCGGAATCAGCAAGGTCTGCATACGAGCCGCCAGTTCCAGCTCCTTCCTGATAGCTTCCTGCCTGAGGCTCTTCTGGAAGAGTTTGATATTTTCAATGGCAACAATAACTATATTGGTTATTGTCTGTATAAAATGCAGGTGCTTGAGTATGGGGCTCATGCCTTCAGATTCCTCCTCAATGTCGCCTATGAATATATAAGACAGGGGTTCGTTATTGTTGAAGACAGGAAAGATAATGTCAACGTTAGGAATTCCCAGGCCATCAGAAACAGGCACTCTCTTTGTTTCTTTAATTCCTGCCAGCTGGGAGGGGGGGTCAATATTTTTTTCCATCTTGTCAGGGTAGCCGGCGTTCAGGAGGCATGTCCACCTGTTTTCCTCCCTGAAAAGAATAAATATCTTCCCTATACTCAGCTCTTCCCGGAGAATTGATTCATATTTTTTGAGCAATTCCTCAGCCGGGAGGTTAGCGTTTATTGACTGTGTAATATCCAGGAGGGCATCCAGTTTATATTTGGACATCTGTAATCTGTTCCTGGGTGATTTAGGGGTCATAATAGTTATTCCTTTACTCTTTCCACATAGGATTTATCCCTGGTGTCGACCTTTATTTTTTCACCGGTGCTAATAAAGAGGGGGACCATTACTGTACTGCCAGTTTCAATCGTCGCAGGTTTAAGAGTGTTTGTGGCAGTATCGCCTTTCACACCCGGTTCGGTATATGTTATTTCCATAACTACGTACTGGGGTAGTTCAACTGAAAGGATATTCTCCGTATCAGCATGTACAAGCATCTCCACTTCCTGCCCCTCCTTCAGGAGGTCAAAGTTTTCGATCATTGATTCATTAATGGTAATCTGTTCAAAGGTCTGGGTATGCATTAATACATAACCCATATCGTCTTTGTAGAGGTACTGGTAGGGTCGCCTCTCAACCCTGGCTTCATTTACCTTTGCCCCTGCATTGAAAGTGTTATCAATAACTTTACCGCTTGTTACACTTTTTAATTTTGTTCTTACAAAGGCCCCTCCCTTTCCGGGCTTAACATGCTGGAACTGTACTATTGTGTAGAGATCATCATTGTATTCAATGACCATTCCATTTCTGAAGTCTGAAGTACTTGCCATATAGTTAAATTACAGTTATCAATATTAAGTCAATTATAAATCTTTCTATCAGATAGTTTTATCGAAATCCCATACAAATATATCAATTAGAAATCATTCATGAAATACAGGCAGGCGGGAGGAAGTATATTATTTTTTCTTATCCAGTATATTCTTCCTGGGTATTGTTGCAATAAAGTCCTTCAGGTAAAATGGTTCGAAATATGCCACATCCTCGAATTTCTTGTTGTCAAATGCTTTCTGTGCGGGCAGGCACATATATTCTGCCGATATCCGGAACCTTAAATCAAAAAATGCTGAAGGGTGTTTAATTATACCCCTGCATTTTGCCGCACCGCTGCCAAAAAAAAGCATCTTACCCCTGTTCAGTATCTCAGCAAATGATTCTCCACTTATAAGTTCTGCGCTAATGCCGCTTATTACTTTTCCTTTTTTATCATACACCGCGGTATATACTTCCATGCGGCGCGCATCTATCATGGGGCAGAAATAATCATAATCACCTTCCTTCTTTGCACCATGATACATTAGCTCTGTGGTGGCCACTGCGATCAGAGGTATGCCGGCACCGTACGCCAGCCCCTTCGCAGCGGAAACCCCTATCCTCAGTCCTGTGTATGATCCGGGTCCTTTGCTTACCGCCACGGCATCAAGATCACGGGCTTCCATACCCGACCTTTTGAGTATTCTTTCAATAAAAACGGTAAGATGGGAAGCATGTGATTTATCATTGCTGCTTTCCTCCCTGTCCATTAGATTTCCACTGTGGCATAAGGCAACCGAGCATACCGGTGTGGCTGTTTCGATACAGAGTATCATAATGAGATTTATTTTTCAGTATCAAAGAGTTTCTCCCTCGGGAGTATCTCTATCAGTGTGCTGTCGGACAGCTTCTTGCTTATTGCGCTGTAAGGAGCGGCTATGACATCTGTATTTTCTTCTATACCTGATATTATTTCAATATAATTATTATCCTGTATTCCCGTTTTTACTTCCCTGGCGAGGGCATATGTCCCGTCTGATGCAAATACAAGTGTTTTCACTTCTTCATCAGCCAGCGCCAATGACGTATCTGTGGAGTCGGTTCTCGTTGTTACTGCCTGTATGGGAACGGTGATAATATCATGTTTGGTCTGAGTCTGAATGCCCACCGTGGTTGACATACCGGGTCTGAAAGGATTCTTTCCCGTGCCTTCCATGAGTTCACTGTAACTTTCGGGCAGGATAAATATCTTGACATCGAAAGTTGTAACCTGGTCGGCTGACATTCCCGTTGTAGTGGCCGAGTTGGCTATTTCGGTAACTATTCCCTTAAATTTCTGATCGAGGTAGGCATCCACTTCAATCAGGGCTGTATCCTTAAGTTTAACACTGATAATGTCATTTTCATTTACTGCCACCTGTGCTTCCATCCTGGAAAGATCAGCTATTCTGAGCATCTCGGTCCCGGTCATCATTTCCGTCCCTACCACTCTTTCACCCTGTTCCACCAGCAGGAGCGAAATTGTTCCCGACATGGGGGCGTATACTGTTGTTTTAAGCAGGGCTTCATTGGCTTCACTCAGTGAGGCTTCTGCACTTTTGACAGAATATTCAGCCGCTTCCACCTCAGCCTGTGCCACCTTAAAAGAGGCTTCGGCCTGTTCATATTCGGATTGTGATATGGTTGCTTTTTCAAAAAGCTGCCTGCTCCTGTTGAATGCCAGCTCTGCCTGTATAAACTGGGCCTTTGCCTGGGAAAGCCTTGCTTTTGCCGATTCAAGAGCCGCCCGGGCCCTGTTCCTCATGGAGATGTAAGTATCGGGTTTAATTTTAAAAAGCAGGTCCCCTGCATTTACATAATCACCTTCCTCTACATTAAGTAGCACTATTTCACCCGACACGTCGGGACTTATTTTCACTTCTTTCACGGGCTGTATTTTCCCGTTGGCAGTAATCATCTCCACAATCGTCCTTCTTTCTGCCTTTTCAACTGCCACTTTTACCGACAGTTCCTTTCCGAACCATCCCTGCTTTTTGCCTATTATGGCAATAACCACGAGCACTGCCACAGCTACGGCCAGTATTTTCAGAATATTATTCGATTTCATGTTATCCCGGGGTATTTATTCTTAATGGTTTAATTTTTGCTTAAAGAGTTTAGTTAAGATTAAGCGGTAAGCCTTTATAAAAGTCTAGCACCTTTATTTTAAAAATATATTCGTACTTCGATTGAGCGAGCTCTGATTCAGCATTCAGCAACTGGGCTTTCGCCGTATTGTATTCAACAGGGGTAACCATACCCACGTTAAATCTCTGTTCTGTGTACCTGAATGACTCCTGCATTGACTCAACTGCTTTCTGGCTTGCTATGTATGATTTCAGGCTGGCCTGTGCATCGGCATAAGCCTGTTGAATATTCTTGTACAGCTGTTTCTTTGTATTCTCAAGGCTGTACTGGCTGTTCCTGATGTTTATTCTTGAATTGCTGATACCGGTATTTACCTGCCAGCCATTAAAAACCGGGATACTGAGTGTAAGACCTATCCCGTAATTTATATTGTCATTTACCTGCTCACTGAAGGGGTATTCCCCGTAAAGTATACCTTCAAGAGGGTCGATGCCGAGTATTTTTTGTCTTATTGAGGAGTAGCCCGTACTGAAGGATGTGTTGAGATTCAGCCGCGGGCTTCTTCCTCCCTGTGCTATTTTGAGATCATATTCTGCACTCCTGAGTCTTAATTCAGCACTCAGTACCTCGGGCCGTGTCTCCTTTGCCGTATTATAGATGTCGCTTATATTCTCAGTTATCATTCCTGCTTCACTGATACGAATGTCAGGGACAATAATATCAAAACCATCAAGGGAATCCAGTTCAAGAAGCTGTATTATATTGAGATATGACAGATCGAGCTGGTTTTCCATATTGATAAGCTGAAGCTCTTCACGCGCCGCCTGCGCCTGTATTTCAAGGAGGTTGCCCCTGGGGAGGCTTCCTGCTTCAACCATCTTTTCCGTTTTACCTATTTGTTCCCTCGTGGTCTCCAGCTGGTTTTCAGTTACTGTCACCAGTTCCTTGTTAAGAAGTATTTGAAGGTAGGCAAGGGCTACATTCAGGGAAATATCGTCCTTTATATTTTGCAGGTCCTGGAAACTGGCATCGGCATTGAACCTGTTCCTTAATATGGTGTTATAATTCTGCAGGCCGCTGAAAAGGGTCAGGCCCGCACTGGCATAAAACTGGTTTGACCTTACATTCTCCTCTTCCGTAAACTGGTAGGTTGTTTCGTCCAGAGCACGGCCAAAGGACCAGTTATTGGTAGCGGTGCCGTTCAGGGAAGGAAGCAGCCCCAGCTTTGATTGTTGCAGTGTGTTTTCCTGAACCTGTGTTTGCAGCTCCTGCTGCTTAATCATAATATTGTTTTCAATAGCATGATTAATGCATTCCTCAAGCGACCAGTTCTTCTCCTGCCCCGGCAGGTTTATAAGTACACCGGAAAGAAAAATAAGTAAAATTGCTGCTTTTTTCATACCCATACAGTAAATGGTTTGCAATTCAAGCCACTAAGATAATTATAATACTTAACCGGAGGAACGATTTTTATATTCATTTGTTAAAAAGCATAAAATGCTTTCGGGGATATTAAGGATTGAATTATCAATTACGTATATTTGTAGTGCATACGAAAAAAATAAAAAAATGATCACGAAAAAAATAAAACTTGAACCGGGAGTACTTTTTGGCGATGACGTTAAGAAATTACTGGATTATGCCAATAATAATAATTTTGCCCTTCCGGCTGTCAACGTTGTTGGAACCAATTCAGTTAATGCCGTTCTTGAAACTGCCCGTGATGTAAATTCACCGGTAATAATTCAATTTTCAAACGGCGGGGCCCATTTCTTTGCAGGCAAGGGCTTGAGTTCGGAAGACCAGATGGGAGCAATAGCCGGAGCAATATCAGGAGCCTTGCATGTTCATAATGTTGCTGAGTATTATGGTGTGCCCGTAATATTACATACCGATCATGCCGCAAGGAAATTGTTGCCATGGATAGATGGCCTGCTTGATGCGGGTGAGGAATTTTACGAGATGAACGAAAAACCTTTGTTCAGTTCGCATATGCTTGACCTCTCGGAAGAACCCATTGAGGAGAACATTACAACATGCAGGGAATATCTTGAAAGAATGGACAGGATGGGAATGACACTTGAAATTGAACTCGGTGTAACAGGAGGTGAGGAAGACGGCGTTGATCATTCAGGTGTCGACAGTTCACGACTCTATACCCAGCCTGAGGAGGTTGCCTATGCTTATGAAGAACTGTCAAAAATAAGTAAGAACTTCACCATAGCTGCGGCTTTCGGTAATGTTCATGGTGTGTATAAGCCCGGAAATGTTGAACTGAAGCCTGTTATTTTGAAGAACAGCCAGGATTACATAAAGAACAAATTCCGGACCGGCAATAAGCCTGTTAACTTTGTTTTCCATGGTGGCTCAGGTTCGGAAAAACACCTTATTAGAGAAGCAATAGAATACGGTGCCGTAAAAATGAATATTGATACCGATATGCAGTGGGCTTTCTGGGACGGGGTTAGAAAGTATACCGGGGAAAAAGGGGAATACCTCCAGGGTCAGATTGGTAATCCTGAAGGAGAAGATAAGCCAAACAAAAAATACTATGACCCGAGAGTATGGCTCAGAAAGGGTGAAGAAGCCTTTGTTGAGCGCCTGAAAGAGGCCTTCGATGACCTTAATGCAAGGGATATTTTATAAGTTATAAATATATAATTAACAGGCAGTCAGGTTGTTGTGATCTGGCTGCTTTGTTTTTGTTAATAAGTATTCCTTCGTAAGGAGACTTAAAGCAGTTAAAATCATAATTTTATGACAGTTTATCATAAGAGCCTGTATTGAGACGACTTAAGATAAAAGATGAAAGACTGAAGAGAAGCAATCGCCTCACCATAATGCTGAATAAGCGTGAGATGAGGGCTTTGAATATATACTGCCAGCGTTACAGGGTGAAGAACAAATCACGTTTCCTGCGCGAGACTGTCATGTCAGCCATAGTACAAAGATTTAATGATGAGATGCCAAGCCTCTGGGAGGTAAATGAACCTGACCTTTTTTCACCTGAGGTAAAAACCACTGATCTCAAAGTCAGAAGATAAAGAGACCCACCTTCCCTCACCATCAATGCCCCTGAGAATCGTTATATAGCTTCCATTGGCCGGATTGCCATTATAGGTGAATGATGCCTCCCTGGTGTTCCTGACAACCATGCATGAAAGCGTAGGTTCCAGAGTGGGTATGCCCGGTAAAAAAATGTTGCTTTTTACAAGTTCACCCCCCGGGGAAGGACCGGGAATATCAAGCGATAATATCTGCGATCCGGCGGGAAGATCAAGTCCGGCCAGGTCTCCGTTACGTGAGATAAAATTTACCACACCTGAAAAAATCTGGTTGCCGTGTATATAAATAGAATTTATAATATCTATTCTTTTAAAGCGATCGGGGGGAAGATCCAGGAAGCGGATGAAACTAAGCAGGGGAATCCCGTCGATAAGAATAATGGGATCATAGGTTCCCGGGTATGGATTTTCACTTATTACTTTCAGTGAATAGTCATCGCCTTCCTTTCTGACCGACACGAAAGGAACAACTTCAAATATAAGCTCTCTCATATCAGGGAGCCTGATATAGTCATCTACATAGATAACTCTGTCAGGATTTCCGTAAAACATTGCTTTTTCAGCGGCTTTTCCTGTATCAGACGGACGGGTATAAACAATGGTATCCCGGTAGATATTCTTCAGGCGGTTGTCAACTATCAAACTGTTAACATACTTAATTTCTTCATTAGTAAGATAAATATTTCGTGGTGGCAGTCCCTTAAAACGGGGATCAAATTCGGAGCTGATTGTGAGGCTCATTTCCTTTGCCGGCCTGTTGATATGCGATAGAATCATATCCTTTGACCCTGTTCTGCCGGGGAAGGCAAAGTGGAAGCTGCCGTCAGGGAAGGTTCGGGTAGTAATGAAAATATTTTCATTGAGTCCGGTAAGTGAAAGTTTCTGAAAACCTGCCGGACTGCCATCCTCAAAGGATAAAGTACCGCTGAGCTTATTACCCCTTGTCTCAGGCAGGTATTCAACCACAGACTGCCTGGTATCTTTTACATCGCTGAAGTTCAAAACCGGCACCCGGGGCTTGCCCTGTCCTTCCTTAAAGAACGACTCGGCCACAGAATCAGGATATCTCATAGCCAGGAGCCATCCTTCCCTTTCGTCCCTGCCGGCAGGGATATCCCATGTGGCAGCCCAACCGGGGATTGCACCTATGTAATTATCGGATATTTCAGCCGGCTCACGCTTCCTGGTCGTAAGGGTGCAGGAACCTCCTGTTTCTTCCGGACCTGTACTATATTCAGTGATCAGGCCTGTGCCGTCTTCCCCGCTTCGGGCTTTTGTTGTTACGTAGCCACGGCCTGACAGGGGATCGCCTTTTATCCACATGGCCGAAGCCAAAACCCGGTTGTCATCATCAAGAAAAGAAAAAGATATAAGCCCATCCGGCAGGTCAGCTGTGGATATAACAAAGCTTAAACGCCTGTTGCGTGGGATGGCCTCATTGAAGATGTACCAGCTGCTCACACGGTGAACCAGTAGTTTAATGCCTGTTCCTGATATATTGCCGCTCAGGGTAACGGTTATATTTCTGCCTTTACCCTGATCATCGCCCCCGGGGTGTGGGTCAGAGACACTTACAGACACAGCCTTATCTGAATGTTGTGGTACTTCTGTCAGTACCGGCATTCCAGGATCTGATTCCATTACAATATGGTATTCGATACCGGCTTCAGGTGTCCATCCAAGAATTCCCCAGCCCGTACAACCGGTTGAAAAGTGAGCCACAGTATCATTGCGTGAAGATACAAGTGACCCTTTCACTGCCACAGGCCTTCCCCTGAGGCTGACACTCCGCACCGCACAATGGTTTCGTGCCCCGCTGAGGGCTGTGCCGTTTCTGGTAATCAGACTTACCATTAGAGTATCATCCCTTGAATAGTCCGTAAGTTTCCCGGCATCGGCGGGATTAATAATCCGTAAATCCATGTATGAGAAAAAGGAGGGTCCGTGATTTCTCATCCATGATGTGTAGGCCCTCAGACGGTACCAGCCCGTGGCAAGGTTTTCAGGTAGTTTTATGGTGCCGGCCATAAGGCCCTCGTCTGAAGCTAATATTTCACGTATACCCGTCTTACCTCTGCTGTCCAGTAATTCAATCCGGCATACTTTGCTAAGACCGGAGATACTAAAATTATCAGATTCCAGGATGGTGGCGGAAAGGTAGATTGTTTCACCGGCCATGTATACTGAACGGTCAGTGGATAATAAAACCGTTTCGGCACTGAAGGGGCCGGATGTTTTACTTTCCTGTGCTGAGGCAATGTGACCGGTCAAAAGGTGTGACAGAGCCAGGGCGCATGTCAAAATTAAACTGCCGGTATTTTTTATTTTTATTTGACTCATTTTAGCCTTGGTTTATTTTTCCCAGAAAGAGGGTAGCCATGTGTATCCTCCCTTTGCGGTGCAATCAAAACATTCCCTGTCGGCCGTAACCAGTTCAGGGGGCTCACCCATTATCCATGAGCCGGCAGGCAACTGGTTCCATTCAAATGCTTGTATGGTATCAGGCACGCACCGGTCAGTGACTACCCTGAATTCGGATGGACTGGGTACAAATATTCTTGTCTCCGATACACCGGCAACTTCAAAGAGGCCGGCAACGCTAAAATCATCATGTGAGACACAGGAAATATTACCCGACAACCTGAAAGGCACTGTTTCGTATAAGCCCCCGGTCTCATAAACAAGCGACTTAAGGTCATTCCAGAAACGGTAGGCTGAAGATGGTATTCGTATCTGTTTAGCATGCAGACTGTATTCGACCTGCAGCCGGTCGCCGTAACGTGAGACCCCATGGAGGGGGGCGTTGACGACCCTGTTCACTGCCAGTCCCTCCGAAGTGCCGGTGAAAATGCCATTGATGGTCTCATCCATAAAGCAAAGCCTCCTGTCATTGTTTGTGGCATCAATCAGTGCACTGCCGTTCCAGTAATAGGAAGCAATATAAGGTACCATATAAGCATAGGTTGCATCAAGGGACCACCTGAGGTAGAGGGGCTCAGAGTCATCTGATCGGCTGCTTATATAGAAACGGTAGCCGTCCGTGGCATCCCCTGTCTCACTGGTCTCCCATGACGCGTAAGTATAGTTTATCTCCTCCACAGGAGGAGAGGGAAGGTATTTTTCATACTGTGACTCAAAGATGTGCCCGTCCTGTGTTTCTATATACAGCATGTAACTCTTACCTTCCTCAAGTGCGAAAGCGGGATCTGTAAGAATATAATAGGAAGAACCTGAGCCCGGCCAGGGCGCCACCAGGTAGGTCCCGCTAACTTCAGTGAAATACCACCTTTCACCCTCCATGCTTTCTATATAGACGGTGGCCTCCGAGGTGTTAAGCAGAGGCTCGGCAGGCCTTTCCCATGGATTCTGACCGCTCCAGGGATCATAGCCGACTATAGAGGAAGTATGCTTAAACTTAACATAGGGAGTAAAACCGGGCTCATCCGTTAACCTTGACTCAATGAACAACATATTTTCATATTTGAGGTCATCCGGGAAGTAAGGATCAATACATCCGTGGAGTATTGACCCGGCAATGGATATTAACAATATATATTTAATTAACCGCATAGTTACCCAGTTTGAAATTATAACTGACAGTGAATATGGGAGTGCCGTATATCGACAGTTTGTAGCCCTTCAGACTCCCTCCTTCATTTTTAAAATATACAGAATATGCATTACGGCGACCCGTTACATTGTACACGGATATCATCCATGATCCATGGGCAAATTTTTCCTTCAGCAGGTTGCCTTCGATATTCAGTGACACATCAGCCCTGAAATAGTCAGGGATCCTGTATTCATTTCTCCCGGAATAAATTATTCCCCTCTCACCATCTATGTATATCAGTCCGGTGGGATATGTTACGGGTCTTCCGGTACTGTAGACAATATTGCCTGATACGCTGAAGCGGCGTGATATCCTTAGTGTCCCGACAAAGTTGAATGAATGCGGCTTATCGTGGTTTGCGGGGTAGACCTTCCCCTTATTTATCTTCTCCCAGGAATTTTCTCCGTTTACCAGAACCAGCGAGCGGGAATAGGTGTAGCTCATCCATCCAGTAAGGCGGCCTGCGTTTCTCTTCATGAGTATTTCTGCTCCCCATCCTTCCTGTTCTCCCTGTACCACCGCTGTCTCAAACAGTGGATTAAGGATAAGATCGGCCCCGTCACGGTACTCCACCTGTTTGCGGGTCTTTTTATAGTACAACTCGGCCGACATCTCAAGTGCCCTCTTCGGTATGTTTTTATAAAAACCAAGACTCACCTGGTCGGCCAGAGGTGGTTCTATATGGGGATCAGCAAGCTTCCACCTGTCGGTGGGCGCAATTGCTATGGTATTGGAGAGCATAAAGAGATACTGCCTCATCCTGTTAAAGCTTACCTTGACAGAGGCAGTGGGTGAGAACGTGTAATTGGCTGAAATACGGTAGTCCGGTCCACCGCGGTTCTCAATGGTTTCCAATGCCTTGTATGATGTGGTATCTGTAATATGTTCAGGGGATTTGGGCAGTGAAGGGGAGTAGGTATATATATTATTGGGACCAAGATACTTGTAGAGGCTAAGCCGTATTCCTCCATACAGGGTGAGCCTGTTGCTGATGGCATATTCATCGGCTCCGTAGACAGACAATTCCAGCCCCTGTTCCCTGCCAAGGTATATGGGAGCCAGTATGGATTCGTTACCATGGGGATCATATGAGCCCTGGTTAAGTGCATAGGAAATTATGCCTGCACCGGCAGTGATTGTATGTTCAGACCACTCATAGCCGGTGACCCTGGTTTTGAGCTCACGGTGATCAACTGTGAACCGGTGCTGCCATGCAGTGGCAGGATTTTCCATGCTGGTATGCTGATTGGTATAGCGGCTGAAGACGGCAGCACTGCTCATGGTCCACCTCTCATTGAGCTTGCGGTCATATACCACGGAGCTGCCGGCGTTTTCATACATATACCTGTCGGTACCGGCAAGGGCGAACCTGTCGTTACTGTAGTAGCCGAAGACCTGGAATGAGGATGATTCAGAGGGCATGATATGTATTGAGGTCATCAGGTCGTAGAAAGAACCATTGCTTGACCTTAGTTCAGGGGCTTTAAGCCTTTTCAGTATCCAGTCTGAATAGCTTGATCGCCCGGCGAAGACAATGGATGAGCGGTCATTGACAATTGGTGTCTCTGCCAGGAGAGAAGCTGTTATGGGACTTATACCCCCTCTTGCCCCGAACTTTTTCTTATTACCTTTCCAGGTTGAGATCTCAAAAATTGATGCCAGCCGGCCTCCATACTCAACGGGGAAATTATTCTTATACAGGGTGAAGTCGCTTATCATGTCGGGGTTAAAGGCCGAAAAGAAACCAAAAAGATGACCTGTATTCAAGACAGGTACCTCGTTTATCAGGAAGAGGTTCTGATCACTGCCCGAGCCCCTGACATTGAATCCCGATGATCCCTCACCGACGTTCTGCACACCGGGCATTAATTGTGCCACTTTCAGAATATCACGTTCTCCCATTACAACGGGAATTGACTTTATCTCCCTGATATCAATCCTCTGGAAACCCATCTGTATGCCCCTGACATTATCGTGGCGACCTGATCTGACAACAACCTCACGAATATCTATAAGCTGTTCGTGCAGCTCTATATTCAGGATGCCGGTGGAATTGAAATCCAGGATATAGGTCTCTTTTTCCATGCCCATGCATGAGACTATAAGATTGTAAGTTTCTCCTGCCTCGAGACGCATGGCATAAAATCCGTCACCATCAGAGATCTCCCCTTTACTGGTTCCTTCTATGATGACAGTGGCCCCGGGAACAGGCTCCCCGGAAGTTGCCGAGGTGATACGCCCTGAAAGGAGAGCTACGCCTGTTCTGACATTTTCATGAGAACCTACCGTAACGCGTTTGATTTTCTTTTCATATGAGTACTGGCCGGTAATGTCTCCCTGAACAGGGACGGTGTCAGGCTTCTCAGGCCCTCTTGCTGAAGCTACGAAGTCAGCGGTGATGGAGACAGTTCCGGTAAGAAAGTATTGACCCTTGCCACGGTAAACAAAATGAAGATCATGAGGTGAAAGGATATTCTCCAGGAGCGAGCCCAGGTTTATTGAATCGCCGGAAGCTGTTACCGTCAGTCCCTCAACCCATGCGGGACGATAATATATTGCGATTCCGTATCTTTCCTTAAGGTCGGAGACAAATACTTTAAAAGGTGTATTCTTATAGCTGGCTGTAATCAGCGGATGATCATCGTGGGAGTTTTGCCGATCCGGAGCTTGCATTACTGAACCTCCAGTGCAGGGGTAGGCGGGAGAATTGCCGGCAGGCTGCAAGGAGTAAGCTGATGCAGCAGAGAGTAAGATAAGGAGCAATATGGTAAAGATCCTATTCATCTTTGCCGGAGAGTAAATGATTACAATAATCAATCAGCATTTTACGGTCATTTATACTATTCCGGATTAAGTAGAGATAATTTTGCCTTGCAAATCTTTTTAGCCGTCCTTTAACCTCAGGGAATGCTCTGTAAAGAGTATTTTTACTTCTGAACCGTTTCAAGTTGCCGTCATACCAAAGGTACTGTCTTACATATTCCTTGTATTCATAGTCGGGCGAGCCGGTGCTGTTAGAAATTTCAAGTGATTTTTCACGGGTAACGAGATATTTTACCGGTCCGTCACTTATAAGCCGGGCGAAGGGTATTCCGGTTGAATCACTGGATCCGGGAAGAGGGATAAACTCGTTGCCGGCCATTTTCACCCTGTTTATTTTACCTGAATTGAGGCCTATCTGGTAGGAGGCATTATCAGTGGTAGTATAATTGATTATTAACCTGTTGATGCAGATATCATATTTTACCCGGAGGCCTTCGAAAACAGCATCATCGGTTTCAATGATCCCATTTTTCCATGAATCGTCAAAATAATAAGGATGACCTTTGATCGAGCCTTTAGCAGGCCCATAATAGAAGTGGCCGGTTATAAGTCTTTCATCATCCCCGTAAACATTGTCGAAGTAGAGCCGGAGCAGGTCTGTTGCACCAGGGTTTTCTTCTTCCTGTGCTGCAAGGGGACCAAGAGCAAAGACAGATAAGAGTAGTATAAGGAAGCAGGACTTACAGGTCACAATAATTCTTTTTCGGGGTTTCAGCCCCATTGGCCAGAGGGTTTTATTTGTACAAATATTGTATGGTAAAATCGTCAAATGTTGTGCCAAATGGCAGATTTTGATTGTTAAAGTTATAAAAATGCAGGGATGCTCAATCCTCCGGTAATATGTTTGACATGCACAAAAAAGGCAGATTTGGATAATTAGCTTATTTTTTTCTATTTTTGCAGCACCTTATAAGGTAGTGATTGACCCGTGGTGTAACTGGCAACACGTCTGATTTTGGTTCAGAAGAGTCCAGGTTCGAGCCCTGGCGGGTCAACCAGCAAATGAAAACGAAGCCCTGATATACAGTAATATTGGGGCTTTATTCATTTCTTCAACTAGCACATAACTGGAACAATTCAGGTTTTCAATTCATTTCAATTTATTTCTTCATATTGCAGATATACAATTAGTTGCAATATGTTAACATATTGAAAAATGTTGTATAACGCTGTTATTAAGCGTTTTCAGGAACTTTTGTGTTTTTTGATGGTATACCCCCAGGTTTAGATAATGGCTTAGAATGACTGTAAATGGCTCTGAGTCAAAGTTATAGATATTTTCTGAATGTGTAATGTGCTGGTTATTTAATTTTTAGTTATTTAGGGAATATGGGATTTAATGTACATAAAAGTGTGACAAGCCCAATGTTTAAAATAACATGATTATACTGCCCGGTAATACTGTTCTGAAATATTCCAGAAGGATTCTCCCTTTTAGCTATTGCTTTAATCCAGGACACTCCCCAGGTTCATTCTTTCCAGCAGTGCAATATACCGGGGCTTGTTTTTTAATGGTTCATACAGGCGGGGGTTCGCTGCAATATAGCTTAAGAACATCTCCCTGTCGTCAAAACCCTTTTCAAGACAGTCCATTGCTTTGTCGGGTTTTCCCAATATAATATATCTCTCGGCTTTCAGAGTAACACTCATAAAACACTGATCGGGGTATTTTTCATTCATCCTGAACATTTCCTCTATAGCAGCAATATGACCATCCTTTTTAAATGCTGTCATTACAGCTGTCATTCCCTCTTCGTTCCAGTTTCCCCTCCGACTTACTTTTTTATACCATATCTCAATCCACTTATCGTAGTCTCCCTCGTCAGAGGCTTTATTCATGTGAATGTCATCTAATCCTATCATCGCAAGTTCAAAATCCGGATCTATTGAAAGGGCTTTTTCCAGGTTCTTTATTGCGTCCGGATTATCAGGTGAAAGATTTGAGGCAAGAGTTAGTATCAGGGGTTTCAGAGGATCCAGCTTCAAGGCCTTTTCTGAATGTATCCTGGCTTCTTCCGGCCTTCTGAGTATCGTCAGCAGATGACAATAATATGCGTGACAAAGTGCATTATTTGGATTCAACTCGAGTGATCTCAAGAAAGATTTTTCTCCCTGCTCCCAGTCAAATTCAGCCCAGACAGAACTGATTGCTTTTACATAATGAGCATGTGCCGAATTGGGATCCAGCTCAAGAGCCTTGTCCAGATATTCGTGACTCTTTGGGATTGTTACGGATTTCGGAAGGGTTCCGAAAAAAGTACCGAACAGGCTCCAGGCATTTGCAAGACCTGCATAGGGATCGGCCCATTCAGGGTCTAACTCAATAGCTAATTCAAAGTATTCCAGAGCTTTTTCTAAAGACTCCTTCTCAAGCTTTTCCCAGTAAAACTGCCCCATTAAAAAAGCTTCATAAGCATCGGGATCAACAGTTCTGGCATCAGCCAGCAGGCTTTCTTCCTGTGGGCTCAATGCAACATTAATATCGCTGGAGATCTTTTTAGTTATATTATTATAAAACTTCAGTATCTGATTTTTTGCTACACGGAAATCCTCTACCCAGAGCTGCTTCTCAACCGGGAAAGCACGAATAAGCCTCAGTTGAACACAAACAGTATCCTCGCCAACATACGAAAGAGATCCTTCAACAGCCGCGTCAACACCAATCTCAGAAGCGATCTGTGGAATTGAATAATCTGAATTTTTATAAGTGCTGGCAGTTCCAGCACTTATTACCCGTAATGCACTTACCTGCCCCATATCGTTAATTAAGGATGAATGTATGCCGGCCACCAGGAATTCCAATTCATCATCGCCTGTGTAATTCTCAAAGGGAAGAAAAATAAGCGACTGGATGGGACCATATTTTTTGCCCCTCCCCGAAGGTGCAAGGTTGATTATAATAAGAGCAATTATTACGATAAGACTTATGTAAGTGCTTGCTTTCCATGCAGCAGAATCGCCCTTTTTCGTTCCTTCCTGTATCTCTTCCACGGGTAAGGTTTTTTGTACACCTTCCGAAGTGAAATCAAATATCCAGGCTACAACTATAGTAAGCAGGGCTCCCATGACAAGGAGCCAGAGCACAAGGTCAATGGTCCAGTCCGGGAATCCCCAGCGAGGAAAAATTATTGTTGTTGCTTCAAGAAAAACAAAAGCTGACCCGGCATATACAGCAAGTGAACGGTGTACATGGCGTCGTTTGATTTCTTTCCAGAGACGGGAAATCTTATTAGACCCTGCAGTCATTTCCTGGTGCTGGTTTTTATTCTTAGTCACCTTAATTACCGGTAGCCAACACTGCGCTTGGTAACCTGAAATACAAATATAGACTTTTTGTGAAAACAATCATTAAGTATCGCATCGACTTTTGAAGACCTCCGGAAGCCATATCAGATAAATTTCGAATACCACGGAGTGGGTGAATAATAATAACCCGGGTCACACTCCGGATAAGTCAGTTATTCGCCGGCCAGCTCGATTTCAACTTCCACACCACCGGTCCATTTTGCCACGAGGTTGTACACAAGGCAGACAATAGCCGTTGAGATATATCCGAATGCCCCGTAGAGGATTACCTTCACTTAGACAAGGTGCAGGGCAGGAAAGTCCTTTCCATGGAAAGATACTGGCATAACATGTCTCTACTTTTCTTTCCAACATTTTATTATCTTCATTGCTTATTTATAATTATTCATTCAATTAAGATAAGGACATGAAAATAGTATCGTGGAATATTAATGGCATAAGGGCCATAATCAAAAAGGATTTTTCCTGTATAATTGATAAATTGAACGCGGATATCATCTGTCTTCAGGAGACTAAGGCCCAGGACGACCAGGTAGCCGAGGCGCTCAAAGGAATTGATGGCTACGAGATTTTTTCCAGCTCAGCCGAAAGGAAGGGATATTCCGGAACGGCCGTGATGACAAGGATAAAGCCCCTTGATGTAAGCACGGGAATAGGGGTGAACGAGCACGACACTGAGGGGAGGCTTGTAAGCCTGGAATATGATGATTTTTATCTTGTCAACGTATACGTACCAAATTCAGGCAATGAACTTAAGAGACTTGACTACAGGCAGGAATGGGACGAGGTCTTTTTTGATTACCTTAAGAACCTGGAGAAGAAAAAACCGATAATAGCATGTGGTGATTTTAATGTGGCACACAGGGAAATAGACCTGGCACGCCCAAAGGAGAACTACAACAAGACAGCCGGTTACACCCAGAAGGAGATCGATGGTATGGACCGTTTCCTGGATGGAGGTTTTATAGATACCTTCAGGCATTTCTACCCCGGCAGGAAGGATGCCTATTCGTGGTGGAGCTACAGGACAAGGGGGCGGGAGAATAATATAGGCTGGAGAATTGATTATTTCCTTGTCAGCAGGTCCCTGGTCCCATCTATCCGGAAAGCTGAAATTCTTGATGAGATAGTGGGTTCTGATCATTGCCCCGTTACCCTCGAGCTGTAAAAAAACTCCCGGGCTGACCCTTTAATTAATAAACTCAGACCTTGATGTCATTTAAGAAGCGCATCCTCAATATACTCTTCTGGTCGGTTATCTCGGCTGCCTTTATTGGTCCCGGCACGGTAACCACGGCAGCCAGCAGCGGTGCGGAATACGGTACAGACCTCCTGTGGGCTCTTCTTTTTTCGACACTGGCCTGCCTTCTTCTGCAGGAAGCAGCAGCACGGATTACCATAGTGACAGGTATGAACCTGGGGCAGTCTATTTCAGCTTATTTTGTGGACCGACCATCCAGGGTGGCTATACTGAGCTTTGTCCTTGGAGCAATATTTATAGGTAATTCTGCCTATGAGATGGGCAACCTCCTGGGGGCGGTGGAAGGGATTAAGCTGCTTTCCAATGTACCATCATATATCCCGGTCCTCTTCATTGGCGCCACGGCTGCCATACTGTTAAGCCTGCCCTCCCTGAGAATTATTTCCACCATACTGGGTATGCTGGTTGTTTTAATGGGGTTGGGTTTCCTGGTAACGGCAGTAATGGTAAAACCTGATTTTTCTGAGATAGTAAGGGGAACCTTTGTTCCCTCCTTCCCGGGGCCGCGTGCGGGAGTGCTCGTACTGGCACTTATAGGCACCACAATAGTACCCTATAATCTCTTCCTCGGTTCCGGGCTTTCCACAAAGAGCCAGACCCTTAAAGAAATGCGTTTTGGACTGGGCCTGGCCATTATCCTGGGTGGTATCTTTTCTATGGCTGTCCTTATAAGCGGCTCGGCCATAGCCGGTAGTTTTTCGTTCGAGGCCCTGGCGAGCGTCCTCCAGGAAAGGATGGGTACAGCAGGTAAATACCTGCTGGGTTTTGGTCTTTTTGCTGCGGGTTTCACATCGACAGTTACCGCCCCCCTGGCCGCGGCAATTACACTGAGTGGCCTTTTTGGTCACGGGCAGGAAGAGAAGTGGGGCAATAAGTCATGGCGCTACCGTGTTGCATGGATAGTGGTTCTGCTTACCGGAACAGTCTTTGCACTGCTGAATTTCAAGCCTGTCCCGGCCATAATAATAGCCCAGGCCCTGAACGGCTTTTTACTGCCCTTCGTGAGCATATTCCTTTACGTGGTTATACAGAAGAGCATCGACAGGGAGACTCTTATTTACAGGATCTCAAACATATTTATGCTCCTTGTGATTTTTATAAGCCTGATAATAGGTCTAAACAGCGCCGTGAAAGCGCTTGCCGGTTTAATAGCACCGGGCTTCGTAAATACCCCGGCAAGTCAGCTTATTATTGCAGCTCTATCTCTCCTGGTGATAATCATGATAATAATAATGACAGGGGGAAGAGCAAAGAGGAGAATCTAAGTTTGCAGATGAGATGAATAATAAGGAATATAAGATATATGTTGACACCGGGGGCACTTTCACCGACTGTATAGGTATAGAGCCCGGTGGAAGGCAGAAGCGTCTCAAGGTCTTGAGCAATAGCAGCCTGCGTGGTACCATCACCAAAGTTATCTCGGATCTTGAGTTTGAAATAAATGAATCATGGAAATTACCACGTGACCTTATCAAAGGTTTTTCCTTCCGTATTTTGCCGGATCCCTGGTCAGGCATCCTGGTTGAGGAATATGACATAAACCGTTCAGTCATAAGGCTAAACATGCCTCTGCCTCTTAAGTCGGTTAGGAACAGCAGTTTTGAAATAACATCAAACGAGGAGGCTCCCATTCTTGGGGCCAGGTTATTAACAGGCACTGCACTTAATGAAACTTTCCCTACTATGATCTTTAAGCTGGGATCGACCAGGGGAACCAATGCCTTGCTGGAGAAGAAGGGGGCAAAAACCCTGTTTGTGGTAACAAGGGGTTTTGCTGACCTGCTGGAGATTGGAAACCAGGCACGACCTGATATATTTGCTCTCAATGTGGTAAAACGCAGCATGCTGTATTCTGAAGTACTGGAAGCGGATGAGAGAATAGATGCCCGCGGCAGTATATTGAAGGATTTGAATCTGAAAGCTTTCAGGGAACAGCTGAAAAGAGTGAAGAAAGGCTCATTTGAATCTGCTGCCGTTTGCCTGATGAACAGTTATCTCAATCCTTCACATGAATTGATTATAAGTGAAGAGCTTACCTCACTGGGTATTAAGGCCGTTTCTCTCTCACACAGGGTTTCGCCGCTGATAAAAATTCAGAACAGGGCCGATACTACCGTTGTCAATGCCTACCTGTCACCCCTTATTGAGGATTATGTGAACGATATAAGCAGACGAAGCGGCACAAAACGTTTTCAGGTTATGACAAGTGCGGGGGGACTGGTACAGGCTGATAATTTTTTCCCCAAGGACAGCCTGCTGAGCGGCCCCGCCGGCGGTGTGGCAGGAGCCCTGGCCATCGGAAAGAAATCGGGATACGAAAAGCTTATCACCTTTGACATGGGAGGTACCAGCACAGATGTATCCCGTATTGACAGGTCATTTGATTACCGATATGAACTGGAAGTAGGTGATGCACGAATCAACAGTCCTGCCATAGCCATTGAGACTGTTGCTGCGGGAGGCGGTTCAATATGCGGATTTGACGGTTATAAGTTAACTGTAGGACCCGAGAGTGCAGGTGCCTACCCTGGGCCCGCGTGCTACGGTGCCGGCGGACCATTGACCCTCACAGATGTCAATCTTCTCCTCGGCCGGCTCGACATAGGCAAATTTGGTATACCGGTATTCAAGGAGGATGCTGGAAAAAGCCTGGAGGAATTACTTGAAGATATAGCAGATAAAACAGGTGAACGGAGAACAGCCGGGGATATTCTGAACGGCTTCATAGATATTGCGAACGAGATTATGGCGGGAGCGATAAGGAAAATATCCCTTGCAAGGGGTTATGATCCAGCTGATTATGCAATGGTGGCCTTTGGCGGCGCCGGTGGACTTCATGCATGTGATATTGCAGACATACTGGGCATTAAGTCTGTTATCCTGCCGCGTGATGCAGGGCTGCTGAGCGCCTACGGCATAGGTCATTCACCCGTTGAACGTTTTGCCGAAAAACAGGTCCTTAAGCTTCTCCCCCAGGTGGAAGAGCGCCTCCCCCGGATACTTGACGAATGTAAGGCCGGTGCGGTAAGCCAACTGGTTGATGAGGGCTTCCCTGCTGACAGGATCACAAGCCATAAAGAGCTGGTTTTTATGCGATATGCAGGGCAGGACAGCTGCCTCGAAATACCTTTCAGAGGTAGCGGGACTCTTGCCGACGATTTTACCCGGGCCTACGGCGACCTTTACGGACACACGGTGAGCAAGCGCGAGATTGAGATGGAATCGGTAAGGCTAATTGTAAGAGTTTATGAGGAGGAAAGCGATCAACAGCCCGGGCAGGCTGACAGACACCGGGCTGTTCCCGGATACCGTATGGATAATAAGACCACCGTCTATATCCTTGATTCATTGCAGCCTGGTGCTTATTTGGACGGTGACGCTCTGATCCTTGATAACTTTGCAACAACATGGGTAAAAAAAGGATGGCACCTGGAAGTTGATTCCCCCGGGACTGCCATCCTGATCCGTGCGAAAGAAAGGGTGGTAAGAAAAAGTACAAAAGCTAAAGAGACGGAGCTGGAATTATTCACCAACCGTTTTATGTCAATAGCAGAAAATATGGGTGCCCTGCTGCAGCGCACCTCCCTTTCGGTAAATATCAAGGAAAGGCTTGATTTTTCATGTGCCCTGCTTGATGCAGATGGAAGGCTTGTGGCCAATGCCCCTCATATACCTGTGCACCTGGGCGGATTGGGAGTCTGTGTGAGAGAATTACTGAAACATTACAAATTTAAAGAAGGAGACACCCTTGTGACAAATCATCCCAAATACGGGGGTTCTCATTTACCTGACGTAACCATGGTAAGCCCGGTGTTTTATAAAGGGAAGCGCCTGGCCTTCGTGGTGAACCGTGCCCATCATGGCGAGATAGGCGGAATAAGTCCCGGCTCAATGCCCCCGGGAGCTGGAAACCTACAGCAGGAAGGAGTGGTGATACCCCCGTTTAACCTTATCAGCAAGGGTGAAGCAGACTGGGAGGGTATGCGAAAGATATTGCTTGATTGCCCTTATCCGACAAGAGCCGTTGAAGAAAACCTGGCGGATATTAATGCAGCCCTTGCTGCCAACCGTAATGGAAATGAAGCTGTGCTGTCACTCGTTGATGCACACGGTGTGGATAAGGTTCTACATTACCTGGACGAGCTAAGAAATTATGCCTCACTAAGGATGAAGGACACCCTTCGCAGGTTTGCCGATGGCACCTACGAAGCGGTGGAACATCTGGATGATGGTTCTGTGATACGGGTAGCCCTGGAATTGAACGGGGGACAGTGTAAAATTGATTTTTCAGGCAGTGCCCCTGTCAATCATTCAAATATGAATGCTACCGAAGCTATTGTGAAAAGCGTAATAATATATGTTCTCAGACTCCTTCTCAATGAGCCCATACCCCTTAACGACGGACTGATGGAGCCGGTTAAGATAATTCTGCCCCAGGGTATGCTGAACCCCGTATTTGATGAAAACCCTGAATTATGCCCTGCCATAGTGGGTGGCAACGTTGAGATAAGCCAGAGACTTACCGATACACTCCTTAAAGCCTTTGGGATAGTTGCCGCCAGCCAGGGCACAATGAACAATACCCTTTTTGGCAATGACAACTTTGCTTACTATGAAACTGTTTGCGGGGGATGCGGTGCCGGAAAAGGTTTCAACGGTGCATCAGCCGTTCATCATCATATGACAAATACACGCATTACCGATCCCGAGATCCTGGAACACCGTTACCCTGTAAGGCTTGAAGAATTTTCAATCCGGAAAGGTTCAGGAGGGAAGGGTAAATGGAAAGGTGGGGAAGGAGTGAAGCGTGTCATTACCTTCCTTGAACCTGTGAATCTGTCGGTTCTGACCCAGAGGCGCAACAGCGGTCCTTACGGCTTACACGGAGGCTCATCCGGGAGTCCCGGTTTCCAGCAGGTAATAAAGAGAAAAGGCGAAGCAATAAGGCTCAGCTCAGTTCATAACATAAACCTGTCGGCAGGTGATCAACTTATAATGGGAACACCCGGTGGAGGTGGCTACGGTAAATAAAGGGATTCTTTTTCAATTTATTTGGCAGGGAAAGCAATCGGATCGAATAAAAGTACCTCGATGGTTTTTAAAACCATTCAAAAAGTTCAAGCCAGAGGTCCCGCTCGAGTATATAGAAGAGAAGGAAGGTTGCAACTATTCCGTGGGTAAGACCCAGGGCCAGTAGGTTTTTCCACCTGAACCAGGCAAGAAGAAAAATTATCTCCATGAAAAAAGTAAAGATCATGAGGAAAAAGGAGGGATAATGAATAAGGCTGAAAAGCAGTGAGGTAATTAAGATGGCCTCGTATTTATTAAGCTTAATCCTTTCAAGCTCCACGAGATTGTCTGCAATTAATACCAGCATAATATACTGCTGGAAAAGACCCCACAGGGGGTATAAGAACAGTACAGGCAGAAGCCTCCAGTTGAGAATTTTTACGGAAGAATTTACATCACCCAGAATAAAACTGGCAACAATACAGATGACTATGAAAGGGATCATAAAAATAAGGGTTTGTCTGAAGCCTTCTTTCCTGAATCCCCATTTAACCAGAATGGTCCGGTCATGGACGTACCTGTAAATAATATACCCTATCCAGAAGAATGATATGCCCGCGACATAGAAAGCAACCATATTAAGCCATTCCATCATTATGAATTTGAGGGCTGCCGTGGCAATAATACCTGCCAGTTCAAAGGTGGTATATCTTGATTGCCTGCTTTCGGGGAGTGCATGACCCCCGATAACATCTGAATAATAATCGCTTATAACACGCAAGATGTTCATAAGGATATTTTTCGTGAATTTACTCTTTTATTGGTTCATTATGGCATCGTGGCAGCTTAAAACTCTATTCCTGCATAATAAAGATCAAATCCTCCTTTGCCTCCGGGGCGATCTGATGAAAAGATCAGCATATCCCTGTCAAAATCGATACCTTCATTAATGACGAGTGGCCGGTACTCATCATCAGGCGAGTTTATATAGGGGCCAAAATTCACCGGAGGGCCCCATAATCCCTGGTTATATTCTGAATAGTACAGGTCAAAGCCGCCTTCTCCGCCCGGTCTGTCAGAGGCAAATACTATTATATTACCATAAATATAGGGGCACTTATCGTTATAATCACCTGAAAGGCTTTCATCCATATTTATCTCAAGAGTCTCCGTGTACCTGAACTCTTCAGTGATCTGATCTATTGTTTTTTCCAGTGTGGCAGCATAAATGTTAAAAACACCATTATCCCTGTTGGAACAGAAATATATTTTACTGAGATCCATATTGAAGCAGGGATAGAGCTCATCATACTCAGTATTAAGAAAATTTATCTCCATACTCTCGTTAAAAATAGGTGTGCCCGTGTTATAGGTAAAGCCAATCTGGTAATCACCGCCTTCGTTGCTGGCGTACATAAAAAGAAACTGATAATAATAATTGTTCGGTGTAGGGTTTAGCATGTAATATGGACCAAGTTCGTTGCCATCGGTGTTAATTTTATCAAGGGCATTTCTCAAAACACCAAATTCCTCCTGGTATTCGGGCCAGTCATCGTAATTGATCATCACAGTGATATCACCTGAAGTTTTGTCCCAACTTATTGACATTGGCTCGTATATAATGTCAAAATTAAGCCCTTCACTGTTACGATTTGTGGAGAAGCAGAGCGGCATGAAGGTACCAAGAGTGAGACTGTTTGGATTGTAGTCATCATATTCACTGTTAAACTCCTCCATGTTAACAGGTGTCACAGGCATTGTTCCCGGGGCATAATCTTCACATGGAGGGAGGCATGATTTAATGGTCAATGATATTAAAAGCATCAGGAGAATCGACCTGTACATAATTTTATGTTTTAATTTTTAGAAAAAAGATCCAGGATATGGGGCAGGAAAATCACCAGACCGATAATAATTGCCGTAAGGGCTGAGATCAAAACGGCTGCGGCCAGCATGTCCTTAATGTTTTTGATACGCCTGTCCTTCCCCGGTGAAACAATATCGCAGAGTTTCTCAGCTGCTGAATTCAGGCTTTCGGCCACAAGGACAAATCCAATTGTTAATATAATTATAAGCCACTCGGCACCAGAGATATGCAAGACTATCCCTGCAGCTGACACCAGTACCGTTATCACAAGGTGTATCCTGAAGTTGGCTTCATTTTTGAACAGTTGGCCAAGCCCTCTGAAGGCATGGCTGAAACTCATAAACCTTTTCATCCATTAATCCAGTTTTGTAAGATCGAGTCTTCTGAACTCCACCTCTGATCCTTCAGCCTGTATGGCTATCTGACCCCCTGTGGCTGTGCAGTCATAACCATGATTCACCAGATCGGTATTTACCCACACAAAAATTTCATCACCGATGCATTCAATAACCATGGTATTCCATTCACCCGGATCATACTCGGAGCCATCGGTAAGGTTTATTATGCGCCTGCTTTTGCCTTCTGATACACCCCAGTCTTCTTCGGGACCTCTTCGCTCAAGCATATTATCAACCATAATGTCTTCCTGTATACACCAGAAATCGCCTGCATGCTCATGCTGAAGCTGGACTTCAAGTGATTTCGGAAACATACCGTACAGAGCCCTGGGTGTTGATACATGTACCAGGATACCGCAGTTACCCGGTTCACCGGCAAAGCGATATTCAGCCACAAGCCTGTAATCTGAGTAGCTATTGCCGGTGATCAGATGACCCCCGGGGCTTCCAAGGCTTACCAGCATTCCATTTCTAATGATAAAGGGGTTCAAAGTATCCGGATTATTGTCCATAGCCGGGATATCAACATGCCAGCCTTCAAGATTATCACCCGGGATAAGGCTTATTGTTTCTTCCCTGTTGCAGGCTGCAAGCAGGATAAGAGTCAGGACTGAGACTGATAAGAGGATTGTTTTTTTCATACGCTCAAAATTTTTTATTCATTTAGTTTATGAATGGCTACACCCGGTAAATTTTCTTTTTACTGCCAGAGTAGCTTATAGCTTAAATCTAAGCTGTTAACGGGTATTAAAGATACGTTTTATCTCCGTGACCGTATTAAATATAGGTAAAAATCCTCAATGATTTAACCTGTTGAGCAGTGGTAATGAGAGCAGGTACTACTGTTTCAGTGCTGCCTTAGTGAACATATACTCCGGTATATCCTGGTTAAACTTAATGTCGATTATTTTAAATTCCGTTCCATCTCCCAGTTTCATCATGTCTTTATAAACGATGGTCATGGGGTACCATCTCCCCTCTACTTTTTGGATGTCGCTCATGCTTGAGCGTTTAAGCAGCTGTCCGCTTTTGGCATACAGTTCCTCTTTCAGGGGTACATACTTTTCCTTGTCTATCCATACCCTGCGGCTGGCATAGGCAATGTCAGTCACCGTAGCTTCCAGGTCCAGCACCCATGTCTGCCTTCCGTCAATCTCCTCGCTGCCTGTGACACGGGCGGCATAGACATCAGTCAGCTTCCTGTCGTCCATCATGTCTTCGTAAGACAGGTCTGAACCCATTACCGACTGCCTCAGCATATGCCCGGATATCTGTATTGTCCTGTCTGTTGAAGGGGAATATATCCATAACTGGTCTTCAAGCTTAAGCATCTTGGTCCCCTCCTCACGTGGTGGTGAGAGGTATTCTGTGAATGATTTTTTATCGCCCACGGTATATGACACGGATGTTATCGTTCTGCTGGCGCGCCTCCCGTGTATTATCATTTGCGACTCAACTATCTGGTTCTCCGCGGACATGTTCTTATCAACCCTGTCAATAATTTCATCTGCACCGGGCTGTGCAAATGAAGCAAGGGAAATAAATGATAGCAATATTATTATAGGTTTTTTCATTTTTTAGATCTTAATTGGGTTTAATTAAGTTTCAAGTTCCTTGAACAGCCGGGCTGTTTGTCTTTTGTAAATACCGATTCCGGCAAGCATGGTGCCGGCCACTGTCGAAAGCAAACCGGGGATAAAGCCAATATAGAAATCGGGTGGAGTTATCCTAGCCCTTACAATATTAGGCATCATTATTCCCGTTGTGGCATTTTTTGTAAACTCGCTGATATCAAGTCCGTATGTTTGCATCAGCCATGACAGGCCAAGCCCTAATGCTGTTCCTATTATAGTGCCGGCAAATCCAATCATTACGGATTCGATAATCATCGACCTGTAGATATGTCCTTTCTCTTCTCCGATGGCAAGCCTGATGCCGACTTCCCCGTAGCGGCGCAGTCCGCCCAGCAGTCCTGCATTCCAGAGCACAAGGGACATGGCAATCATAAAGATGATTGTAACAATTGTCCCCATGTTTTTTGACATATCAACATATATTGAAAGTCCTTCCTGGTCCCTTAATCGAAGCATTAGTGGTGCATATTCATCGTAAGCATCACTGTATTTGTCCTCAAAGGTTTTAATGACAGGGGCGGCAGTTTCATCCTCATAATAACCGGAGCTGAAAAAACCCAGTATTTCACCGGCGGCATCATCCATTATAAGGGCCTCCTGTGCATCGTGCAGGTCAGCAATAATTGTCCCCCTGTCCAGGCCTGTATTTCCAAAACGCACTGTTCCTGACACCCTGAAATTATGGATGGCCATTCCACCGTCCATAGTTGACCCGATGAGGGTTACTTCTTTACCCGGATCTACTTCCAGCTTACGGGAGAAGTCCTCGCTGAGCAGTATCTCACCCCTGGATTCAGGCAGGTGGCCCCTGATGAGTGATCTGCCCAGGTTGAGCCTTTCTGCTTCATCTGAATCCGGGGACAGGAGATCCAGTCCGATACCCATTGCCGGTCCCTGGCTCTTTGTTTCACCGTTTTCGTCGGGCACATCTATAAGTCCGCCAAACTTTATGCGGCTTACCCATTCCATATCCGGGAATTCGTTTTCCAGATCCTTTTTCAGTTCACTCACTTCGATAAGGGCCAGGTCGTTGGGTGCCTGGTCCATATTCCCGGCATAGGCTTTTGTCATTATTTTTACATGGCCGGTATTGAAGCGGGCTGTTTGTTCTATCATATCAACCATTATCCCGTTAATATAGCCACGCATAAATACTGCCAGCATCACTCCTATAGCTACCACTATCATCGGGAGCAGGCTCCTGCTTCTGTCCCGCAACAGTCCTTTCAGTAAAAATTTTATCATTGTAATTTCCCCCTTAATGCTTCTGTTGGATTCATTTTTGCAATTTTCCTGGATGGCCAGTAACTGACTATTGTTGTAGCCATTAGTACCAGTATGGTTGTCCCTGCCACCAGGCCAGCGCTGTATACTGGGTACATGGTATCGGCAATGGCAAAGCCATAATCCGATGATGACAGGCCCAGTGATATTCCCTTTTTTGCAAACCATATAAGGAAAGGAATACCATATACTGCTCCAACAAGGGCTGCCAGTACTGCATGCATCCCCCCTTCAACGGTAAAAAGGCCCACTACTTCCCGCCGGGTATAGCCAAGGGCTATATAGGTTCCAATCTCTTTCTGGCGCCTGAAAATTGACAATACCTGCGTATCGAAGATGGCCAGCAGGGCCAGGACCAGCAGTATGACATAAAATATTGACTGTCCCACCGATTTTGTCTTTATCATCTCCTCTATATCGCTGACCAGGTATTCAAATGACCTCAGTTTCCATTCACCCCTGTCCTCCCTTGCTTTTTCCCTGTCGCGGAAAGTCAATGTAGTTGCCTCGCCTGGCATAAGTAACATTGATTGCAGGCTGTCCAGCGAAATCCACACCTGCCCGGCATCTACGGTGGGCACATTGGTGGTAAAGATCTCGCTTATAAATATTTCTGCAGCATCGAAGGTGCCGTTTGCATCGCGCCATCGCATGGTCAGGTAATCCCCTTTTTCCAGTTTATTTGCCGTGGCCATGTTTGACCCTATCACCGCCGGTATGGCTCCCACCACGGTGTCAAGTTTATGTGCCGGTATTTCCAGCAGCTCCTGTTGTTTATCAATCCCCTTTATCAGTATCGACTGCATCCTGCCGCGGGGATAGATTGTACCACGTGTCATCAGTACGGGAATCATATTTCCCTGTTCTATCTCGGTGGCAAACTCCTGTGGAACAGGTGCATGTGCTTCCTCCAGGGAAAATGCATCATAGGGGTCATAATTCTCCTGCCAGTACTGCCCGCCTCCTATCTCCCATTCAGTCATATCGTTCTTTGCCTGGCGGTCCCATCCGACGAGGATGCCTTTAACGGCAATGATAATAACGAAGGAGAAGGACAGCACTATCACATTAAGCCAGGTTCGTAATCCTGCCCCAATAAGGTTTTTATATGCCAGTTTAAATGCCAGTTTCATCGCTTTTATTTTTTATACTGTTATAGCAGGTAATGTTTCTTAAGAAGTTTTTTATTTCTGCTTTCCTTACATCATTTTTCATCACCCGCCCTTTCAATTTTATCAATTCTCCCATCCTTCAGGTATATTTTCTTTTTAAGATAGGCTATCACTTTTTCATCGTGAGTGGCAAAGAGAAAAGTAGTTTTCAATTCCTCGTTCAACTTCTCCATGGTTTGTAAAATATTATGGGAATTTGCAGCATCCAGGTTAGCCGTTGGCTCATCTGCAAGCACGAGGGATGGTTTTTTTACCATGGCACGTGCAATAGCCACCCTCTGGCATTCACCCCCTGACAGCTGCGGTGGTTTTTGCCTGATTTTGTCAGTGAGACCAACCCACTCGAGGGCATCCTGTACCATCTTTTTGCGTTCCCCGCTGCCAATTTTAAGCAGCAGAAGGGGAAGCTCAACATTCTCGAATACGGTGTGGACCTGCAGCAGGTTATATGTCTGGAAAATAAAGCCCAGGCTTTCTTTTCGAAGCCTCGCTGCCTCCCTGGCGTTGAGCTGACCCACTGATTGGCCCAGGACAACAGCGCTGCCCTCGGTCGGGTTGTCCAGCGAGCCAATAATATTAAGCAGTGTTGTTTTGCCTGATCCGCTGGGACCGATAAGGCCGGCAAACTCACCAAGACCGAGGGTCAGGTCAATATCCTTAAGCGCCGTAAATTCACCTTTTCCCATCGGGAATCTTTTGGTGAGCTTTTCTGTTTTGATGATTAGATTGTCGTACATTTTTTTCGTATTACTGATATAACTATCTTTTATTTAGTGGTTTAGAACAAATATTAACTGTACACCACTGCCCGCGTATAAAATGTCATCTGACCCGGGCGTGGGTATATTATAATCCTTCGGATTGATATAAGCCATAAGGTAAAGAGTGAATTTATTGAAAACCCTTTGCCAGTTAAGAAAATTATAGGCCTTATTATTATCCCAGTCGTAATAGACTATGGCACTGATATTGTCGAACAGGCCCAGCGGGTATGAAATGTTCAGTAAGGAGAATGTTGATACATTTTCGAAAGCGAAGGGACTTTCATCAGAGGAAGCTATCAGCTGTTCATAAATTACCGTAAGCCCGTTACCAAGCCTGAAGGTATAGTCAGCACCAAGGTTTATAATTTCCCGGTTCGAAAACATGCCGATATCCTTGCCGTAAGCTGACCACGATGCTTCAATCCACCATCCTATCAGCATATCAAATTTTGCATCAAAACCGAAACGGTTTTCCGCTACCTTGCCGATAGTATTGGATGAGTCAGACAGGATACTGCAGTCGGCTATCCTGTGGTGATAGGTAAAAGCTGCCTCGCCCCGTGGAACAGGAGTCTGAATACGTCCGCCAAACTCGGGGATTTTTTTATCAGAGCTGAATGTTTCCCACCCTTTGAGGTTTTCGTTTCCATAGAGTCCCCATATCCAGACATTGACATTATTTAAAAAATAGTAACGGGCAAGCAAAGCCCATACCCCGTCAGTCAGTTTTAAAGGGTCGCGGGGATCTATCTGGTCAAACCACATCAGGGGTCGCAGGATTGATGCTGAGCCAAAATTGATCTTTTGAAGTCCTGCACGTAATTCAAACTGGTTTGTCGAATACCTTGCCCAGAAACGATACGGTTTAATGTCACCGCTGAAATCAGAGGAATCAGAAGGTGCCAGGGCTGCATTGCCATATAGGTTTACCGAAGCTTCAAAGCCGATCCTGTACTTATCGGACAGACTGTATTGATAATTCAACTGCGGTATATAGCGTAGCCCGTTTGTCCAGTAAAGTTCATTGGAAGGGTTCAGATGTGTATAGGCCGAAAGCTGACCCTTGAAGTTAAGCTTCTCCTGCCCTCTCATTGATAAGGAGAAGGTGAGAAGAAGAGGGATCAGGATTATTTTCAGTGGCCTTTTCATTTTATTGATTATTCCCTGGGTGCTATCCCGTATATCATCAGGTTAACAAATTCCATAATAAGTTCCTGGCGTGTGTCGAACATGGCGCTTATATTCTCGTCCTCAAATATCCCGATAAGCATGTTCTGTATTCTGACCATAAACTCAGGTTTGAAATCCTTTCGAAAGATACCCGCTTCCTGGGCCTTTTTAAAATCATTTATAAGAATGTCCCATGATTTTTTTGTTCTTTCTTCCACGAAAGCTTTCAGTTCAGGCTCAGAGCCGGCATAAAAATCCTGGAGGAATTCAGGACTGATGCTGTTTGTACCCTCCATTTTCAGCATTATGATCTTCTCTAATTTCTCAGCAGCAGTGGTATCCGCCTTCATTATCTTCCTGAATTGTTTCTCTCCCTCTTCAACCACGCTGTTGAACATTGTTTTGGCCAGGGCAATCTTGTTCGGGAAGTACTTATAATATGTCATTTTGCTTACATTGGCCTTCTCGCATATCTCCTCTACGGTCACACGCTTAAAACCGTGTTTCCAGAATAAATCCCTGGCTGCTGTGATAATATCCTTATACTTCCTGCTTATCCTTGCCATTTGATACTAAAATTACGAAAACGATGTAAATATACGAAAAAGATATAAATATACAATAAACGTATATTAAATTATTGTATAATATTATTTCAGGTGAACAAATTCCGGGTCATATTAATATTTGCATTAATATTTGTTTAATTTAGTTAGTCAAAAATGCAAAATCTTGATATGAGGATTATTTTTTCCCTCTTACTGGCGCTCTTATTAAGCCAGGGTATATATTCACAAAGAAGCAGACTAAGGGATTACGGTATTTCCCCCGGGGTATTGCCGACCGGGAAATTCAATGCCATTACGGATGTCAGGGGTGTCAGAGTGGGGCATACAACGCTTATTGAGGGCGAGAATATTCGCACGGGTGTTACTGCCATCCTGCCCCATGGGGGCAATATTTATAAACTTAAAGTCCCCGCTGCAATTTATATTGGCAATGGCTTTGGTAAATTAACAGGTATAAGCCAGGTAAGGGAGCTGGGTAATATTGAGACTCCTCTTTTATTAACAAATACAATGAGTGTGCCGCTTGCCTTTGATGCACTCATAAGCTATACGATTAACGAAGCCGGCAATGAAAATGTAAGGTCGGTGAATGGCCTTGTGGGAGAGACAAATGACGGTTTCCTCAATGAAATAAGGGGCAGGCATATTAAGGAGGAGCATGTGCTGGATGCGATAAGAAAGGCTTCAGGGGGCGAGGTTGAGGAAGGTAATGTAGGTGCAGGTACGGGGACTGTATGTTTCGGGTTTAAAGGGGGCATAGGTACATCATCAAGGCTTTTACCCGGTTCGCTTGGCGGCTATACTGTGGGTGTACTGGTACAGACTAATTTTGGCGGTGTATTGCAGATTGATGGTGTACCGGTAGGTGAAGAGCTTGATCGTTTTTCGTTCAGCCGCAATATTGACCGTGGGGCTGATGGTTCGTGCATGATAGTTGTCGCCACAGATGCCCCTCTGGATGCCCGTAACCTGGAGAGGCTGGCAAAAAGAGCCTTTATGGGGCTTGCCCGTACCGGGGGTATAGCCTCAAATGGAAGCGGCGATTATGTCATAGCATTTTCAGTTGCCGCTGAAAACCTTATTGACAGCAGTGAACGTTCACCGGTAAGAGAAGGGAGCTTTCTTGACAATGACCATGTTTCACCTCTATTTCTTGCCGCCATCGAGGCCACGGAGGAAGCGATACTGAATTCGCTTTTTGCTGCTGAAACAATGACGGGCAATCAGGGAAATAAAGTTGAAAAACTTCCACTGGACGAAGTTTTGAAAATCATGAAAAAATATAATAAGACCAAGGAATATGACTAAAATTATTGGAGTGGTTGGAGGCATGGGAACCTATGCGGGAATTGACCTGCTCAGGAAGATTGCTGACAATACAGGAGCTGTAAAGGATCAGGAACATTTACCGGTAGCCATGCTATCCTTGCCGGATACGATACTCGACCGCAGTGAATATTTCTTCGGTGAAGTTGATGAAAATCCGGGGCAGGCAATAGCAGAGGTAGTTAAAAAATTGCACAGCCTTGGGGCCTGTGTTTTTGGGATTCCTTGCAATACTGCCCATGTTCAAAAGATCCTTAAACCCGTAGTTGAGGTAATCAGGGATGGCTGTACCCTGGTGAATATGATCAGGGAAGTGTCACAATACATATCAAAGAGTTATCCTGATGTAGAAAAAGTGGGCATAATGGGAACAAACGGTGTTTTTAAAAGCAGGGTTTATGATGATTACATGTCGGCTAAAGGTCTTCAGACCCTTTACCCCGATGAGGATGTTCAGTTCAGCATGGTACACCCTGCAATTTTTGACATGGAATATGGCATAAAAGCAGTGTCAGAACCCGTAAGCGAGAGGGCCAGGATTGACCTGCTGTCGGTTCTCCGTATGATGATACATGAGGGAGCACAGGCAATAGTACTGGGATGCTCTGAAATACCGCTTGCCATAAAAGAAAAAGCGGTTGAATTCGTACCCATAATTGATGCCAATGATGTGCTGGCAAAGGCAATAGTCCGGGAAGTGAAAGGGGGGAATACTTTATGAATTATGAACCGGGCAATTATCTTATTGCTCATCACTTTTCAATAGCGCCAGCTGGTAAGATCTGCTCCGGGAGGCGCTGATTCTTCAATGCGCTTCAGTATTTTTGGCACATACATCTCGTTATACCTCAACCTGGAAATATAATTAGGCTGGTTATGGTCACCGTTCCAGCAATGTTCTGCCCTGTCACCGTAATCAACCTCGCCCCCGTAGTAGGGATCAGTGGTACTCTCGAGAAATTCCTCCATAAGGTATACAGCATTGTTCAGGTAGTAATTATCCATATCGCCGCAATAGATATGGATCTTACCCTCAAGTTTCGGGCCCAGTGCTGCCCAGTCACGTTGCAGGATATGCCTGAGATCATAGTTCTCCTTCCAGTATTCAGCAACTTCAGGCTTGATTTCCCCTGTCATTTTATCAAAAATACGTTCGGGGTAACCATCCTCTCCCATTGGTGAGAATACGGCTTCCCATATATCCCACTGTCCTCCTGATCGTGAATTATTACCCAGGACAAGCTCATGATGGTTCTCGCCCATTACCGATGAGCTTATCTGCCCTAGCCAGTTACGCCTGGCGGGTCTTATAAGTTTTGTAAAGGGACCCTCATAATAATAGGCATTTTTATCTGCATAAATGTTTATCAGTTCGTAGGCCCTGAAATCTATCGGGTCAGGGCATGCGGCAAAGCATCCGTTATATTCATCGGGATAAACGACCTGCACTGCCAGGGCTTCCCATCCCCCGGTTGAACCGCCGTAAAGGAAGCGGGCCCATCCTTCGCCTATGCCCCTGAACTGCTCTTCTATGTAGGGGATAAGCTCATAGGTTATAGCATCACCGTAGGGGCCCAGGTTTGCTGAATTAACTGCGTAAGAATCATCATAATAGGGATTTGAATGTTGTATCTCAACAATAAGCATGCGGGGGAAATCATCTGAGATCCATTGCCTGTAAAAATCGTAAGCTTCCTGCTGCTGGATAATGTTATATCCCCTGATATCGAAGCGTGAACTGTAGTCCGGTTCCAGGCCCTCATCAGGAGGCTCGGTCCGGAAGCCTCCAAAATCATGTGGATAATGACCGTGGAAAATACACAGGGGATATCTTGCTTCAGGGTGTTCATCAAAACCTTCGGGAAGAAGAACATGGGCTCCCAGGTAAACCGGTCTGCCCCAGAATTCTGACAACAGATCACTCAGTAACCTGATATGCTTAATATATTTTGTGTCTTCAGGTGCCTCAATGGATGGATTGACATGACTTAGTTCGATATCAATTGTATTAGTTTTCGACGGATCAATATTAATTTTCACCGGCTGGCTGTACAGGTTACCGGGTGCGCGCCTCAGGTTCTGTCCTGCCCCTCGGTTCAGAGGCAGCTTAACGCTGTGCCCGGTCGACAGGTTAAAAGTTTCATATTTGTGCAACAAGGCCTGTACAAAATATTCACCAGGGGGAAGGCTTTGCAGGTCATTTACGGGATGACCAAAGACCCCGCTTCCAATTATTTGAGCGTCACCCTCCCATTTCTCTACATCTTTTCCAAAGATTTGCTGCGAGGTGTATGAACCGCTGCTCTGGTAACGTGGATCTGGCCCGGCCTCCTTTGAAATAAACAAAAGCAGACGGCCGTCTTCGGGTTTATCCAGGACGGAATCATTAGCAGTGATGGAAAAACTTGTTTTTGATCTTTCTGTTTTAATGCATGAAAGGATAAGGAAGGGGATCAGTAACAGAATGGCAGTTTTTTTCATTTCAATAGGCTTTTAATTAATTGAGTTCAAGGTGAAAATAAAGATAGTAAAAATGCATCAATCATAATGCAATTGAGATAGGGAATAGCCATGTCCGGTATTTTTTTAAAAGAGGGTAGGGTAAAACTGATCATATTCGGTATACTATTGGATTGAATTATTGAAACAAAAATAAGCACCTGAGGATGATGAGTTGCCAATGTTTTATTAGTTTTGAGGAAAACATCAGAGCGGTGCCCTTAATTTCAAACAATCTAAAAGTTAATTGACAGTTTGACACGGGAAGAATTCAAAGGCTTGTTTAATAAATATTTTGACTCTATAAGGTCATATATTTATTACCGTTGCGGCGACACTGAACTGGCTACTGATATAGCACAGGAGGTTTTTATGCAGGTATGGGAGAAAAAATTTGAAATCAGGGACGGAAAGATAAAAAGCCTTTTATACAAGATGGCGGGTGACCTGTTTATCAGCAGGTACAGGAGAATGGAGCTTGAGCAGAGATATGTTAATTCTATAGAGCTTGATTACATGGAGGAATCCCCTGAAGAGATGGCTGAGCTTAAGGAGCTGACCACTAAATATGAAAGCTCGCTGGCTGCGCTTCCCGAGAACCAGAGATCGGTTTTCCTGATGAGCAGGAATGAAGGTTTAAAATACGGTGAAATAGCAGAAAGATTGAATATAAGTGTAAAAGCAGTTGAGAAAAGGATGAATAAAGCACTGGCGTTTTTACGTGATGCACTGGATTATAAAGGATGAAAAAGAACGGGATAAATAAGGACAATAGCAGTTTCCGGAAACCGGATGTGCTTGACAGGCTGCCACAATCGAGGATACCCTGGGAAAAGAGCAGGGATGAGGTGTGGGAGAACATGCAGGCACATATGGACGTGCGGCCTGTTGCCAGGAAAATTTCGTTGAGCTCATATGTCATAAGGCTGAGTGCTGCCGCACTTATTTTACTCCTGGTTGGGACTGCATTCTTTGTGGGCTTTTATTCAAAGACCTTACGCACAGGCCCGGGGGAGATGGCAAACCTCTTATTGCCAAAAGGCTCTGAAGTGGTTTTGAATGCCGAAACAATTGTAAAATATAAACCACTCTGGTGGACATTCAGGAGAGAATTAAGGGTAGAAGGTGAAGCTTATTTCGAAGTTAGCAGCGGAAGTGAATTCACGGTGATTTCAGAACCGGGAACCACAAGCGTTCTGGGCACCAGCTTTAATATTTATTCGCGCAACGGAGCTTACGAGGTAAGTTGCTTTACAGGAAGGGTGAAGGTCGGATCTGCCCTGTCAGGTAAAGAAGTTATACTGGAACCAGACCAGAAAGTAATTATCGACAGTAAGGGAGAACCGGCTTTGAGGGAAGAACCTTCTGCATCGTCAGACCGCGACTGGAGAAACGGGTATTTCAGATTTACCTCCACCCCCTTGACAAGGGTCTTTGATGAAATAGCAAGACAATACGGAATTATAATTGATGGAACTGATAAGCTGGACCTTATATATACCGGTAATTTCAGCAAGGAACAGGATGTAAATGAGGTAATGAACCTGGTATGTAAGGCATTTGGTATTGATTTTGTTAGAGAAGGAAAAAATACCTACCGGGTAGTGATTAATGCAAATTGAATCAACAATAAGGGCATTACTGATATCCCTGATAATCAGTTGTTCCTTTATACCATTGTACGGACAGGAAATAAAGGCAGAGTTTGACAATGAAGCTCTCAACACTGCCCTTACAAGGTTGAGGGATACTTATAATATTGAGCTGTCATTTGATGACAGGGAACTGTCAAAATATAAGGTGAAGGTTGACAGTTCTTTTAGTTCTTATGATGAGATGCTCCATTTCCTCCTCCAGGGCACAGGCTATGAATTTGAAAAAAAAGGTAGTACTTACCTGATTTACCCGGCTCAAAAAGACAGGGCTGAAGAAATAAAACAAAAATATATATTAACAGGAAGGGTGGTCGACAGGTATACATCTGAAGCCCTTCCTTTTTCACATGTATCAATAAACGGGAAATGGATTGTTACCGATTTCAAGGGTAATTTTTCATATTCATCGGTAAGCGACAGTGTTTTCGCAATCAAAATATCCTACCTGGCTTATTATGTGCTTGACACCACATTAAATCATGGCATAAACAGGGTAATAAAACTTAAACCGTCGAATATCGAGATTGAAGAAATAGTGATAAAACAATACCAGGTAGAAAAATCAATCCAGGCCGGTGCAAGCCCGGGTGTCCTGAGGCTTAACCATCAGATAAGTTCTTACCTTCCGGGAAACGGCGACAATTCGGTGTTTAACCTCCTGCGCCTTCAGCCCGGAATCCTGGCCGCAGGCGAGCAATCAGGCGACATGATAATCTGGGGCAGTTATGAAGGACACAGCCAGGTCAGGTATGATGGTTTTACGATATTCGGTCTGAGGAATTATAATGATAATATAAGTTCCGTGAATCCTTATATAGCGAAAGACATTAAGGTAATGAAGGGTGGATTTGGCCCGGAATACGGTGAAAGGGTAGGCGGGATAGTTGATATAACAGGTGTGGACGGAAACAGGAATAAGCCCGGACTTAACCTGAGCATCAATAATATGACGCTTAATGCCCTGGCAAGTGTGCCCCTGCTGAATAAGGCATCGGTGGTTGCAGGTTTCAGGCATACATACTATGACCTGTATAATTCCACTAACCTGAGTCTGTTCAGTACAAAATCAAGAAAACCGGGTTCAGGCTCCAATGTGGATGTGAATGTGTATCCCGATTACCTTTTCAGGGATATGAATCTGAAAGTGTCAGGAACAGGTGATAATGGAGACAATTACTATATGAGCCTCTTTGCCGGGGCAGATAACTTCTCCTATTCGGTTGAGGAGGAACAACTTAACCAGTATTTATTCAATGAGCTTGATGAAAAGAACCTGCAGCAGGGAGCTTCATTGTTTTACGGGAAAAAATGGAGGGAAGGGGGAGTAAGCAATCTTACACTTGCCTACTCGTATCTGAATAACAGGAGCAGTGAAGTAAGGCAACTAATAAGGGGTCAGATGGACCGGGTGATTATTGATATGATCAGGGACAGGGACTCTGACATTAGTGAATTAAATGCCAGGATTGATAACCGCCTCCGGCCCGGTAAAAATCATGAAATTGAATTTGGAGCAGGAATATTAAGGAACCAGATAAAACACAATGAAAGTGTTAGCCTTGGAGAGACAGGACTAACAGGGAATTTAAATACAAGTAACAGTATACTGCTGCCAAACAGCTATTTCAACGGCATTTTTACTGTAATGAAGAAACTGACACTGAAGACGGGTCTGCGTCTTGATTATCCCGTGGCACTGGGAAAAGTCTATCTTCAACCCAGGTTGTCAGCAACCCTGCGTGTGAATGACAGGCTGAAAATAAATTCGGCCTGGGGTATCTATAATCAGTTTATTACACGGAGCCCTGTCATAGATGAGTATGGCAATTATTATTACCTCTGGGTAGTTTGCGACAATGAGGACATCCCGGTTTTAAATGCCCGCCACTATGTATCTGGATTGTCATGGTCTCATAATAATTTTCTTGTCAGTCTTGAGGCTTATTATAAGAAAACAGATGGAATAAGCAGGTATGTTGAGACACTGAGCGAAAGAACAATATACAGCGGCGATTCCCGGTCCAGGGGGCTTGACCTCTTCTTCAAGAAGGATTACAGGGGCCATTCTGCCTGGATTTCATATTCATTGAGCAAGACTGAGGAAGCTTTCCCCTATTTCATGGACGATGAATACAGGAGGGCTCTTCATGACCAGCGACATGAGATAAAGCTGGCCGGGATACTTAATCTCCGTCCGGCTTATATTTCCGCAAATTATGTCTACGGCTCGGGTTTTCCCGACCCTGGCACAACAGATGAGGTTCAGACTGATGATTATGATTACAGCCGCCTTGACATGGCCCTGGTATTTAAACTTTCCCGTAACAGCTATACGCTTGATGCAGGCCTATCCCTGCTCAATGTTTTCAATACCGAGAACATCAAGTATTCCAATTTTGTTCGTATACCCACAGACGATACTGAAACCATTGATTTGCACGCTGAAGCAGTGCCCCGGACCCTGACCCTCTTCCTCAATTTGTCTTTTTAAAGCCACATAAACCCTCAAACCCTGAACAAGTTAAACCTTTTATTTGCTGTATGTTAGGATGCACAGTAAAAATTTTTATAAAAAATCACACATCAGTGGTAGGGTGGGCTTGAAGCAATTCGGTATATCAATGAAGAAAGGCAAGAAAGTAAAGGGAATTGCCACGAATATTAATAATTAAAACAGAATACCATGAAAGCTTATTTTAAAACATTTTTAGCAATAGCAGCCGTAGTAATTTTTGCAGGTAGCACAGTGACGGCACAAACTGAAGAAGCCACAAAAGCAAAAGAGCAGATAAGGAAAAGGGACCAGGTATCCACTGCCGTTAAGGAGCAGAGTAAAGAACAGAACAGGTACAGGGTGAATGAACAACAGCAGGCTATGATCCAGGAGATGAGGCAGAACGCCAAAATGCTCAGGGACGAGTTCAAGGCAAGTCTTAGTGAAGAGCAGCTTGCAATTCTTGAGAATACCGAGTTAAGCATGCGGGAAAGAATGGAGGCACTCAAGGAAACTCTTACCGAAGAACAACTGGCCTTGCTTGATTGTAACCTGGAAGGGATAAAAGAACAGAGAAGGGAAATGCGTGGCGAAATGGCACAGCAGCAGAGAAATGAGCATCGCAAAGAAGTGAAAAACAGCATTGGTGAAGGTGGAAGCAGAAAAGGAAAAGGTAACGGAAACGGGTTCTAAGGTGTAGTTTGTATTCTTGAATTCCCGGGATGACAATAAACATCCCGGGTTTTTATTAAAAAAGATTGAAGTGAAAATAAAATACAGAAATATATTATTTAGACTTGCCCTGATGACAGTCTTGCTGCCGGCTAGTTTCTACCTGTCGGCCCAGGAGGATAAGATAGATGCAATACTTGATTCAATGTTCTTCAGTAAGGATGAAGAGATTTTGCTTATGCTCGCTGAGATGAACAGGACTCATCATTTTCTTTATGCAAGGATGGGATATGACAACAAAACTACATATGCAGGCCGTGAGATAGGTACAGACCAGTATAACATGGCAGGCCAGCTGTTTTATATCAATTCCCTTGGTTTTAATATTGGTGTCTCAGGAGCCTGGTACAGCCAGATGGATCCTTCCTACAGGTCTACAATTGTAACGGCAGGCTACAGCAATGGATTGAAAAAGAACAAATGGCTGAGGTACAGAATTTCCTATAACAGGTATTTTTATAATATTAACGACAGTAAATTTGAGCCTGTCTATACTGGCTCGGCAGGTGCCGGGATAAGCCTGAAAGCCGGACCGGTTGGCACCAGGCTAGACTATTCATTGCTTATGGGCAGCGAATATGGTTCAAAGGTGTCAGCAGATCTGTATGGTAATTTCACCCTGTTTAAAATTGGCAGCAAGGCAAAATTCAGGATCTTACCCGAGATATCTTTTTACTTTGGCTCGGAGGCGGTAGAATCTGACAGATACAGCTACTTAGACGACAGTATGCAGTCACCAGGGTCAGCGGAGCTGGTGTATGAAGACAGGTTCGGGCTGATGAACACACAGTTGAGCCTTCCCCTCGAGTTTTCGATAGGCGACTTCGATGTTGAAGTAGCATATATCTATAATATAAACAGGTCGATCGATCCTGATTATACCTTCGATAACGTTCCGGTGATCAGTTTTTCGGTGGGCTATTTCTTTATGCTTAGGTAAGTAAAAAATGGCGTGAGGCCCAGCCCCACGCCATCAGGAAAGGTTTAACGTGTCAGGTATAAACCAGGTATTAATCAGTATCTTCAAGCTTACCTTCTGTCATCTTCCAGTATTTATCCCCGGCTTCCCATGCATATACTCCGCATCCGAAGTAATCATCATGCATAAGGATCTCAAGGTCTTCCTCAAAATGAACTATCATATTATCAGGGATATAAAGTCTTATCTTTATAAATGCCCCTGACCATCTCCTACCGGGAGGCAGGGTGAAATATTCATCCAGACGGATGGTATTGTCCTGAATATTGACGTCATAAATCAATTTTTCTGCCTTGCTTATGGCATCGGAGCGTGAATGCCCGCTGGAGTATTTAACTATCTGCATATGTGGGTCATCATCTGTGGGGTAAATGTTCAGCTCAGGGCTCACATAAATGATGTCTTTCTTTTCATCCAGGTACATATCACGAGGTTCGAAGGGAAGATGAACCGCTCTCTGGTATTCTAAGGAAGAAACCCTCTCATCTAATCTTACAAGCAGGGTATCACTCGCGGGTAATGATAATTCCTGGACGGTCCTGTGAGTATCTGAAAAGCTTATACCCTGGGTAAAGGCAACAATCGACAGGGCTACACAGCTCAGTATCCAGATAATAAGCATTGTGAGGTTAAGGACCAGGTCTTTTGTCCTGAACTGGAATACCATTCTGATACCCCAGTATATCAAAGCCAGCAGGGGCAGTCCCACAACAAGACCGGTCAGTATAGCCAGCCAGACTGACAGGGAGGGGTCGGCTATGAAATATAAGAAATCAGGAAGGTAGAATATCGATCCGTCAAATACTGAAGGCACCAGGAATGTTGTGTGGAAAACTGAAAGAAAGAGAAAACTGAACAGGGTGCTGAAACCGGCTATTATGAAAGAAACCCCGATTATAGCCAGGATCACCCTGAAAAGGATAACAAAAAATTTACCTATTGCCCTGAATACTTCATTAATCGCATTGCCCACAGCTGATGCCCCGTCGTTTGTTTTAATGCCTGCCCGGTCAGACCCGGCAGTAATTTCGCTGCCTACTCTCTTCCTGTAATTTGCTGAAGTGCCGCTTCCGGGAAGGACTATCCATAAAATGACATATACAAGGGCGCCTGTCAGGTAGAAGAGGGTTAACAGAACAAAGATCACCCTTATCCAGACGGCGTCAATGCCAGTATAATCGGAAAGGCCGCTGCACACTCCCCCTATTATTGAATTGCCGGTATTCCGATACAGTTTTTTGGCCTCTCCGGCATATGGCCTTCCCGCATATTCTGAATCAAGGTCTCCTGCAATGTCCTCGGGACTTCCCATCGTTGATATCATCTCTTCAACTTCCTCCTTTGAAATGACGGCTGTCTGCCATGAAGGTTTTGACTGGAAGAGTTCGGCTATCCTGCCTTCAATGTCATCTATCATTTCACTCCCCCCGGGCATGCCGCTGAGCCTGCCGGTAACAGATTGAAGGTAATCCCGGAGCAATTCGTAAGCTTCTTCATCAATCTGAAAAATTACTCCCGCTATGTTTATTTTTATCGATTTTTCCATTGTTGACATAATCTTTTACAATATGCTCTTAACTTTTTCTTATAAATTTTACGGATTCAACCAGTTCATCCCACGATTTATCCAGTTCGGCAAGGTATTCACGTCCCATTTCGGTCAGTTCATAGTATTTTCGGGGTGGTCCCTGGGACGATTCCTCCCAGCGGTAACTCAGAAGCCCGGCATTTTTTTGCCTTGTGAGAAGGGGGTAGAGAGTACCCTCAACCACTATTACTTTGGCCTCTTTGAGCTTATTGATTATATCGCTGGCATAGCAGGAATTACCCGATATTACAAGTAAAATGCAATATTCAAGTATTCCCTTCCGCATCTGTGCTTTATTATTTTCAACGTTCATGATATTTTATATTAACTATTATCCCAATCTATGAATGCCAGGTCCTGGTGTTTCTTACAGGTTCATTTTTTCTTTTACATTATCGAATTCCTGCCTTACGGAGTCTTTAATGTTGTGAATGTTTACGGGATCTCCTTTCATCTCAATTTTCTGCGCCGTTGTTCTGGCTTCGGGCAGTACTATCCACAGTATTACGTATATAAGTATACCAAGCCCCCCCGGTAAACTTATTACTATGAAGATAACCCTCATGATCCAGGGATCTATCCTCCAGTATGCAGCCATACCCGAACAAACCCCTGCAATAATCCTGTTGTCAGGGTCGCGGTACATCCGGTGATACGTCGTGCTGCTGAATTTATCAGATGATGATGCTCCGCTGTCATCACTTATATCTTCAGGTGTGCCAAGGGTATTTATCACCTCCTTAACATCCTGTAAGGTCACCACCTGCTTGTAGTCATTTATTTTAGATTTTAATAGTTCGGCTATCCTGGCCTCAATATCAGCCATTATCTCAGCCGAACCGGACTCCTTAGCAAAATACCTGTCGAGGCTCCGTAGGTATATTTTCAATTCAGTATAGGCATCTTCGTCAATGTGAAACGCCATTCCGCCTATGTTAATGCTAACTGTAATTTTCATCTTTCTTATATAATACCTTTTAGAACAATGTAGTGTCAGGCACAAAGATATATATAAAAATTAATACTATGCAATACATAGTACTAAATGATTCCTATTCAAATTTTAATGATGGCAGGCTAAGCTTTGTATACTAACATGTTAGATGATCAACGCAGAGGCTTATTTATATTGATTCTATTCTCATTCTGGTATAACTTGCCTTTCATTTCGGAGTTTATTACTCAATGACATGGGCAGGCAGGGGGATTATTTCAGTATGAGAAGCAGCAAGCGTACACTTTTGCTGAAATATACCTATACATTTGGCTTTAAATAAGGCTTACGGCATTCATGGTACACACAATTTTGTTACCTTTAATAAAGTTTAAGGGACGAAAAGGCATTTGTTAAGTACGAAAGACATACTATGAAAAAATATAACTGGGGTATAATAGGGCCGGGCAGGATAGCGCATAAGTTTACGAGAGGCCTCAAGGGACTTGACAATGCAAACCTCTACTCTGTGGTATCCAGGAGCACGGAGAGAGCGAAAGATTTTGCACAGGAGCATGGCTACATGAAATCATATGACGATTACCTACAGTTTGCCTCCGACCCGGAGCTTGACATTGTATATGTGGCTACACCACACTCACATCATCATGAGCACACTATGCTATGCCTGAGGAATGGCAAAGCGGTGCTTTGCGAAAAAGCCTTTGCGGTAAACGGTGTCCAGGTTGATCAAATGATAAGTGCTGCAATGGAAAACAGGGTCTTCCTGATGGAAGCCCTGTGGCCTCCTTTCCAGCCTTCGTATAAAAAAGCCGGTGAGTTAATATCGGTCGGTGCTGCCGGGCCTGTGCAGTATATAATTTCCAGGTTTGCTTTCAAGGCTCCTTATGATCCTGAAGCCAGAACATTTAATCCCCTGCTGGCTGGAGGATCTTTGCTTGATATAGGCATTTATCCTGTTATTGATGCCCTGACCTTTCTGGGCAATCCCGACATTATTGAAACAAATATCGTGTTTGCACCAACAGGTGTGGACGAGTCAATAGGTATTTTGTTTGGATACAAGGACGGCCGGGGTGCCTCCCTGTACAGTTCGTTTACAAATGACGGAGGGACGGGAACCCTGATAATTTGTGAAAATGCCAACATAAGTATCAGCAGGGGCAGAGATCATATCCAGCACCTTAAAATAGAATATGCGGGTGGCAACAGGGAAGCTTATACCTATAAGCCTGCAGACATGGGTTTTCATTATGAGGCGGCGGAAGTGATGCGGTGCCTTGACAGGGGTTTAAAGGAAAGCCCTGTTGTACCACTGTCTTTCAGCAGGGACCTGATAAGGACACTGGACAGGATAAGGAAAAAGGCAGGTATAATTTATCCCCCGGAAATTGATTTATGAGCTCAAATTTTGATGATAAAGTAACTGGGAAACTGTTCAGGAAAAAACTACTGTTGAGTATGCTTATTCCTTCAGTTTTTATAATATTGCTGTGGCTGATAATGTTCCTGGAAGCGCAGCTTGATGTAAGTTTCTACTACCTTGGTATATTTCCGCTGGAGGCAAGAGGGCTGACCGGAATAATCACCTCCCCCTTTGTTCACAGTGATTACGGGCACCTCCTTAATAACACCATCCCGCTATTTGTTCTTGGAACGGCAGTGTTTTATTTTTACTCAGATATAGCCTTCAGCATTGCAGGCTGGTCATGGCTGCTGACAGGACTCTTAGTATGGATTGCAGGGAGGGATGCATGGCACATAGGTGCCAGCGGCCTGGTTTATGCTCTTGCTTCTTTCCTTTTTTTCAGCGGGATTATCAGAAAATATTTTCGCCTGATGGCCCTTTCTCTTCTTGTGGTCTTCCTATATGGCTCAATGGTATGGGGCATGTTCCCCTTAATTGATATTCATGTGTCATGGGAATCACATATGCTGGGTGCTGGGGCCGGTTTAATACTGGCTGTATTATACAGGAAACAGGGTCCCCAGAAAAAAATGCCCGACTGGTATTACGAAGATGAGTATGAAGATGAGTATGAAGCCTATAAGGATTATGATGAAACATTAGAAATAAAAAACCGGTAATCATGAAACAAAAATTGAGATTAAGAACAGGTTTAATGATTTTTTTATCATTGCTTCTTTTCAATTGCATCCCCGCCTTCTCACAGGATGATCCCTTACCCGATACACTCACTCTTAGCCAGGATGATATCCAGGGCTTATTTGACAGGGAGGAAGCACTCGATATAAGCATTAAATTCGATGTAACGGAATATATGCGTAAAAAACCCGATGAATACATGGATGCGGTAATAACATTTTATAATGATGATGACGATTCTGTAAGTTATGACATCAGGCTGAGATCCAGGGGTGAGCGAAGGAGGGAAATATGTGCTTTCCCCCCGATAAGACTTAACTTCAAAAACACCAATACCATTTATGACGACATTGACAGTATGACGAATATTAAGATGGTAACGCACTGTAATTTACCAAGCGCTTATGACGACTATGTTATTAAGGAATACCTTATATATAAGATGTATAATCTTGTGACAGATTACAGTTTCAGGGTACGTTTGCTGAGGGTGAATTATATTGACACAGGTAAGAAAGGCAGGTTTTACAGGAAGTACGGATTTTTGATTGAACCAATGAATCTCCTTGAAGACCGCCTGGATGTCATGGAACTGGAAAATATTCCCCTGAGGTATAACACCATGGTTCCTGACATGCTCGACAGGATGGCAATTTTCCAGTATATGATTGGGAATACCGACTGGCAGCTGATTACTTACCATAATATGAAAGTTGTTAAAAAACTGGAAGAGCAACTGGGCATACCCATACCTTATGATTTTGATTATTCAGGATTTATAAATGCCTCCTATGCGGTTCCTCATGAGCTGTTTCCCATTAAAGACGTAAGGGAAAGATTTTATATGGGACCCTGCAGGCCCGATAGTGTATACAAAAGGATCCTGCAGGAATTTATGGATAACAGGGAAGCTTTTTATTCTGTCAAGGATAGGTGCGAATTAATATCTGAAAGAACAGCAAAGTATGTCAATGATTATCTTGACGGGTTTTTCAATTTACTTGAAAAGGACCGTTTAATAAATGTTTTCTCACTTGAATGTGAAGACAGGTAGGCAGGATTAACTCTAAATCAGAAGCTAATGCAGAGGATACTTTTTATCATATCACTGGCAATTGTTCTTTTTCCCCGGCCTCTTTATGCACAATCTGAGCAGGGCAAGGTTTTTGGCCTCTTCCTTGAAGAAGAGGCCCTTGACATAAAACTCGCCTTCGATATCGGGACTTTCATGAAGGGAAAATCAGAAGAGGAAGATCTGGATGCGAAACTCACAGTTTACACCGGTGAGAGTGATTCGATTTTTGCAAGAATAAAGGTTAGTGCAAGAGGTAATTTCCGTCGCCGCACCTGTGATTTTCCACCGGTAATGCTTAACATGAAGAATATTGAAACAGGATACTCAGACCTTGATAAGCTTGACAGGGTAAAACTTGTGAGCCATTGCAAAGAGGGTGAAGAATATCAAAACTATGTTTTAAGAGAATACCTGGCTTACAAATTATATAACCTGGTGACAGATTACAGTTTCAGGGTGAGGCTTCTGAATATTTCTTATTATGATATAAAATCCGATGCCCTGTACGCAAAAAAGACCGGTTTCATTCTTGAGCCGGTGGATTTCCTGGGAAAAAGGTTCGGTGTAGGTGAAATAGAAGATATTGAAATCAGGACGAAAAACGTTGAAAATGATATACTTCTAAAATTATCGGTCTTTGAGTATCTAATAGCCAATTCTGACTGGGCTGTTCCACTCATACATAATTTAAAGGTCTTCGGCAATGAAGAGTCTATGGAAAACTTAATAGCCGTGCCCTACGACTTTGATTATTCAGGATGGGTGAATGCTCACTATTCAACTGCGCGTACGGATTTAGGGCTGAAAAAAATAACCGACAGGGCATTTTTCGGACCCTGTCGCAGCAGGGAGGAATACAGGGCTGTCCTCGATCATTATCTTGGGCTGGAAGACAATATAATTGACACAATAAAAGAATTTGAGTATCTTAAGGGCCGGGAAAGAAATGACCTGATAAGGTTTGTAAATAGTTTCTACAAACTCTACAATAAGGATGAGATCATTGATATTTTTATTGAATCATGTAATAAATAATTTACCCGGATGACTGATTTTTATCTGGCCGCCTTCATTGGCTCAATTGACCTGGAACAAACAAAAGAGTTCCTGCTAAGGTTCGGGATGAACATTGTTTCCCTGATTATCCTGGTCAGGCTTCTCTATTACGAATACAGGAAGGAAGGAATACCGGAATACCTCTTTGGCTTCTTCCTCATGGGTGTGGCCGTATTTATGATATGTACGGTTCTCGACATGGTTGATTTAAATCTTGGGATTGCCCTTGGCCTTTTTGCCTTATTTGGGATTCTGCGTTTCCGGACCCAGAGTATACCCGTCAGGGAAATGACATATCTTTTCCTTGTTATTGCAGTTGCGATGATTAATTCCCTTGTTGCCTTTTCCGATCCTGTAAATGGCATTATCCTCTATAATACCCTGGTAATTATACCGGTATGGGTCCTCGAAATATTCCTTTGCACAAACAAACATATGCAAAAGGAAATAATTTATGATAAGCTCGAAGACGTATACAAGGGGGAAGAACATCTTATAACGGTACTCAAGGAGCTTACCGGCTTTAAAATAATAAAGGTGACGATAGGTAAGATTGACCTTGTAAAGCAGCAGGCTGAACTTATAGTTTATTATTACAGGTAGCAGGATTTTCGAATTTATTCCAGGTTTTCCCACCTGCCGTTTTGCCTCAGGCCACCGGTGAAAAGCTCAATAATCAGTCGGTCCTGAGCCTGTTTGAGAAAGCGTAAAAGGCTATGTAAAGGAAACAGGCCAGGGGAACAAAATATGCCAGGTGAATACTGCCGGTCAGATCAGACACCTGCCCCTGTATGGCAGTGATAACAGCACCGCCTACTATTGCCATTATATGCCCCGAGCCCCCGATTTTTGTATCTTCTCCCAGTCCCCTTACACCAAGTCCAAAGATGGTGGGAAACATGAGTGACATAAACATTGATATTACCACCAGGGCAATCACCCCGGCCATCCCATCACCGAATATTACGACAAGGGTGCTTGCCATTGCCATAAGAGAAGCAAAGATCAGCAACTTGATAGGCTTGATGTACCGCATTAAAAAGGTGAATATAAACCTTGAAGCTGCAAAAAGGATCAGTGCTGCTATATAATAACCGGCGGCAACCTGTTCGGGTGTTTTCCCTGCAGCAAGCTCTGTGTTTTCAAGATTCAGTGCTGACATGGCATATCTTATGGTAAAAGACCATACTCCTATCTGAGCACCAACGTAGAAGAACTGTGCTATTACTCCCATAACATAGTTACGGTTGTGCAGCAGTCGCTTAAGTGTTGCTTTCAGATCAACTTTTGAGCCCTGGTCCGATGCCCTTGGCATCCTCGTGATAAGGATCATAATCCATAATATCAGCAGTAGCAAACCGATTGACACATAAGTAGTGGTAACGGCATTCAGTTCGCCCGCCTTTATTATGTTCAGCTTCTCGGGATTCATTGCCATGCGCTCCGCCTCACCGGCAAGGTTAAGTTCCGAGAGTATAAAGACCTGGCTTATAACTACCCCGCTTATTGAGCCCAGGGGGTTGAATGATTGCGCCAGGTTCAGCCTCCTGGTCCCTGTTTCTTCATTTCCCATGGTAATAATATAGGGGTTGGCAGCAGTTTCAAGTACCGAAAGGCCGCCGAAAAGTATCCACAGTGCACCGAGGAAATGAAAATAATTACCTGTTACCCTGGCAGGGAAGAAAAGTAAACATCCTATGAGGTAGAGGCCCAGCCCGAGCAAGACACCTGATTTATAGGAAAAACGCTTTATAAAAATAGCTGCCGGCAGGGCAAAAATGAAATAACCAAGGCCATAACATGCCACCTGGATCAGCGATGTCCTGGTATCTGACATGCTCATGATCCTCTTGAAAGCAGCCAGCAAAGTGTCGGTCATATTATTTGCCAGCCCCCACATGAAGAAAAGGGAAGTGATCAGGATAAATGGCAGGATGTTTTCGCGCGATACAAGCCTGGCCCGTAGATTCTGGCTATTCATCTGTTTTTTGTGAAATTTGCGTAAAGATATTAAACTGCTTAAATAATCATGTATTATTTTTACTGGTGATACTTTAAGGGGAATTATTATGATTATTTTCTCCAAACATTTTTAGAAGTTTCCTGACATCATCAACAGTTTTAACGTAATAACTGGCCCTGGTTGTTTTTGTTCCCACCTTTATTGTATAAGCTTCAGCGGGCATGGAGTCAAAGGTATACTCATCGGTCCAGTCATCTCCCACAGCAAAGATAAAATTGTAATTTTCGTCACCCATTTTCCGGAGTGCCGCCCTTCCCTTATTTATTCCTGAATATTTTATTTCCAGCACCTTGTCACCGTCCATTACCTCAAGGTTCAGATTGGCTGTTAGATATCGTAATTCATCTTTCAGTTCCCAGGCTCTCTGGACACCGAGGTCGGGGTCAGCCTTCCTGTAATGCCATACCAGTGAGAAGTTTTTATGTTCTATAAAAGTCTGCGGGGTCTGGTCGACAAAGAATTCAAGCAGGGGCAATACCGAATTTTTCCATTCATTATCGATCTGTTCCATCATATGCCATTCTCCACCGGGCTGTTTAAGCCATACCCCGTGCTCTGCAATAAAGTGGAGCTTCCATTTATCCGGGAACCAGCGGCCAAGGGTCTCCTTGTCGCGTCCGCTGATAATTGTAACGGTGTTCTTATTGTCAGCTATGAGGTTGTCAAGGATGGTGTATAATTCTTCGTCAGGCCTGGCATCTTCAGGATTTTTCATGAACCATGACAGTGTACCGTCATAGTCAAGAAAAAGTATCCTCTTTTTTGCTTTCTTATAAGCAGTAATTATCTCCGTTCTTTTATTTTCGCCAAGCTTCCTGGTTAATGTGCTTGCCTGTATTTGCTTCACTCCCTCCAGCTTGGAGATGAATTCATTGGCCCACCTGTCGAGGGTATAGCGTTTTAGCCTGTCAGTCATTACTTTATTCCGCCTTATTTGTTCTTCCTCCGGCATCTCCAGGGCCTGCTTGATCGCCTTAACCACTGCGCCAAGGTTATTCGGGTTTACAATTATGCCTTCGTGAAGTTCTTTTGCGGCACCTGCAAGTTCACTGAGTATAAGTACTCCGGTGCCATCAATGCGTGAAGCAATGTATTCCTTGGCAGCCATATTCATGCCGTCGCGGAAAGGAAGGATAAGGGCAATGTTGGAATAGGCATAAAGCCCTATCAAGTCTTCAATTGAGAAATATTGGTTAAGATATATTATCGGAACCCAGGTTATTGTGCCATAGTTACCGTTTACCCTTCCCACAAGCTCATCAACCTGTCTTTTCAGGTTGTCATAGGCCATACCTGTCTCTCCCGATGGCAGGGCAACCAGGAGAAGACTCACCTTTTCAATATATTCAGGATGCTCTTCGAGGAAAAGCTCAAAAGCCCTTATTCTTTGCGGTATACCCTTGGTATAGTCAAGAGGGTCAATGGAGAGGATGATCTTTTTTTCGTTCGATTTTTCAAGGTAAAAACGAAGTTGTTTTCGTATTTCATTTTTCTGGGAAGAACCATTTTCTTTAAGAAGCTTAACTTCCTTTTCAAATTTTTCGTAGTGTATTCCCCTTGGGAAGGCATCCACCATCAATGTACGTTCCTCAATTGATATCCTGTTAAAGACGGTATCAAAACCCAGCAGTCTCCTTATGCTGCTGAGGAAGTGTCGTACATATCCGTAGGTATGAAAGCCTAAAAGGTCTGATCCTAACATTCCTTCAAGAATCTCCGTACGCCAGGGTAATAATCTGAAAACTTCATAGGAAGGCCATGGAATATGTATGAAAAGGCCTATTGACACACCTGGATTAAGCTCCCTTACTATTTTTGGAAGAAGAAGGAGGTGAAAATCGTGTATCCACAGGATATCCCCTTCCTGCATTAGCGATGCTAATTTCTCTGCATAAAGACGGTTGACCACATTATAGGCTTCCCAGGCTTTATCTTTATACGAGGCATCCTGTGGAAAATAATGAAATAATGGCCAGATGGTATTCCTGGAGAATTCATGCAGAAAATATTCATATTCCTGGTTTTCCGTATATACGGGAATATAATTGAACTTCTTCAACTTCTTGTCAAGCTGTATCTTTTCACTTTCGCTGCATTCATAATTTTCTATCCCTGTATGCCCGACCCAGGTGGTTTCATATTTGCTGTAGAAATCCTGCAGGCCGGGTATTGACCCCCCCTCTGTTTGTATGATATTTACACCCTCATCATTAAAAAATACATTTACAGGCAATTGAAGGGATGCAATAAATAATTTTTTCATTATTTTGGGTATTTAAAGGCAGAATATCATTTTTGTAGCAAAAAAATAGAAAAAAGTACCTGTTTGAAATTTTCAATAAAATACTATTCCTGGCTCTTATTACCAAATTTTGTAACAAATAGTTCATTATATGCTGAAATTTGACGCTGTAATTTTTGATCTTGACGGGGTAATCACCAAAACGGCCCTGGTCCATGGAACCGCATGGAAAAGAATGTTTGATGAGTTTCTGAAAAAATGGTCCGGGGAAAATAATACTGACTTCAGGGAGTTCACCCATGCTGATGACTACCTTCCCTATGTTGATGGCAAACCACGTTACAAGGGCGTAGCATCTTTCCTTGAATCGAGGGGTATAGAACTTGAATACGGGGATCCCGGTGATGAGCCGTCTAAGGATACAGTCTGCGGCCTTGGCAACCGGAAGAACTTGATGTTCAATAAGATATTGGAAGAAGAGGGGGTGCAGGTATACGATTCAACCGTTTCGATGATCCATCGACTGAAAAAACTGGGTGTTAGGATCGGGGTGGCTTCATCAAGCAAAAACTGCAAGCCGGTACTTGAGGTGGCAGGCTTGCTTGATTTGTTTGAGACTCGCATCGATGGTGTAGTTTCAGCTGAACTGGGCTTGCATGGAAAGCCTGAACCGGATATTTTCACCACAGCGTGTGACAGACTGGGTGTTGAATACCACAGGTCCGTTGTTGTGGAAGATGCAGTGTCGGGAGTGCAGGCCGGAAAGAACGGTAATTTCGGGCTTGTGATAGGTGTGGCAAGGGAAGACAATGTGAATGAACTTAAAATAAATGGTGGTGATATAGTGCTTGAAGATCTGTCAGAGATCAGCATTGAAGATATTAATGAATGGTTTGAAAAGGGGCTTGATGAGGATACATGGTGCCTTCAGTATTTTGATTATGATTTCGAAAAGGAAAGATCAAGGGAAGCCCTGCTTACAGTGGGAAACGGCTATTTCGGCACAAGAGGAGCCCTTGAGGAAAGCAGTGCCAATAAGGTGAATTACCCCGGCACTTATATCTCCGGCCTTTATAACAGGCTGAATTCCAATGTTGCAGGGAAGGATATTGAGAATGAGGACTTGGTCAATATCCCTAACTGGCTCCCTGTAAAATTCAGGATAGGGAAGGATGATTGGTTCAGCTTTGATACTGAATCAGGCATGAAGATTAACAGTATGAAAAGGAAGCTTGATTTCGGGAAGGGAGAGCTGTTCCGCGAGATTGAACTGGAGGACCATAAAGGAAGGAGAACAATTGTTCGTTCATCCAGGTTTGCCGCCATGCATTACAAGCATATTGCAGCACTGAAGTATACAGTAATACCCTTAAATTATGATGAGGAGATCACAATAAGGTCGGAACTCAATGGCAATCATATAAATGCAGGTGTGGAAAGGTACAGTGACCTGAACCAACAACACATGACACATATAGCAGAAAGGATCGATTGTAACAGGTCATATTTAAAGGTTCAAACAACGGAATCAAACGTAATTATTAAAATTGCAGCCAGGCATATACTGAATGGCAGTGAGGACCTGGATAAAGTGATGAAATCTGAATGCTCAAAAGGTAAGTCCTGCCAGAATTTTACCGTAATGGGGAAGAGGGGAGAGGAAATAGTGCTTGAAAAACTTGTCTCTATATATACCTCACAGGATACAAGGGTGACAATTCCGGAGAAACATGCGAGAATGGCAATTGATAAAATGATAAACTATGACCGTGAGCTGGAACTATCGGCACAGACCTGGGAAAGGATATGGAATGAGCTAGATATAAAAGTGGAAGGCGACAGGACAGCTCAAAAACTGATACGCTTGCACCTCTATCATATGTTGGTAACGGCTTCGCCTCATCATAAAGACCTTGATGCAGGTATCCCGCCACGCGGCCTGCACGGCGAGGCCTACAGGGGACATATTTTCTGGGATGAGCTTTATATCCTTCCCATGTATAATATACATTTCCCCGAAGTAGTCAGATCGGTGCTTATGTACAGGTACAGGCGACTGGACAAGGCAAGGGATGCCGCCAGGGAGAATGGTTTCAGGGGAGCTATGTTCCCGTGGCAAAGCGGAAGCGACGGACGGGAGGAAACTCAAATTGTTCACCTTAACCCGGTTTCAGGTAAATGGGGTGATGATTACAGCAGGTTGCAGAGACATGTTAGCCTGGCTATTGCATATAACCTTTGTAATTATTACAATGTGAGCGGGGACAAGACTTTCATGATGAAGTACGGGGCTGAAATGCTTTTTGAAATTTGCAGGTTCTGGGAAAGCAAGTGTGTATATGATGACACTAGGAAAGGTTACCATATACACAGGGTAATGGGCCCGGATGAATTCCATGAAAAACTGCCGGGGTCAAAGGAAGGGGGACTGACGGATAATGCCTATACCAATATTATGGTGAGCTGGATGATGGGCAGGGCAAATGAATTTGTTGAAATGCTTGAGGAGGAAGAAAAGAAAAAGTTGCTGGAGAAATACGAAGTCGGGCAAGAAGAACTCGACAGGTGGAATGATATCAGTTCGAATTTACTCCTGAATGTTAACGATGAAGGTGTTATTGAACAGTTCGAAGGGTATTTTGACCTGGAAGAGCTTGACTGGGATGCTTACAGGGAGAAATATGGGGATATTCACAGGCTTGACAGGATACTGAAGGCCGAAGGTAAGTCGCCCGATGACTATAAACTTGCAAAACAGGCTGACCTGCTTATGGTCTTTTTTAATCTGGGATTTGAAAAGTCAGGAGAGATAATAAAAAAACTGGGCTATCAGATGCCCGGTGATTATATAAGGAAGAATTTCGATTATTACATCTCCCGTACCTCTCATGGTTCAACACTTTCAAGGCTTGTACATGCCGACCTGGCGTACAGGCTGGGTGATTATGACATGGCCTGGGATATGTATATGCAAGCCTTGAGCAGCGACCTTGTTGATATACAGGGAGGGACTACAGGAGAAGGCATACACTGCGGGGTAATGGCGGGTACAGTATATATGGTACTGTCGGTTTTCTGCCAGCTCGATTTATCCGGGGATGAACCATCACTTTGCCCCGATCTGCCCGGACACTGGAAAGGGGTGAAGTTTAATTTCAGTTTCAGAGACATACATTTCAGGGTGGCCATTTTTCCCAAAACCCTTGAAATAATAGCTGACAGAAGTAAGAAAGAAAAAATAAAAGTCCATATTTGCGGTGAAAAAATTAACCTGGAGAGAGGCAAGATCTTTAAAATGAATTTAAATAAGTGAGACAGGATGTTAGGTGATATTCTTTTAATAAATGATATGCATAAGGAGGCGGCTGAGGCTATTTATGAAGTCGTAATAAAGGACCTGGAAAAGAAGAATGGCAGGTACAGGTATATAGTGGGTATATCCGGAGAATCAGGATCGGGTAAGTCTGAGCTTGCACATTCCCTTGGCAAGCGGCTGAAACAGGATAATATAAGGGTTAAGGTGATCCATACCGATAATTATTATAAGATACAGCCATTGCTCAGGGAGGAGTGGAGAAGGAATAAGGGCTTTGACAGGATAGGACTGGATGAATATGACTGGGTAAAAATAAGGAAGACAATAAGGGATTTCAAGGAGGAGCAGGAATGCGTAATACCATGCATTGATCTAATTCCCGAACAGGTTGATAAGCTTATTACCGATTTCAGCAAGATTGACCTCCTTGTAATTGACGGTCTCTATGCCATTGAGGCACCGGATATCGACCTCAGGGTTTTTATTGACCTTACATACAGGGAAACAAAAATAAACCAGATTATCAGGATGAAGGAGGAAATGAGCAGCTTCAGGCTTAAAATACTGGATCGTGAACACCAGGCTGTTTCATCCCTTAAACCCAAAGCCGACCTGATTGTTAATAAGGCCTACCAGGTGGTCAGCACTGCAGACCACAGGTCATATGACAGTGCCGATTCAACTGAATAGTCAGCCCTGTCATACCTGTACTTCAATAGCCCCGGATATATTGAACAATGAGGATCTGCGGGGGACGCAGAGCCATCACTGGCATGACAATCGGTGCAGTAGATAATGCTGTTCTCATCATAATCAGGGGCAATAAGGCTTGGTGAGTTAGTGTTTGTACCAATCCCGGCAACAGGATGATATGAAGGGTTGTTAAGATCGAATTCGGGTCTCACATTATTTTGCTCTTCGGCAATATGGCTTAATAAGCGGAATTTGCCTTTGGCACTATGTGGCCTGTGGCAATTTTCACATGCCTTTTTTTAGCTTTATCAATAATCCCCGTCCTTTTTCTGCAGAAAATTGATTAAATTTACTGATGAGGTCCGCGCCACTATATCCAGACTCATAAATTTTAATGTAAAAGCCGGAAGAGGTATAGATCATCTATCCATCAAATTTATTATTATGAAAAAAGTGAACGTACTAAAGGAACTATTGTCAAAACTTGATGATAATTCGCTGCAGACCATCAGTCAAAAGGCCGATGCAACGCCAACACAGACCCAAGCTGCACTGGCAAGCGCAATACCCATATTGATGAATGCATTGGCCAGGAATACCGGCTCCGAGGAAGGATCATCTGCGCTTCAGAATGCTATTAAAAAGGACCATGACGGCAGCTTGCTGGATAACATGGGCGATTTTTTAAACAATCCTGAATCGGTCAACGGTTCGGGTATACTGAGGCATGTGCTTGGTGACAAGCGTCAGAATGTGGAGCAGTATATCAGCAGAGATACCGGCCTCAGCGGGCAGTCAGCAAGCAAGATACTCGAAATAGCTGCTCCAATGGTTATGGGACTCCTGGGTAAGAAAAGCTCAGGTGGCAGTGGCAGTGGCAGTGCAATAAGTGGTTTGCTGAATGGCTATATCAAAACCGAACAGAAGAAGGCCTCACAGTCACACAGCGTTATAAACCAGCTTCTGGACCGCGACAATGACGGCAACGTGATGGACGACGTTTCCGAACTGGGAATGTCCTTCCTCGGGAAATTTATGAAGAAAAGGTAGCATCAGAAACATAAGGGCTGGAGACTCTATCTCGTTGCGCGTTCAGCGTTCAGTGTTCAGAGGTTTAAGTTTTCCATACCTATTGCCATGTCATACATAGCTCTCTCTGACCACTGAAGGCTTGGCGGAGCCTGTAAGTAGAGATGCCCAATTTGGGCTTCCCTACCCTTCGCCCTCATTTACTTCACAATCTTAGGTTCCCTGGTTCTATCAATCAAAATAAAGACGCGGACCTTAATGATCCGCGCCGGCTTTTTTCAGCTCCCCAGGAAGGACTCGAACCTTCGACCTACGGATTAACAGTCCGCCGCTCTAACCAACTGAGCTACTGAGGAATTTTTTCAGATGCAAAATCCTATCCGGAATTTGCGTGGCAAAAATAAAGGCTTTTAGTGAATTAAGCAATATATTTGTCAATTATTTTATTCATTCAGAAAACGCTTAAACAGTATTATGAAGAAAGTTCTAGGCATAGGTAATGCACTGGTTGACGCAATGACACCCCTGAAGGATGACAGCATAATTGAACAGCTTGGATTTGCCAGGGGGAGCATGAATCTTGTTGATGAGGATAAGTCAAGGGAGATAAAGCAACTGACTGCCCAATATGTATCAAGCATGGCGTCCGGCGGCTCGGCGGCAAATACAATCCACGGGCTATCAAAAATGCGCGCTCAGGGTGGATTTATTGGTGCCATAGGAAAGGATACCACAGGGGAGATCTTTGAAAAAAACATGAAGTCGGCCGGGGTGAAAACCTACCTGGCGATTAAGGAAGGTGATACAGGGACGGCAGTGGCAATGATAAGCAGGGACTCGGAACGTACCTTTGCCACTCACCTGGGTGCGGCAGAAAAACTTGTGGCAGATGACCTGAAGAGATCTGTATTCACCAGGTACGACTACCTCTACCTCGAAGGTTATCTTATCACCAATATGGAACTTGTTGAAAGGGCATGTGGCTATGCCAGGGAAGAAGGACTGAAAGTTGCAATAGACCTGGCAAGCTTCAATGTGGTGGAAACATACAGGGAGAATTTCTCCCATATTATTGATAATTATACTGATATAATCTTTGCCAATGAGTATGAGGCAAAAGCTTTCACTGGAAAGGATGCCGAAGAGGCTCTTAAAGATCTTGCAGGAAGGTGTGAGATAGCTGTGGTTAAAACCGGGGCAAAGGGCTCACTGATTCATGACGGCAGGGGAATGATAAAAACAGATGCCCTGGATGTTGAATGTATTGACTCAACAGGGGCGGGCGACCTTTATGCAGCCGGCTTCCTGTACGGTCTGGCAAATAATGCCCCCCTGGATAAATGCGGATTTTTTGGCACCCTCCTGGCTTCATACGTCATACAGGGGATAGGCCCTAAAATAAATATTGATAAATGGCCCGGAATAAGAGAAGAGATAAATGAGAAACTGGCATAAAATAAAAATAGTCCTTGTAGCATCACTTCTTATACTGCCCTTTACATCGTGCGACAGGGGAAATAATAAAACAAGGGTGGAAATAAGGGGCAATAAGTTTTATATAAACGGTTTTCCCACCTACAGGGGCAGGGAATGGAAGGGAAACAATATTGAAGGCCTGCTGTTCAATTCACGGATGGTACAGGGTATCTTTGACGACAGCAATGAACAAACAGCCCGGCTGTGGAAATACCCCGACACGGGAACCTGGGACCCCGACAGAAATACCAATGAATTCATAAAGGCGATGGAGGAATGGCACAGCTATGGTTTGCTGGCCTTTACCCTTAATCTGCAGGGAGGCAGCCCAACGGGCTATGGCAACAAGGAGGGATGGATAAACACAGCCTTCAATGCCGATGGCACACTCAAGAAAAAATATTTCACGCGCCTGTACAGGATACTCGACAGGGCTGATGAACTGGGAATGGCAGTGATCCTGGGTTTGTTCTATTTCGGGCAGGACCAGGAAATGGCAAATGAACAGGCTGTTTTAAATGCAGTGGACAATACACTTGACTGGCTTAATGAGTCTGGTTTCAGGAATGTAATCATCGAGGTATGCAATGAATGTGATATTGAATATGACCATGAGATCCTGCAGCCTGAAAGGGTTCATGAACTGATAAGCAGGGTGAAAAAAAGGACCTATGAAGGGTACAGCTATCCAGCAGGAGTAAGCTACGGTGGAGGGAACCTGCCGGGCAGTAAGGTCCTGGAGGCATCCGATGTAATCTTCCTCCATGGCAATGGCGTTGATAATCCTGATGACATAAGGGAAATGGTAAGACGTGTTAAAGTGATGCCTGAATACAACGCCCAGCCGGTAGTGTTCAACGAGGATGATCATTATAGCTTTGATCAGGAAGATTACAATATGAAGGCTGCCGTGGAATCATATGCCTCATGGGGCTTCTTTGATTACCGCAGGGCCGGGGAGTCATACGAGGAAGGCTTCCAGAGCGTGCCTGTAGACTGGGGCCTTAACTCCGAAAGAAAAAAGGCTTTCTTTGACAAGGTTAAGGAAATTACCGGAGGTTTTCCTCCGGCTTAAAAACTATATCCACAACATCAGCGTCTTTGAAGAAGGCAAGAGCGGCTTTCCGGATATCTTCGGCAGTGAAGCCCTTCAGTATGTCTTCGTAATTTGCCGGGTCATTATAATTTATACCACTAATGTAAAAAGTATAGAGGGCTGACATCCAGTATGAATTATGTTGCTGCGACTCTTCCCTGTTCTTCATGATATTATTAACGGCCTTATCAAGGTGTTCCTGGCTGGGTCCTTCTTCCATCAGTTTGTTTATCTCACTGTATACTATTGATTTAAGATCAGAAGCCCTCTCCGGGTCACAGTCAAATGAAATAAGTGTACTGGCTTTCTGAACCGGGAATTGTTGCAGCGAAACAGATGCCGATACACTGTAGGTCCCCCCTTCCTCTTCACGTATCTTTTCATTGTATATTATATCGAGGATGCCATTGATTACCCTTGCTGCCTGCCTGTTGTAAGGATTGAACTCCATATCTTCAGAATAGTTTATGACAATGGTGGCTTTAGGGACAGTGAGGGGCATCTCTATTATCTTCTCAATCTTCCCTTCAGGTTGCCTGATGCCCCTGTCAATCCATGTTTCGGATCCCGGGTGGCTGGTCAGTGAACCAATATATTTTTCTGCCATTATCCTTGCCGTATCCTCACTTACATTCCCCACTATAAAGAAGGTATAGTCATCGGCATCCCTGAATCTTTCCAGGTAAAGTTCCTGTATTTTACTGAATTCAATATCGTCAATATAGTCTTCATCCAGTACCCTTGCCCTCGGGTGATAACCTGTCATGATAAGAGTTAAGGAGTCCTGCATGATTTTTTGCGGGTTGTTATTCATCGTTTCGATCAGTGCCTTGAATCTTGATGTTATGGCATCATGTGCTTCGCGGTCGAACCTTGGCTCCTCGAATCGAAGGTAGAGCAGTTGCATGAGTGTTTCGAAATCTTTCGGTGTGGCTGTGCCACTGATGTTTTCAGTTACTTCACTGAGGCTGACCGACAGGGATGCTTTTTTCCCTGACAGCATTTTCTGGAGGCTTATATTGTCATATTCACCGGCGCCATAAGTAGCTGCAAGTGTAGAAAGTAGTGATGCTTCCGGAATGAAGCTGTCTTCAATGAGGGATGTCCCCCCGAAGGAGAAAGCATTCACCGCAACATTGTCTTTTTCATAGTCGGCCTTCCTGTAGACCACTTTAGCTCCGTTGCCAAGGGTCCATTCCACCGCACCAAATTCGGCAAGTTCCCTGGTCCCGCTTACCATGCTTCCCGGGAGCGCTTCATTTATTAGTGATTCAGCAGATGCAGCGTCATCATATACGGCAAGTTCAGAATTTTCTATTTCTTCTATAATATCCAGGGCTTGTTGACGGCTGAGGTAATCGATATCTTCGGCCTCAGGTCCCTGTACAAAGATGACCCTGTTTCTATCGGTTAACCACTGTTTTACCCTGGATGATACCTCCTCCAGTGATATATCAGGCACTATTTCCTTTACTTTCTGAGCTTCAAATTCCACGGAGGGTAATGGTTCGTTAATCAGGAAATGCTGCTGAATACTTCCTGCCCTTGAGTCATTATCTATTTTATTCTTTTCCCTGTAATAATTTTCCCAGTCGGAAAGCATTTTTGATTTTGCCCTTTCCAGTTCTCCGGTGCTGAAGCCATGTCGTTTCACCCTTTCGGCTTCAGCATAGATCGCCCTGAAGGCTTTTTCACCTTCTCCCTGCCTGAAGCTGGCGCCAATGCTGAAAACATCATAGCCCCGGATGAAGCTGCTATAGCTTACCGAACCCATTATAAAGGGAGGAGTACCTTTCTGTAGCAATTCATCTATTCTCTGAGACATCATTGAATTGAAGAGGGTTCTGATATATTGTTCCCTCAGGTAATCCATATTTTTGTTTTCAGGGCTTACAGACCTGTGTTTTATATACAGGTCGACTGCATGCTGGGAGGCCTCCCTGTCGGTTGCCAGGACATAAAGTGTGCTGTCATGTTCAGGCACTTCGAAGGATGGTCTTTCAGGCGGATTATCCACGGCAGGAATCCTTGAGAACATATCAATAACCTTTTCTTCCATAAGGGCAGGATCAAAGTCTCCTATAACTGCAATAGCCTGCAAATCGGTCCTGTACCATTTATTGTAAAATTCGCGGAGGCTGTTGTAGTCAAAGTTCTGTATTACATCAAGTTCCCCTATGATATCCCTTTCGGCATACCTTGATCCTTTGAGCAGTACAGGCAGGAATTGCCAGTTCATCCTGAACTGGGCTGTACGGCGTGTCCGCCATTCTTCTGTAATAACACCTCTTTCGGCATCTATTTCTTCATCGGTAAGCAGGAGATAATTTGACCAGTCATTCAGTACCAGCAGGCATGTATCGAGAAGTCCGGGATGATCGACCGGGACATCACTGATATTATAGACTGTTTCATTAAATGCGGTAAAGGCATTTATATTATAGCCAAAGGCCACACCGTGTTTTTCAAGAGTGCTTATAATTCCCTTTTCCTTTGTGGGGAAATGCCTGGTTCCATTAAATGCCATATGTTCGAGGAAGTGGGCCAGTCCGTCCTGCTTATCATTTTCGAGCAGGGCTCCCACATTCTGGATAATATAAAAGCTTGCCCTTTTTCCGGGTTCTTTGTTTTGCCTGATATAATAGCTTATGCCGTTATCCAGTTTGCCAATACGGATTTCAGGGTCCAGGGGTACAGCATTTCCGTTGTTCTGTGCCCTTCCTCCAATGCTGAAAGAGATAAGGATAAGGGCAGGCAGAATTATTTTTCTCCCGGTGCGGTTCATTGTATATTTATTTAAGTTATAACAGTAATATTCAAAAAAGGCCGTGCAGTTCGGCATCTATCTTATCTATAATCTGGCGCATGTGATCCTTATTATCCGGGAAATCGTAGGCATCAGCTTCTATGATGAGTAATTTTCCCAGTTTGTATGATTCTATCCATGCTTCATATCTTTCATTCAGCCTCTTCAGGTAGTCAATCCTTATAGAGTTTTCATATTCCCTTCCCCTTTTCTGTATCTGGTTTACCAGTGTGGGCACAGAGGCTCTGAGGTAAAGCAGGAGGTCAGGAGGCTCGATAAGCGAGCTCATGAGGTTGAAGAGGGTGAAATAGTTTTCAAAGTCGCGTGTCGACATCAATCCCATAGAGTGAAGATTTGGTGCGAATATATACGCATCCTCATATATTGTCCTGTCCTGGATAACTGTTTTATCCATGTTTTTTATCTCTATGATCTGACTGAAGCGGGAGTTCAGGAAAAAGATCTGGAGGTTAAAGGACCATCGTTGCATGTCATCGTAAAAGTCATTCAGGTAAGGATTATCATCCACATCCTCATAATGTGCTTCCCAACCATAATGTTTAGATAACAAACCGGCGAGGGTTGTCTTTCCCGATCCGATATTTCCTGCTATAGCGATATGCATATCTTATCTTTAAAAAATGAGCACATAAAATTAACAAAATAATAGGTTTTGTTTACATAAAATCAAGTAATTCATCCAAATATTGCCTGTCATTTGACAGCCTTGGCACCTTATTCTGGCCGCCCAGCTTATTTTTTTTCTCGAGCCACCTGTAGAAGGTTCCTTCAGGTGCCACTATTACAACAGGTTTGGTGAGTGTAAGGTCCTTATACCTTTTTGCTTCATAGTCTGAGTTCAATGATTTAAGCCCGTTATCGAGCATATCAACAAAGAATTCAAGGTCTTCGGGTTCTGTTTCAAACTCGATGATCCATTCGTGATGACCCTTGGCAGTGGTGCTCATAAAATAGGGTCCTGCGGTATAGTCAGTTATGAGTGCTCCTGTTTTTGAAGAAGCAATTTCAAGGGCCTTTTCGGCGTTTTCTATTATCAATTCTTCCCCGAAAGCATTGATAAAATGCCTGGTGCGACCGGTTATCCTGAATTTATGAGGAAAGAGGCTGGTAAACATAATTGTATCACCTATCATATAACGCCACAGCCCTGCATTCGTAGATATTACAATTGCATAATTAACTCCTTTTTCAACATCCGCAACAGTGTATGCTTCAGGGAATTCAGAGTTTATATCCCCAATCCTGACGAATTCATAGAAGATCCCGTAATCAAGCATCAGGAGCATGTCATCACTACCCAGATCATCCTGTATTCCGAAATAGCCTTCAGAGGCATTATAGGATTCCATGTAATTCATCTTATCCGAGGGGATGATTTTTTTATACTGTTCCCTGTATGGTTTGAAGCTCACTCCTCCATGGCAGAAAAGCTCAAGGTCGGGCCATACCTCAAGCAGGTTATCTGCACCGGTCTGGTCAAGGATATATTTAATAAGGACAAGGAACCATGAAGGAACTCCTGCCAGGTACCTGATATTCTGGCTCACGGTCCTGCGTGTTATCTTGTGCATTTTCTCCTCGAAATCTTCAATGAGGGCAATTTTAGCGCGGGGCGATTTCATTAGCTCGGCCCAGAGGGGAAGGTTTTCGATGAGGATTGCTGATAGATCACCATAGAGGGAATCGTTACTGAAATTGTTTATCCTGTGACTGCCGCCAAGGGCCAGCCCCCTGCCGGCAAATATTTTAGTGTCGGGCTTATTTTTTGAATAAAGGGCCAGTATGTCTTTTCCTCCCCTGAAGTGGCAATATTCGAGGGCTTCCCTGGATACCGGGATAAACTTGCTCTTTGAATCAGTGGTGCCTGATGATTTGGCAAACCACTTAATATCTCCCGGCCACAGGAGATCTTTCTCTCCCGTCCTTAACCTTTCTATGTAAGGTTCCAGTTCTGTGTAGGTGCCAACGGGTACGCTTCCCTGGTATTGCTTTACCGATTCGATATTTTTATAGTTATATTTCTGCCCCCATGTTGTATTTTCTGCCGTATTAATCAGGTTAACGAAGGTCTCAAATTGCACCTCATAAGGATAGGTCTTGAAGAGGTCAATAGAGATCATCCTCTTGGTATTCAGCCAGTTAATAATTGATGGTATTAGTGCCATATTTTGTCGTTAGGGTAATGCTAATATAGTGAAAATATAAATTAGGGCTTGCATCACTCACCTGATGCCGCTGAAAATTTCGGAATAGACCCTGAGAGAATTTATATTTTTAAAACCGGGTATATGCAGGGAATAAAATCCGAGAATGTCATTCAGGAATTCTCTTCTTGTGTTTCCCGAGAGTGTAATTCCCTTACATTCTGAAATGCTTGATCCCAGGAAAAGGTTAAGCAGGGAGGAATACTCTTTTCCCATATAAAATCCATGCAGGGGTGGGTCGGAGGTATAAATACCGTTTTGCATATCAAAATATGGAAGGCTGCCGGAGTAATTGTTTGAAGGTGCGATGCCAAGGTATTTTGTTAACCCTATTAAAAATCCAATGTGAAAATTTGGGGTCAGGCTTTTATCATTATCCAGATAGTCAAGTGAATCGATGAGGTAATCATACAGATGTACGTCAGGTCCGGAAGGACGGAGAGCCTTGTACAGGACTTCTCCCAGGAACATTATCATACTATTTTTTCTGATATCGGTACTGAGGCTTGCATAATTAAATGAGGGGGTGGCTTCCTTTATAATATGCAAATCTCTTTTTTCCCGGTAATAGAACTCTATATTCAATGATTGCAGGGCCTGGAAATATGCCCTTCGTGTAGTAGCTTTTTTGTTACCCATACCCTTTACCATAAAGCTTAGCCTCCCATATTTCTTAGTGAAAACATGAGAAATAATACCCGAATCGGAATGCTTGATGGTATGTAATACTATGCCTTCTGTTTTTTCCAGCATGGTCCCTGACTCTTTGTTCAAAAATACAAAATATGCCTTTGGGCAGGTCTAAAAAATTTAATTTTAAGAAATAATAATTCTCTTTTGTATATTTAAAACTCATTGGAGAAATTATGAACACCGAATCACAGGAGCAATTAATTAAGAGGATAGCCGGGCTGGCAAAGCAGAACCAGGCATTTGAGGAAAGGATAAAAGACCTGCTCAAAGAAAATGAAAAGCTGCTTGAGGAGAATGAGAAGCAGAAAGCTTTGCTTGACAGGGTAGCTCCGGCAGACCTGAAAAAGGTGAGTCCTTCACTGGCCGACCAGCGCTTATTGAAGTTCAAGATGGCAACCATTCTCTTTGCCGACATGTACGGGTTTTCAAAGGTTATGACCGATACCGACCCGGCCGATCTCATGGATGAGCTCGACGGCATACTCTATAACTTCGATCAGATTGCAGCCAGGTATAAACTTAAAAAGATTAAAACAATTGGCGACACATATATGTGTGCGGGAGGCATTCCGGTAAAGAATATAACCAATCCCGTAGATGTTGTTATGGCCGCCCTGGAGATGCAAGACTTTTTAAATGAGCACGAGAAAAAAAGACAAAGGGAGAACGGCCAGGTCTGGGGTGTAAAAATAGGGATACACACAGGCCCTGTAACAGCAAATATTACGGGGAAGAAGAAAGTGTCATATGATTTGAAGGGCGATACCGTAAATACGGCAAGCCGGGTGGAAGGAGTGTCAGAGAAGAGAAGGATCCTGATTTCTGTTATGACATATGAACTTGTCAGGGAGTTTTTCCAGTGTGAATATTACGGTAAATTGCCGGTTAAGTACAAGGGAGACCTTGATATTTACCAGGTAATGGGACTGAGACCCCGCTTCTCTGTTAACGGGGATGGGATCACACCCAACGAGGCTTTTAATATAAAGTTTGGGCTTATTCAGTTTACCGATATACAGGAAATAATACTTGATAAACTTGAAAAGGACCTGCCCCCTTACCTTTACTATCATAATGTAAAGCATACTGTTGATGTAGTTACCGAGGTTGAACTTATGGGATGGGCCGAAGGATGCAGCGACGAGGAAATACTGATGCTTAAAACAGCTGCTCTTTTTCACGATGCAGGTCATATCATCGATTATGACAATCATGAATTACATGGTGCACAGATGGCAAGGGAGATGCTGCCCCGGTTTAATTACAGTGAGAGACAGATAAATACCATATGTGACATTATTATGGCTACCCGTCTGCCACCCAAACCCGGAAACCTGCTCGAAGAAATCATATGTGATGCCGACCTTGATTACCTCGGCCGCAGTGATTTTATTCCTGTCTCAAATACCCTCTATGATGAGTTAAAGGCACAAAACAAGATAGGCAGCCTGAACGACTGGAACAAGCTCCAGGTTAAGTTTATATCTAATCATCAATATTTTACAAGTACTGCACGCAGCCTGAGGGAAGTGAACAAGCAAAAACAGATTGAGAGGATAGAAAGCCTGATTACCTGATAATGAGTATCTTGGTCACCGTGCTCACCGTCCCGTCTTCGTTATTACAGAAGACCAGGTACACTCCCGATGAAACCTTTTTGCCATTATATGTTTTCATGTCCCAGCTTGCATCTCCTCCCGTTGATCTTGTTTCGTAGACAAGATTACCTGATATATCCGTAATTTTCACATGCGAGTTTCTTGTAAGCCCGGTAATGGTGATGTTGCCGGCAAAATCTTCTCTGACAGGGTTAGGGAAGGCATACACCTTATCCATGGCAGAGGAACCTGTAGTGCCTGTTTCCCTCAGTGTTACTATCCCCATGGATGTGCCGAACCACACTTCCCCTGTTTCTCCATCGGTGGCTATTGAGCTTACATGATCCGATAGCAAGGGGCTGTTTGAGACATTAAAATTCTTAACAAGCTCATTACTGTTTTCGGAGATAAGATAGGCCCCCGAATTTTTGGTGCCCAGCCACTTCCTGTTGCCTCCGTCAACCGAAATACTCAATATTGTTTCAGTAGCCAGCAGGTAATCTGCCAGGCCGCTGCCATCATTTCTCGGGATCTTTATCCTGGTGGCATATATATCCTGTTCAAATACGCGGTCAGGGAAATAATAAACCACAGGCCCCTGATCGCTACCGATCCATATATTTCCATCAAGGTCCCGGGCAATGGCACTGACATTGGAAAATACCTTTCCGTCCTGATCCTTAATGGCCATCTTCTTATACCTGTCATCGTCAAAATATGAAGGAGTATGATTATCATCAAGGACAAACAGGCCACCGCCTCCGGGCAGCAGGATCCATTTGTGGTTTGCTTCGGTGATCAGGATATCTCCTGCTATGGGTGCATCAATGTGGTAAGGTAAAGAGATCCAGTTCTTATCATTCGTCAATACCTTGATATTGTTTTGAATCCCCGATTGAGTGATCCATAGGTTTTTATCCTTATCAACAGCCAGGCCGAATATTCTTACTAAGGGCTTACCCGGTACAGAGCTGCCAAAGGTGTTTTCAGACCAGTGGTTAAGCAGTTGTTTATTTTTAAATTCATATACTCCATGGCCCCATGTTGTGACAAATATATGATCCGGCTCACCCGGAACGGCTGCTACCCTCATGGCATCGCGGGCATCGTCCCTTAGCTCTGACCACCACTTACGGTCCGAAAAATTAAAGAGCGTAAAAGGTGTCAATAAATTATTCCAGTCTTCATTTACACCTCCTCCGGCCACCCAAACCTGCCCGCCGGAGGCATGGAGGTAAAATGAATTATTTGTCACAGGCCCCTGGGGAATATAGTTTTCATAGCTGCCTCCATCCCTCAGTCTGACGAGTCCCTGATTATAATCCGCCACATATATTTCATTACCGCTGAAAATGGCATCCATGGCCCCCGGTGCCTGGCGGCCGTATTCATCAATTGTACTCAAAATACCGGCGCTGGCATCGAGTATGCTGATTGCCGATCCTGAACTTATAATAAGCCTGTCAATGCCTGTTTCAAAGCTGTAGTTAACTGTTCCGGGCAAGCCGGGAACATAGTTAAGACTTCCCTCACTGAGGTAAAAAACAGAGTCATTACCTGAAAGAGCACCTTGCTTATTGAAGAATAAATTACCGTTTACCGAGGCCAGGCAATTATAGGAATTTTCGTCTGATCCTCCTATAAGATCCCAGTTGCCATAATAGGCAAGACCCTGGTTATCCGCGGGGGCTTTGAACAAACCCCTGCCCGTGGCCGCATATACAGTATCATCGCTTATGCTTATATCAAAAACTTCATTCCGGATGCCGTCAACGGAAGGCCTCCATGTATCTTTTATCTCGTACTTTTTGATATTAACTATAATAATTCCATGGTTACTTGCCAGGTATGCATATTCGTTGCGGGTTCTGATCCTGTTAATTTTTATGTCCCCGGAGATGAAATAGTTCATAATGTCAGGTATATTTCTTATTTCACCATACCGGTAAATGTCAATGTTACCCGACTCATAGGCAATTACAAGGCCTTTTTCTTCTTTTGAATATTCAATGGTACTGATACCGGTATCGGACAAACCATTTACTTTTGATAATTTCCTCACCTCATTGTAAGAAGGATTAAAAATGCTTATGGCATATTCCGTTGATCCGTAAATCTCATTTTCGCCTTCAGAGACAAAGCGGACGGAATGATAGGGCAGGTGGTCAGCCCATGAGCCAAGGGGGCCCTGTCCGGAAACGGGATGGTAAAGCAGAAGTAAGAGAAGTATCGTCAGGTACCTTAGCATATAAGTATAACTAATGGTTAATTAAGATATTGTTCATAAACTGCCCTTCAGGAAGTCACAGAGTTTACGAATGGCAATAGCCCTGTGTGAAATCATATTCTTCCTCTCCGAGGGCATTTCTGCAAAGGTAAGTATCTCATTATCAGGGATGAAAACAGGATCGTAGCCAAAGCCTTCACTACCCCTCTTTTCATTTATTATCCTCCCCTTTATTATTCCTTCAAAGAGGTATTCCCGGTTTTCATATATAAGGGCAATAACCGTCCTGAACCTGGCCTTTTTGTTTCTATGTCCCTCTAATTCACTCAGCAGCCTGGTAATATTATCATCAGGGTCTTTATTTTCGCCGGCATACCTTGCGGAATGCACACCCGGGGCTCCGTCCAGGGCCTCAGTCTCGAGTCCGGTATCGTCGGCAAAGACGTTTGTGCCGGTAAGGCGGTGAACATACCTTGCTTTCTCCAGGGCATTGGCTTCAAGGCTTGCTTCATTTTCAGGGATGTCTTCCACAATGCCGGCATCAGCCATGGGAATAAGTAGGAAAGGTCCTTTCAGTACCTCCTTGATCTCTCTGATTTTATGTTTATTATTTGATGCAACTATTATTTCCATACGAGTTAATTGACGATTTCAAAAATAATTAAAAATGCCAAAAGCTTTTTGAGTAAATTTATATATGTTACATTTGGTAATACTGAACACAGGTTTTTGATCCGTAAATCAAATTTTACTGAATTGTACAGGGCTCTGATATTAATGCTGTTAATCCTTCCGGCTTTGAACCGGACAGAGGTTTTGTTCGCTCAGGACAGCACATTATTTGTAAACAGGATAATCCTGAACTACGACTCGGTATTATATGATATCCGTCGTGATAAGGAAATTAATTCGTTGTACGTACTGGAGAACAAACATAACAATTTGCTGATAGAATGTCTTGATCTGATGCAGGCAACATTGTATTCATTTCATCTTGAAGGCAATGATGATAAGTGGAGCTCGTGGTCTGAACGGCCTGTGAAGGAATATACCAACCTGAGACCCGGGAACTATACCCTGAATGTAAGGACAAAAACCCCCGGCCTTTCAGGGAGAGAGTACCTTATAACCGGCTTCAGGCTCAAACCACCTATCTACCTTACACCTGTTGCTGCTTTAATATATATAGCCGTCTTTTTTCTCTTATTATTCTGTCTGTATAAACATCTCATAGCAAGGCAAAAATCAAAACAGGCCCACCTTGAATTGATTATACAGGAACGGACCGAAGAGTTGATGAGTGAAAAGGAAAAAACAGACAACCTGCTCGCTAACCTTTTACCCAGGGATACTGCCGATCAAATTATGTCAAAGGGAAAGGCCACGAAGCAGAAATATAATTTTGTGACCGTATTATTTTCGGATATCGAGGGATTTACGAAGATCGCCGAGGAAGTGAACCCGGAAATCCTTATCGACGAACTTGATAATTTCTTTTTTTATTTTGATTCAGTAGTCGGAAAATTCAATATTGAAAAGATCAAGACGATAGGTGATGCATATATGTGTGCCGGAGGCATTCCACACGCTAACAGGACAAACCCTATTGAAGTTGTCCTTGCTGCTCTTGAGATGCAGGAGTATATGAACAGGCTTAATAGAAAGCAGACTGAAAAGGGCGTTAAACTTTGGGATATAAGAATAGGTATTCATACGGGAACGGTGATTGCAGGAGTGGTGGGTCAGAAAAAACTGTCGTATGATATATGGGGCGACACGGTAAACACAGCCAGCAGGATGGAATCGTCGGGGATGCCGGGCAGGATCAACATCTCTGGGGTAACATATGAATATGTAAAGGATTTCTTCATGTGTGAATACAGGGGAAAGATGCCTGTCAAGTATAAGGGTGACCTGGATATGTATTTCATTAAGGGCATAAGGCCTGAATTGCGGGGGAAGGGTGAGATTGAACCAAATAATATTTTCATGCACAGGCTACTATCCATCAGGCTACAGGACCTTGAGGATTATTACTTTGAATGGTATGATCAAAATGTTCCTGCTGATTTTGTCTTTAATAATACTAAATTCGTGAAGAATATCTGTACACAGACTGAATTGATTGCCAGGGCGGAAAAGCTGGATGAAGATAAGATGCTGGGGCTGAGGCTGGCGGCCCTTTTTGTTAAATCGGGTTTACTTATCGATTATAACGATGCTGCTGAGCATTCGGTGAAGAAACTCAGAGAGTTTGCCCCGGAACATGGTTTCAGTGAAGAATACATTGAGCATGCTGAATCCATAATAAGGGGTGTCTATGCAGAAGAGACTGAAAAGAAGGAGGTTCAAATACTGCTGGATGCCATTTTTGACTATTGTGGACATATAGATTATCCCCAGTTAGTTGAAATGCATTATCTGGAAGAGTGCTCAAAAAGAGGATCAAAGGATAAAGAAACATGGTATGCTGCCGAGATGGAAAGGATCAGGAAACATAAATTCCACACAGATACAGCAAAATTACTGCGGACATATACTGGCGAAGAGCAGGCAGAAAATCTGAAAAAGCATCTTAAATATATTAAATAACACTTTTGTTCTCACCTTTTAAAAAAGTACATTTGGATTTTAATAAATAAAAATTATATAGGTCTATGGAAAATATAAACTGGAAAGATCTGTCATTCGGCTATATAAAGACAGACTATAATGTACGTGCTTATTATAAAAATGGTAAATGGAGCGAGCCTGAGGTAAGTGAATCTGAATACTTTAACATTCATATTGCAGCTACGGCCCTTCATTATGGCCAGGAGGCCTTTGAAGGGATGAAGGCTTACAGGGGCAAAGATAATAAGATAAGACTTTTCCGGTGGAAGGAAAATGCAAAGCGAATGATTAATTCAGCCAAAGGGATCATCATGGGTGAAGTACCGGAAGAATTATTCGGGGAAATGATTTTCAAAGTGGTGAAGATGAATGAGAAATACGTGCCGCCCTATGGTTCCGGTGCTGCCTTATACATAAGGCCCCTGCTTTTTGGCAGCGGACCGGAAGTTGGAGTTAAGCCCTCTGCGGAATACACATTTATGGTTTTTGTTACTCCCGTAGGACCTTATTTCAAAGGAGGAGTTAAACCTGTTAATATGATGATATGCAGGGATGTTGACAGGGCAGCACCCCTGGGTACGGGTATCTATAAGGTTGGTGGCAACTACGCCGCAAGTCTCAGGGCAATAGTGAAAGCCAGGGATGCCGGTTATGCCAATGTGATCTTTCTGGATGCCAAAGAGAAAAAATACATTGATGAATGTGGCCCGGCGAATTTCTTTGCCATAAAAGGGAACACCTATGTAACACCAAAATCGGATTCAATATTGGCTTCAATAACAAATAAAAGCCTTATTGAACTGGCTGAGAGTATGGGGATGAAGGTAGAGAGACGTAAGGTCCATATCGATGAACTTCCTGAATTTGATGAGGCAGGTGCCTGTGGAACAGCAGCTGTTATAAGCCCTATTGGTAAAATATATGATCCAGACACAAACAAGACTGTCGAGTATTGTAAGGATGGTAAACCGGGTAAAACACAGATGAAATTATATGACATGCTTACAGGTATTCAAAAAGGAGACCTGCCCGATACTTTTAACTGGATAACTGTTCTGGATTAATTGTATCTTTGTTGCCAAATAGTTTACAGTGGTTAAATATCAGGAAGATATATCCAAAGGAAGACTGAGGAGTTCATACCTTACACAGATAGTAAGTATTTCTCTGGTATTGTTCCTTATTGGTTTGCTGGGCTTTGTAATAATTAATGCCCGCGAACTGTCGGATTATTTTCGTGAAAGCCTGAGCTTTTCAGTAATGCTTGATGAGGATGCCAAGGAGGCTGATATAAGGATGCTCCAGAAAGACCTGGATGCAAAGCATTTTGTCAAAAGCACTGAATATATTTCAAAAGAACAGGCAGCTGACAATCTGAGAGAAGACCTGGGTGAAGATTTTCTGACCTTTATGGGATATAATCCACTACTTCCCTCAATAGATGTTTACCTTCTTGCCGATTATACACATCCCGACAGCGTCCTGAATATAGAACGTTACCTCATGGATTATGATGTGGTAAAGGAGGTTTATTTCCAGGAGTCATTCCTCCACCTGATAAATGAGAACGTCAGAAAAATAAGTGCTTTTCTATTGATATTCAGCGGTTTGCTATTATTTATCTCTCTTACGATAATAAATAACACAATAAGGCTATCGGTTTATTCAAAACGTTTTATTATCCGGACTATGCAGCTTGTGGGAGCTACCAGATCTTTCATACGTAAGCCCTTCCTGATTCGCAGTATCATGCATGGTATAATCGCTGCACTTTTTGCAATTGTTTTACTGATGGCAATACTGTTTTTTGTTGAGAAGGAGTTTTACTTATTGTTTACCCTCCAGGATATCGGATTAATAATATATTTGTTTGGAGGAATAATAATAATTGGCATACTGATAAACTTAATATCCACATTTTTCTCAGTTACCAAGTACCTTGGAATATCGGAAGATAAACTGTATTACTAATATGGCAGCAAAAAAAATAAAAAAGGAAGAAAACGGTTTTGCCCTCAGCAGGGAAAATTACAGGTTGATGGCCATAGGCTTCGGGATTATTGTCATAGGTTTTTTGCTAATGCTTGGGGGCAGGAGTGAAGACCCGAATGAATTTTCGGATGCTATTTTCAGTTTCAGGCGGATAACCCTTGCCCCTCTGCTTGTGCTGGCAGGCTTTGTTTTTGAAATATGGGCCATAATGAAGAAGCCACGGGATAAGGAATAATATCATTAAGCTGTTTTAAGTATGAATTTATTGGAAGCGATAATCCTTGGTATTATCCAGGGATTGACAGAATTTTTACCCGTAAGCTCGAGCGGCCACCTGGAAATCGGGAAGGCTCTTTTCGGTATAAATGCAGCTTCCAGCTTCAGCTATTCAGTTGCAGTGCATGGCGCAACGGTATTGAGTACCCTTGTGGTTTTCCGGGGGGAAGTGCTTGACCTGGTAAGGGGAACATTGAAGTTCAGGATGAACAAGGAAACAAATTATGTACTGAAAATACTTGTATCAATGATACCGGTGGCTTTTGTTGGTTTGTTTTTTGAGGAGAAAATAGAAGCCTTTTTTGAGGGGAATATTGTCTTCGTAGGCTTTATGCTGCTTATAACGGCGGCCTTGCTTATAGGTTCAGGATTTATGAAAGACAGGAGAAAGGAAATAAGTTATTTTCATGCCTTTGTGATAGGTCTGGCACAGGCTGCCGCAGTGCTCCCGGGTATTTCCCGTTCGGGTGCTACCATTTCGACGGGACTGATGCTCGGTAATAAAAATGAAAACCTGGCCCGCTTCTCCTTCCTGATGGTTTTATTGCCGGTTATTGGAGCAAACATGCTGAAGTTGTTCCAGGGAAATTTCTCCGGGGGGAATTCAGTAGGATCAGCAGCAATAATAGCAGGATTTATCGCCGCATTTATAACAGGATATCTTGCCTGCAGATGGATGGTAAACCTGGTAAGAAAGGGTAAATTATACTGGTTTGGGATATATTGCATAATAATTGGCCTGCTGGCAATTATATTTGCTTAATATGGAGATCGATAAGAATACAGATTTCCTCGAGGGCCAGTTGCTTTTGTTTGACAAAGCACTGTACTGGACCTCTTTCGATCTGGTTAAAAAAGTAAAAAATATTATCAGGAAAGCCTGCGGATATAAAAAGATAAAGGTAGGACATGCCGGTACTCTTGACCCCCTGGCGAGCGGACTCATGATAATCTGTACGGGTAAATATACGCGACAGATAAGTGCCCTGCAGGAGAGCAGCAAGGAATATATAGCCGATCTGCGCCTGGGCGAAACCACACCTTCCTTTGACCTTGAAACTGAGATTGATGGGAAATATGAAACCGGGCATATCACTCGTGAGCTGGTGCTGAAAGCACTTGCACATTTCGAAGGTGAATATAACCAGGTGCCTCCGGTTTATTCAGCAAAGAATATAAAGGGGAAAAGAGCTTATGATTATGCGCGTAAGGGAATAGATATTGAGATGGAAGCAAAAAAAGTGATCTTTCATGAGCTTGAACTTTTAAGTTTTGAGCTTCCCATTGTTAGAGTAAGAATACTTTGCAGTAAGGGAACCTATGTCCGTGCTTTTGCCAGGGACCTGGGCAGGATTCTTGACAGTGGGGCCTACCTCTCTGCACTGAAGAGAACTTCAATAGGTGAATATAAACTTGAGGATGCAATGCAGATCAATGATTTTGAACACCTTTTAAGTTCTTTTTATGAGCCCTGACAATAATTACTATTTTTTTTAATAAAATATTATTCCATTTGAAACAAAACAGAAATTAATACGTATAAAGTTGGATGTTTTAAGAAATACATATAAAATGAAGTTATCTCAATTCAAGTACAGGTTACCGCAGGAATTAATAGCATTGTACCCGTCAAAAAACAGGGATGAGTCAAGACTGATGGTTGTTGACAGGAAGACGGGTAAGATAAAGCACAGGGTTTTCAATGAGCTTATTGAATATTTCAGGGAGGATGATCTGCTTGTTTTCAATAATACAAAGGTTTTCCCGGCACGTCTGTTTGGAAATAAGGAAAAGACGGGAGCGGAGATTGAAGTTTTTCTTCTTCGCGAGCTTAATCGCGAACAGCGACTGTGGGATGTGCTGGTTGATCCGGCCAGGAAGATAAGGATTGGTAACAAGCTGTATTTTGGTGAAGATGACATGCTGGTGGCTGAAGTTATTGATAATACTACCTCAAGGGGAAGAACCCTGCGTTTTCTCTACGACGGTTCCTACGAAGAGTTTAAGAACACTCTTTACAGCCTGGGCGAAACGCCTCTTCCAAAGTTTATCGAGAGACCTGTTGAACCTGAAGACAATGAAAGGTACCAGACTATCTTTGCCAAGCACGAGGGAGCAGTGGCTGCTCCTACGGCAGGTTTGCATTTCAGCAGGGAGCTTCTCAAACGTTTTGAGATCCTTGGTGTGCATTTCAGCGAGATCACACTGCATGTGGGTCTGGGAAATTTCAGGAGTGTTGACGTGGAAGACCTGACAAAGCATAAGATGGATTCGGAGAGGATTATAATTTCCGAGGAAGCTGCCGACCAGGTTAATGAAGCAAAAAGGAGGAGGAATAAAATTTGTGCCGTGGGTACAACTGTGGTACGTACTCTGGAAAGCTCAGTTTCCACCGACGGTTACCTTAAGCCCTTTGACGGCTGGACCAATAAGTTTATTTTTCCTCCCTATGAATTCAGTGTTCCCGACATGATGGTGAGCAATTTCCATCTGCCATACTCAACACTGCTTATGATGGTGGCCGCTTTTGGCGGCTATAACCTTGTATTTGAGGCCTATGACGAAGCCGTTAAGGAGAAATACCGTTTTGGCACCTATGGTGATGCCATGCTTATAATATAGTAAGGAAAAACACCCGGAGAAACATAACAAGACAGGCTTTTATCAATATTGTTGATAACATTCCACTTTTTTAAATCTCAATGGCTCATACTGCGCTGTTTTCATAAAAATTTTCTTATATCTTTAGTCGCTTCAGGAATAAATAGGCCTGATGCAACCTAAATAGCAGATATTTAGTCAATAAATATAAAATATATAGGGGATTCATACAACAAAGGAGATGAACCTGCGTATAAAACTTAAATTGTTCCGGTTTGAACTTAAGTTATGGACCGGGCAAATATGTATTTAAGATAGCTTGACTGACTTAACTAAATATAAGCCACCTGAATCTGCTTTGAAAATCAAAATACATGGTTTGTTTTGTAAGCTGGTTATCAGTGCTTTATTCTTTATAACTCTTCCGTCCTCAGTCTATGGACAATGGCTGACAGGTTATAACAACAGGATTAAGATAACCATACTTTCATCCGAGATATCAGGCATTACTTCGCATCTGGACTTCCCGGTCCTGGTTAATACTACCATGCCCGAACTGAGGGATTATGCAAACGGTGGCTATGTAGCAAATGCCAATGGCTGGGATATAGTCTTTTCAGAAGATCATATTTCAATACTTGATCATCAGATTGAAAGTTATGATAACGCAACTGGAGAACTGGTGGCATGGGTTCGTATTCCGGAACTATCACCCGGATCCAATTATGAATTTTATATCTATTTCGGAAGTATCTGGCTTGACTCCGATTTGTCTGCAGAAAGTACCTGGAGCGAGGATTATGTATCCGTTTACCATCTTCATGATGGTCTGGAGGATGCAACTTCGAGCGGTAATGACGGTACCAATAACGGGTCCTTTAATGGTACCGGTAAAATAGCAGATGCCAGGGAGTTTAACGGCTCTTCACATTATATTGATCTGGGGAACCCTTCTGAATTTAATTTCAGTACCAGCGACTGGACTGTTTCAGCATGGATAAATACCACTGATAACTTTCAGAATAATATTTTCAGTAACGGGGGCGATGATCAGGGCGGTATAAGATATGTCCTGGCTTCCTCGGAAACAGGCAGTGCCGGGACAGCTGTTCTGACCACGGATGATAATGATGACAAGTACCAGGCTATTTCTTCAAGTGGCCTGACAAATAACGGGCAATGGCATTATGTTGTTGGCAAGAGGGAAGGCAACAGGATTTATATTTACCATGACAACGGTGGTCCGGAAGATGTAACTACCATACGTGCGGGATACAACCTTTCAGGGACTTCCCAGAAAAATGCTCTGATAGGTGCAGGTATAAGCCAGCAGTATGGTACTATCATAAAATATTTTGACGGTCTTATTGATGAGGTGCGTGTTCAAAAGGTTGCCAGAAGCAATGGCTGGATACAAACAGAATACGCTAACCAGAATTCCCCGTCCACATTTTGCCAGTTTGGCTCCCTGGAAATACCAAACGACGATCCATGCGGAGCAATTTCACTTGTAGTTGAGAACCAGTGTGGTGAAAATACCATCTATGCCACCAATGAGCCTGCAACATCCGGTTCCCAGAATCCCGGATGTTTCTGGAACAGTGGTACTGATTCTGATGTGTGGTTCAGGTTTACAATACCATCTTCAGGCCAGGTTAAAGTGGAGGGCATTGAATCCACCCTGGTTGACGGCGCAATGGCCTTTTATTCAGGTACCGATTGTAACGACCTCACTTATATAGACTGTGTTGATACCGGACCTGGTATGGAAACCTTCCTTGTATCGGGTAATCCCGGTGACAAGATATGGGTTCAGTTCTGGGGATATGACGGTGAAACAGGCAGGTTCGGCATATGTGTCACGGATTTTCCTCCTATACCCGATGAATCCTGTGATGCTGTCTTGCTGCCTGTTAACAGGACATGTATACCCTCCACCTTTGACAATACCTATGCTACAGCAACCACAAGTGTGCCTGATCCTGATTACTGTGCAGGTATAGGCAGGGATTCATACAGGACAGATCCTTCAATGTGGCAAAGCCATGACCTCTGGTTCAAGTTTATTGTCCCTGCATCGGGGGAGGTAACCATTGAGGGAATCGATATCGGTGGCCTGGATGATGGGGTGATGGCTGTTTACCGTGGTGTTTGCTCATCACTCACTTTAATTGCCTGTGATGATGATTTCAAGGGACCGGGTGGAATGCCATATTTAAGTCTTAACGGCCAGGTGCCGGGAGACACATTATGGATACGATTCTGGGGTTACATAAATGAAGCTGGCTCATTTGATATATGTGTTCACGACCCTTCATGTTCTGATATTACCGTTGATGCCGGTGCTGACCGTTTAATATGCGCAGGCGAGACAATATCACTGGGTGGTGAGCCAACCGCAACAGGGTGGACCGGTAACGTTACTTATTTATGGACTCCTGCTACAGGACTGGATGATCCTGCTTCAGCAAATCCTGTAACCACCGTTAACAGTAATACCATCTATACAGTATATGTAAGCGATGAAACAGGTTGTTACGCTTCTGATATTGTTAACATCAGTATTAAAGATGATGATAGTGATCCTGATGTGAAAAGCCCCGAAGATCAGTCTGTTTCTACCAATTACGATTGTAACTACCAGGTGGCAGGAACTGAATTTGACCTGGTGTCTGCCATTGATAACTGCGTCCTGGTAGATACCACCTATCAATTATCAGGGGCAACAATTATTGCAGAGACATCTTCAGGATCATTGCAGGGAGTCATCCTTACAACAGGGATAACCACTATTACATGGAGAGTATACGACGGGCTGGGTAACTATGGCCAGAGTTCTTTCACTGTTACTGTTGGTGATCTTGAGGACCCTGTTGTAACATCATGTCCGGGAGATATAGTAGTATCAAATGATCCAGGCGCCTGTAATGCAATGGTTAACTATGCGGTACCTGTTTTTGAGGATAACTGTGATGGCACTGGCTTATCCGGTACACGAACAGAAGGACCGGCCAGCGGCTCAACTTTTCCCATAGGTGAAACCACGGTAACATACCGGTTTACTGATGCAGGAGGCAACGGCCCTGTTGAGTGTACATTCACTGTAACTGTTAATGATGATGAAGATCCTGAAATAATATGTGCAAGCCCGGCAGCAAGTTACAGCACCAATGAAGGTGAATGTTACTTTACCGTACCTGACAACGGTCTTGATCCTGTCCTGGCTGATGATAACTGTAGCGTTGCCAGCGTGTTAAATGATTTTAACGGGAGTTCGACTCTAAATGGCGCACAGTTCCCTGTTGGTATAACGCCGGTCATATGGACTATAACGGATGTGAATGGGCGCACTAATAATTGCCAGTATGATATAGAGGTCATTGATAACCAGGATCCTGTTATTACCTGCGCATCGCCTGAAGCAAGTTATAATGCGGATCCCGGTGAATGTTTCTATACTGTCCCCGGCACTAGCCTTGATCCTGTCCTGACTGATGATGATTGTGGCATAGCCAGTGTGGAGAACAGCTTCAACGGTCTGTCAAGCCTGGTAGGAGCTGAGTTCCCCG
>JAVVEL010000010.1:3992-84588 GCA_032260385.1 Bacteroidales bacterium | reverse complement strand
TTAAAGTCTTAAAGGTCGCTGCAAAAGTGAAAATAATGAAGTCCAAAGTGAAAATTGAGTTGCCTGTGCAGTTTTACAGTAGATGGGAATTTGAGAAATGCCTGTGTATCTTTGAAACTCTTAGAATTTAAACCACTGACAATCACGCCAAAACGTTCTTTTACATGCAGGAAATTGATAGTGGTATGGTAATACAAAGGTTACCGGGGTGGGAGAATTATGCTCAATTATTTATAGTAATGATGGTCAATCCGGAAATATTGTGTGTTCTTGGATAATAAATCCTATTTTGAAAAAATTAATGATGTATTTTTACTTGAAAATTGAGTTTGTGAATTAATCAGGTTAAGTTTTAGGTTAGAAATATATTATCAAATGTATTATAATTTTACAACAAAAAAAATCCCAGGCTCAGAATTTATCGGTTTGTCAGGGATTTAGGCTTACATTTTCATGCATTTACCTCGCCAAAAGGTTTCTTATGATACAGTTGGAGGTCACAGCAGCGTATAATACGTGAATAGTAGAGAAGCACCATCCTGCATTTAACATTATCAACTCTAACTTTATCAACTTTTATATAATTTTACCTTACAAAAAAATTGCCCGTAAAATGAAAAATGCACTTTTGCTCAGCGCCGTAATGATATTCTTTGCACTTGCCGGGTGCAATAAAGAGCCGGACAGGCCTCTTTACCCCGTAAACCCTAAACCCCTGTTTCAGGAAGCATATATTAAACTGCCCCTGGGGAGCATAAAAGCTGAAGGCTGGCTCAGGGATCAACTGGAGACACAGGCCGACGGTCTTACCGGTCATCTCGATGAGTTCTGGGAAGATCTTGTGTTGTCGGGATGGAAGGGCAAAGGAGGTGAATCATGGGAACGTGGACCCTATTACCTTGACGGGCTGGTGCCCCTGGCATATATTCTTGATGATAAGAGGCTGAAGCTGAAGGTTGGGGAATGGATGGACTATATATTAAACAGCTCCAGGCCTGACGGATGGTTCGGTCCGGAAACATTAAGCGACAGGTGGCCGCTGGCAGTAGCTTCAAAAGTATTGATGGAAGCTTACGAGGCAACGGGTAACCAGAAAGTCCTGGATGTGCTTACGGGCTATTTCAGATACCTGTATGAGAATGAGCCCGACTGGCCTGACAACGAATGGAGGGGGGTAAGGGCAATGGAACATGCCGTTGTTGCTTACTGGCTTTACAGGAGATTGAAAGAACCCTGGATACTGGAAACTATTGAGTCAATACAGCAGAACAGTTTCGACTGGACTGAGTACTATTATACATTTCCATGGGATTCAAATGCTGTTTCACAGGGACGAATTCCACATAACTGGCAGGCAGAGGGTCTGACCGCCCATGTGGTAAACAATGCGATGGCCATTAAATATCCCGGTTTATGGTACCAGCAGTCAGGGGATAACAGGTTTAAGGATGCCGCATTCACCGGCATAAAAAACTATGCTGTACACCACGGCCAGGCCGGAGGAAAATTCTCCGGTGATGAGCATCTGTCGGGTAAAAGCCCGGCCCAGGGCACCGAGCTGTGTGCCGTGGTGGAGTATATGTACTCCCTTGAGAAACTCTTTGGTATTTTTGGTGATATTTCACTGGCCGACAGGCTTGAAGCCCTGGCTTATAATGCCCTGCCCGGTACAATGACAGCCGATGGTTGGACACACCAGTACGACCAGCAGTCAAACCAGGTGCTCGTAAGTGTCGCCAAAAGAAACTGGAGTACCAACAGGGATGAATCAAATATTTACGGACTTATGCCCAATTATCCCTGCTGCCTTGCCAATATGCACCAGGGCTGGCCAAAGATGGTGGAACATATGTGGATGGCTACTCATGACGGGGGTCTTATAGCATGCATATACGGCCCGTCTGTGGTCAGAGCGATGGTCGGGAATGGCCTGCAGGTCAAGATAAGCGAGGAAACAGATTATCCCTTTGAAGGAAAAATAATCTTCATAATAAATACCGGTAGCAGGATTGAGTTTCCGCTCTACCTCCGGATACCCGAATGGAGTGAGGAATGCACTGTTAGCCATAAAGGAGGCACCTTAAGCGCCAAAGCCGGGGAAACAGTGAAAATACTGAACAAGTGGAATGACGGTGACAGTGTATCACTCATTATACCATTTAATATAAGAACCGAGAGAAGGTACAATAATTCAATTTCAATATTGAGAGGTCCGCTGTATTATTCCCTCAGGATAGGAAAGGAATATTCTGAAACTGAGATGAGTTACAGCAAATATGATTATATGGGTGCAACAGACTGGCAGATAAGTCCGACCACAGACTGGAACTATGGCTTGCTGATTGATGAGGAAAATCCGGCCGGGAGCATCAGTATTGAAAAACATCCCATCGGACCTTACCCCTTTGCCGATAAGGGAGACATGCTGTGGTCTAATGAGGATGAACAAAATATAGAATGGACTGAAGAAGCACCCGTAGTACTTAAGGTCATGGGCATAAAACTACCCGGCTGGGGCTTAAAGGATAACTCTGCAACGGATCCGCCACCCGGCCCGGTAATAACTGATGGTGAAGCAGTTGAACTGGAACTGATACCCTATGGCAGTGCAAAGCTGAGGATAACGGAGTTTCCGCTTATCAAGAGATGAGACGAGAAATGGTTTGCTCGTTGCTCGCTGCTTATGGCCCGTCTGTCCATTCATGTATCTATTCTGCCAGCCATCGCTTAAGCGTTGTCAGCACCAGTTCCTGCTGCTCCTCAGGCAGGTTAGCTATCCTTGTACGGTGATCCCCTCCTTCCTTCATAACTTTGAGTGAGTTAGAGCGTCCGCTTAGCTGGACACCCGTTGAAGACCAGGTATCCTGCATACCATAAATGAATATAAAATTGTCTGCATCACGAACATACTCGTCAACCTTCTCCATCAGCTCATAATCATAATCCAGCTTAACACCCTGTGGTGCAGAAAAGCTGAAATCAGGCAGACCGGAATCAGAAACATACTCAAGCTGGTCTTCAAAAAGATCAAAACGATAGCCATAATAGCCTATTTCGGTTAAAGCCTGGTAAAAAAATGGCTCAAGTCCTTCTATTCCCTGGTCAGAAAAATACGAAATATCACTAATACCGAAAAACTGATTAAAAACGTCCTCCGGATCGGCATCAATAAGTATTTCATCACATGAGGTATTACCCCATTGCCAGTAAGCAAAATCATATTCGAGAACGGCATATTCAAAGGCTGCTCCGGGGCCTCCCACCCTGGTGAATGTTAAAGCATTCTCTGCTGCCTTTTCCAGCATCATGGGATAATAAATATCCCTGTTTTCAAGTATATGTTTCTGGGCTGCAAGTACCCTGTCCCTGCAATACTCAGAACCCACAGTGTCAAGGAAGGTATAAATGCGGGGATCCTCAGGGCCGAAATTAAGTGGTGCCACATAGGGTATCCTTATATCAGCATCATCAGGATAATAATAGCTATGATACATAACAGTCTGGCCGCCTTTACTTATACCGGTAGTAATCCATTCGCCACTGAACATTTCGCTGAATAATTCAATTATCCTGTGATGATCGGATGCTGCCTGGTAAGTATTAAGGTATTCCCACCCGGCATTTTCAGGCATGGACTCCCCGAAATAGCGATGCTCAGCTATTATCTGGTTACAGTCAAGGTAGTCAGCCAGTTCAGTGGTATAGTTCCTTCCGGCACCATATCCTCCTGTTACAAGTACAACCGGCCTGTCTGCTCCTGCATATGACAAATAGATCCTCTGACTGAATTTTTCTCCTTCAGGATCATTATGGTCAACAGGTTGTAAGAGGTGAATTTCAAAAGCTTTCTTAAAAACGGAGGTATCGGCACTTATCGTATCGATTTTTTCAGCTTCAAGGCTGCCCAGTCTTTCTTCAAGACTCATGTAGCTTTCAGCACACGATGACAGCAATATGCCGGTAAAAAAGATTATAATCAGTCGTTGCATTGTTTTGTTTTTATGATTTTTAAGACTGTAAAAATAAGAAGTATTATTTCGTTTGCTTATTTTTATTTCCGAATACTTTCGATTCTTAAAATAAAAAGACAGATAAAATGCACAAATCCATGAATTATCTTAAACTTTTTTTCACTGTACCGTCCGGGAGGATCTTTCTTATCCCGGCTATTGTCTTACTAATACTGCCACAGCAGGGATCTGATGTCTTCGCCCAGGCAAATGATTTCACCCTTGAACAGGTGATGTCCTATCCTTTTCCTGCCGATCTTACCGTGTCATCCACCGGATCCAGGATCGCCTGGACTGTCAACAAGGAAGGCATACGTAATATTTATGTGGCCGAAGGGCCCTCTTTTGAGGCACGGAAGCTGACTAACTATCCTGATGATGACGGTCAGGCCCTCTCTTCAGTGTCATTATCGCCTGACGGGGAATGGTGTGTATTTATCAGGGGCGGTGATTTCGGTTCAAACTGGCGTGATGAAGAGCCTGTGAATGCATTATCCCATCCCGAGCCCCCGGAAGTGGGCATCTGGTCAGTCCCCTTCGAGGGTGGTGAACCGGTGATGCTGGCTGAAGGACTCAATCCTCGTATCTCTCCCCGTAGCGATATGATTGCATTCACCCGTGGAGGCCAGGTATGGACTGTGCCCATTGATGGTTCGGACGAGCCCTCAAGGTTATTCAGTCTAAGGGGAAATAATTCATCGCCTGTTTGGTCGCCTGCTGGTGATAAGCTGGCTTTCAGATCATCACGTGGAGATCATTCCTTCATAGGTATTTACATGGGACCCGGTGAGCCGGTAAAATGGATTGACCCGGGCTATGATCACGACAGCTCACCGGTATGGTCACCTGAGGGCACTCATATAGCCTTTATACGCACAGCCGGAAGTGGTGGTGCACCTGATTCAGCACTGGCCCTGGTTCCAGGACCATGGAAGGTAATGGTAGCCGGGATAGATGGTTCCAGTTCTTATCCTGTATGGGAATCTCCAAATACGATGATGGGATCACTTCCGTCAACACAGGGAGGAACTAACCTGCACTGGGGAAAGGACAGGATTGTCTTCCTTTCATACCATGACGGATGGCCCCACCTGTACTCGGTGGATCCACAGGGTAAAAACCTGCTCCTCCTCACACCGGGTGAGTTTATGGCTGAATATATATCAATGAGTGCTGACGGCCGGCATTTACTTTTTACAGGTAACACAGGCCCCGATGAACATGATATTGACCGCAGGCATATAGTAAAAGTGTCGGTAGGCAAGCAGGATATGGAAGTTATTACTCCAGGTGAAGGAAATGAATGGACACCCTTCATGACAGGAGACGGCAAACATATTGTGTATATTTCGGCCGGCCCTGTAAGGCCACCCCTGGTTGAAGTGATGGGAATAGAAGATGGCATGCGACAGATGCTGGCTTCTTATCTTATCCCCGACGATTACCCCGTATCGAAACTCGTGAAGCCCTTCCAGGTTGTTTTCAGGGCTGCTGACGGGACAAACATTCACGGCACGGTTTTCAACAATGAAAGAATCAAGGGGAAGAAACCTGCTGTTATCTTTGTGCATGGCGGCCCGCCAAGGCAGATGTTGCTGGGATGGCATTATTCATCTTATTATTCTAATGCATATGCAGTGAATCAATATCTGGCATCAAAGGGCTTCGTAGTATTATCTGTTAACTTCCGGCTGGGTATAGGCTATGGCTATGAATTCCATAAGCCGGCTGACGGAGGGAGAAGGGGCGCCTCAGAATACCAGGATGTACTTGCTGCCCACAGTTGGCTGGCATCCCGGGATTTTATTGATGCCGGCAGGATAGGGATATATGGCGGATCATACGGAGGCTATCTCACCGCTATGGCACTAAGCCGTAACTCTGACCTCTTTGCTGCAGGCGTGGACATATCAGGTGTCCATGACTGGACATCAAGGGGCAGTTCATCATACTCCGGCAGCGGTGGCTACGAAAAGGTGCCTGATGCTGATTATGCCCTTGAGCTGGCATGGAGATCATCACCTGTAGCAGATGTTGAAGGATGGAAATCTCCCGGTCTGATAATACATGCTGACGATGACAGGAATGTGGATTATAAGCAGTCAACCGATCTTATTCAGAGGCTCAGAAAGCTTGATGCTCCATTTGAGACCATGACTCTTGTGGATGATACCCATCATTTCATGGTATACAGGAACCAGGTGGCCGTGAACAGGGCAACAGTGGAGTTTCTTATAAGGCACCTGTTTTAAGCTTCAGCCATTGCTTTATCTCTTCCGGTAACCTCTGGCTGAGAATATTGTAAACTAGATCATGGTATTCATTCAACCATCTGATCTCGGCTTCTGTCATGAGTTCCCTTGCAATGAGTGAAGTATCAATATAGCAGAGTGTGACAGTTTCAAATTTCAGGAAGCTGCCATATTCGGTTTCCCTGTCTTTAACACAGAGAAGGAGATTTTCAGTTCTGAAACCATATTCGCCTTCCCTGTATATAGCCGGTTCATCAGCCGTAAGCATTCCGGGTTCAAGTATAGTTTTAAGATCGCCGCTGGCACCTGTGCCAATTGTTTGAGGCCCTTCATGCACATTCAGGAAGTAACCCACCCCGTGTCCTGTACCATGTCCGTAATTCATACCATGGTCCCACAATGCCTTGCGGGCAAGAATTTCAATCTGGTAACCCTTCGTGCCAAGTGGAAATTTTGCCATTGCTAGGTTTATAGTCCCTTTCAGAGCCAGTGTAAAATCGGTCTTTTGCTGCTCAGAGGGGCTTCCAAGGCACACAGTCCTTGTAACATCAGTTGTTCCTCCGTAATATTGCCCTCCGCTGTCCACCAGGAATATACCCTCAGGTTTAAGTTCAACATCCGTTTCAGTTGTGGCACCATAGTGAGGCAGGGCTCCATGTTCATTATATGCCGCAATGGTGGCAAAACTCGGTCCCTCGCAATCGGCCTGCTGCATCCTGTATTCGAGCAGCTTATCCGCAGCACTTATTTCGCTTATCTTTACCTTTCCGATGGAATGTTCAAGCCAGTAAAAGAACCTGGTCAATGCCAGTCCGTCCTTGATCATAACCTGGCGTATATTATCTATTTCCACCTCGTTCTTAACAGCCTTCATCCGTGTGGGGATGCTTATTTCCTCAATAATATCCACATCAGCGGGAATTGCCCTGAACAATGATGCTGATGTGGTACCGGGGGTGATTATTATACTTTTTCCTTCTTCGAGCCTTTTCAGTTCATGATCCACCATGTCATAGGCCATGAGGCTAAGCCCGTCATTTTCAAGGCTCTTCCGGAGGCCGGTAGGTATTTTTTCAAGGCCGGCAAATAATATTATATCAAGCTGACTGATAATTGCGAATGATGTAAAAAGCGGGCTGAACTTTACATCCCCTCCCCTGATGTTAAAAAGCCAGGCAATGTCGTCAAGTGAAGTTAAAAGGTGATAGTCAGCTCCCATTTCCTTCATTTCTTTCCTTACAGCAGCTATTTTTTCCTTCCTGCTTTTTCCCGCATAGCGTAGTGAATGTTCAAAAGCCTCATCCTTTGGCATAGGATCCCTGTCCTTCCAGATACCGGAAATAAGATCACAGCCTGTATCCAGCTTTATTCTTTTCCTTGCAAAGGCCTTCTCAATCATTCTTACCATACCTGCAGGCATTATCCTCCCGTCAGTTGCCACAAGGCTTCCCCTTTCAAGATTGGCTGCCAGCCAGTCAATATATTCCGGGGTATGCGGTATTTTCAATTTTACCAGTTCAAAACCAGAGTCTTCAAGCTGGTTTTTGGCCTGTATGAAATACCTCGAATCGGTCCAGAGTCCGGCAAAACTATCGGTTATGACGACATTAGCCGCTGAACCAGTAAATCCGGTAAGCCACCTTATTATCCGCCAGTGATCAGGGACGTATTCACCTAGGTGAGGATCGGTGATTGGTATGATGTAAGCATCTATACCACTGTTATTCATCTTGCTTCTGATAGCTGCCAGCTTCCTGTTCATTAATTATGAATTATGATTTATGAATTATGTTTAAGCCTATTCAACTCTCCCGACTGTAAATTTAGCCAGCTTCCCATCAGCACCGGCTGCAAATCCTGACATGGTTCCCTTAAGAGCCCTTGCTGTATAATAATCCTTTACATCTGTGCCGCTAATCCATGTACGCCCCCTATCAAGCGAATAGTCACAGCCTGTTTTACCGATTGAAAAAGCTATCGTTTGTTTACCATCGTGCAACCATATTACGCACGACCGGTATTCACGGGGCATAACTTCGGATAAATTCCAGCTATAACCGCCATCGGATGAAAATGCGGCAATTTTATCATTCAATTCAGGCCTGTCATATGTTCCGCCTACGACTATACCGTTTCGGTCATCAAAAAAAGAAACCGAAAAATTACCTGATGACGGATTCCCGTGTACGAGTCCCGTTTCAACGGCTGTCCATTCTTTGCCATGATCATTTGATATAAACACTCTTGCCTCTGTGCCTCCTGTAATGATCCATATATCTCCCCCCGGATGGTAATCGATGCAGGTGTTTGATGCGGCAAAATTATATTCCCCCTCTGCGAGTACCGACATGTTTTTTATCTCATGCCATGTCCTTCCCCTGTCAGTGGTCCTTATTACAAAGAATGTGCTATCGAGGGGATCGCTGAGTGCCAGCCCCTTACTCTCATCAGCGAAAACAGCAGAGTCAAAGAAAATTCCTTCTGTATTATTTTCATAGACTATTTCCCATGATTCACCCCCATCGTCTGTATAATATGCCCTTCCGGGATGGCTTATCCCGAAAAGTATTGCTTCCTTTTCATTCCATGCATGCATGCTCCTGAAGTCATCCATGGATGCTCCCGGCACTGTATCTGCCTTCCATGTCTCGCCACCGTCAAGTGTAAGAAGGAAGGCCCCACCGGTACCCGACGCCCATACTACATCCTGACTTACAACATATATAGCCCTTATGCTGGCAGTGGTACCGGTATCAAGTTCAGTGAATTCTATCCTCCAGTCTTTGTCTGTACAGGAAGCATTGATAAGCAGAAGTATGGCAAACAGTGATACCCTCCTCATCTCTCACTTCTCATCGCCGTTAAAAAACCATTCCAGCCAGTGGCGGTGATCTTCCTCCGTTGTGTGCCTTCCCTTTGGCCCTCCCCATCCATGCCTGCCGCCGGGATAGATCATAAAGTCAAAAACTTTATCTTCATCCTGCAGCTTTGAAATCAGCCATATTGAATTTTGCATATGTACATTATCGTCAGCCATCCCGTGAACAATATACAGTTTGCCCTTCAGTTTGTCTGCATAGGTCAGCACTGATCCATTCTTATACCCTTCGGGGTTATCCTGGGGTGTGTCCATAAAACGTTCCGTATACACATTATCATAGAGGCGCCAGTCAGTGACTGAATATTTGGCAATGCCGTGAGTCCAGTAATCTGCACCGCTTGTAAGGGCCATTGCGGTGGTATAACCTCCGTAAGAACCCCCGGTGATACCCATCCTGCCAGCATCAACCCAGGGTTTTTCACGCAACCACTTCACGGCTTCTATATAATCAATCATTTCCCATTTACCCAGGTTGCGATGCATATAATCAAGTCCCTTCTTTCCAAAATGACCTGAAGCCCTGTGATCGACAGATATTGTGATTATACCATTTTCAGAGTACCAGCTGGGTCTGGCACCCATATACCTGTTACGCACTCCCCCTGCATCAGGTCCTCCGTAAATAGTAAAAACGACAGGGTATCTGGCAGTATCATCAAAATCTGCCGGGAAGGATATTATAGCAGGCAGCATAAAACCATCGCTTGCCGGAATCCGAACAAGTTCAAAGCGAAGGCCACTTTCACTACCTTCATTTCCTTCACCGGGAAGCTGTATATCCCTTACCTTTCTTCCCCTGTTATCGAAAGCAAGCATTGTGGTGGGAGTTGATAAATTCGACCAGGTATCAATCAGGTATTTCCCTGAAGGTGAGATATTAGCTGAATGGGATCCGGGAATCTCAGTATACCTTAAAAGCCCGGTACCGTCAAGGTTAACCCTGAAAATGTGATTCTCCGTTGACTCGTCTCCCGTCCCTGAAAAATATACCACTCCTTGTTCTTCATCAACCCTGATAATTCCCGTCACCCTCCAGTCAAAGTTTGTCAACTGTGATTTCAGCTTACCTTCCCAGTCATAATAATAGAGGTTCATCCAATCTGATTTACAGCTTCTTATAATGAAACCTGAACCATCTTTCATGATATAATTATCGGTAAAGAAATCAATCCATGTAGCACGTGTTTCACGGTATATTTCCTTATAGTCTCCCGTATTAATATCAGCCAGTATAAATCTCATATCATTCTGGTCGCGATTCAGGACCTGTATCATAAGCCTGGTGCTTCCAATGGTCCAGTCGGGCCATGCAATATACTGGTCAACAGAATCGTCGGTCTTTACCCATACTGTGCCTGCCGTGGCAATATCCACTATTCCCATTTTTACTTTAGGATTGGGATCCCCGGGCTTTGGATAAGGGGTTATTTCCTGTGTGCCATGGAGACCGTCCTCCTCATCAATACGGTTTATAATAAATTCAGGCACTTCGGTTTCATCGGTATGCAGGTAAGCTATTTTCCTGCTGTCAGGTGACCACCAGAAGGCTGCATAGCGGCTGCCCCTGCCCAGTATTTCCTCCATATAAACCCATGATGCGTAACCGTTGTATACTTTATGTCCGGCATCAAAAGTAAGCCTTTTCTCCTCCTTGCTTAGCAGGTCATATACATAAAGCTCCCTATTCCTGGTAAAGGCAATCTTTTTCCCGTCGGGGGAAAAGCGCGGATTGTTTTCTTCATCATCATCCCGTGTCAGTTGCCTGGCTTCAGTGTCTCCCATACCAAAAAGCCACAGGTCATTGTCTTTCTTCATGACTATATAACGGTTATCAGGACTCATAGCAGTACTGTAGTCCAATGTAAAACCTTCAGGCAGGGAATTCATAAATTCTTCCCTGTAATTTACATAGTCATCGTAAACCTTTTTCTTCCCTGTTCTTATATGAACACTCATAACAAGCTGCTCACCATCATCACCGGTGGTTCTTTCAAGGTAATGATTGTCATCTGCCCATCCAAGGATACCGCCCTGTGCCCCGAAACGCTGGGCACTTGCTTCCTGAAGACCTGAAAGAAGCAGGACGACTATTGTAAAAACACAGAAGGAATAAATTTTCTTTTTCATAGCTACTGGTGTAAAAATTATTATTAAAAATTAAAAGTAAGTAATTGTTTCTAATTAACTAAATCTTACTGTTCAACAACACAAATAAAGTTCTTAACTTTACACTGAATACTCTAATGAGGATGAAAGATAATTACCAAACTGACATAGAGCACAGGGGATGGATGTCTCTGGACAATGCAGCAAAGATCTTCCCCCCGGTAATCAGCAAATCTTTAAGTTCGGTTTTCAGGATTGGTTGTAAATTAAGGACACCGGTCAGAATAAGCGCACTGAAAAGGGCAATTGAAGAAACATGCAAGCGCTTTCCCTATTACCTTACCAGCCTTCATAAGGGCTTTTTCTGGTATTTTCTGGAGTATGATAAAGATATACGGCCAAGCATTGTTGCTGAAGACAAAAAACCCTGCGTGGCCTTCCCGGCCAAAAAGGGGAATTATGCTCTTTTCAGGATAGTAGTCCTGGGTAACATGCTGTCAGTGGAGTTCCTTCATGTTTTAACAGACGGAGGGGGTGCGCTTGAATTTTTCAGGACCCTGCTGGTAAGCTACCTGCGAAACTGCGGATATGACATCCCATATTCTGAAGGTATTATTGACCCTTCATCACCGGTTGATCCTTCTGAAACAGAAGATGCATATAATAAACATTTCAAAAAAGAAGTACCGCTGCCCCCAAAACTGGAAAATGCCTGGCATCTGCCCTTTGAACCGTCAGGGAAGGAATATGTTGGTATTATACAGGCTGAGATACCGGTTAGCGGCTTAAAAAAAATTGCCGGCGAATACAGGATCACAATTACTGAATACCTTGCATCGGTATACCTTCATTGCATGCAGGAGATATGGGATGAAGAAGATAAAAAGGACAAGCATATACTAAGGCTTGAGATCCCTGTTAACATGCGAAAGAATTATCCAAGCCCTACCATGCGTAACTTTTCGTTGTTTGTGCTCCCTGAGCTTGATCTTCGTCTGGGACATTTCTCCTTTGAGGAAATCCTGAAACATGTTCATAATTACATGCAGATACAGACAGATAAAAAACTTTTAAGCAAGGTTATAGCCAGGAATGTAAAGCCCGAAAAGAACATTTTTATAAGAACCACCCCCGTATTTATAAAAGACCTTGTGCTGTCATCTGCATTCAGGAAGCATGGAGCCACAAAATACTCAGGTGTTTTAACAAATGTGGGGATCGCGAAAATGCCGGCAGAAGCAGACGAACATATTGAAGCCATGTATATGATTCCTCCGCCACCTGTTCATACACTGAAGCTTAGTTGTGGCATCCTGAGCTTTAATGACAAGCTGTGCATAAGCTTTGCAAACATAAGTACCAATACCAGGCTTGAAAAATGCTTCTTTTCATTCCTGGCCACTAAAGGATTAAATGTGAGGATTTTAAAGAATATCTGGAATGAAAAATAATATCTGCCCTAATTGTGGAGTCATACTGGACGAGGGACTGGATTTATGTCCCCTGTGCCGTTCAAAGCCTGAAGCTGAAAAGAATGAAAAAAGTGAATTATACCCGAGTGATATCCTTCACCTGTCTGAAAAAAAATCGAGAATATATACATGGGAATTATCTGCAATTATAGCTTTTTCAGCCAACCTGATTTGCATTATTGTTGATATGGTTATTGGCAAAGGCCTGGGATGGTCATTATATGCAGTTACCTCGATAACCGGATTATGGTTGTTTATCACTTCGTTCACCTACCTGCTGAAGCGTCCTGCCTTACTGGGAACATCGCTACTGGTGATTACCCTATCCATGCTTATAATTTTTGATCTCCTGGCTCCCCCTGTGAGCTGGTTTGTTGAAATAGGCCTGCCGCTAAGCCTCTCGTTCTGGGTGCTTTTTGCACTCTTCCTCTTTATCCTGAGAAGAGTGAAATTGAGAGGATTCAATGTGCTTGCTATAGTTTTTGTGGAACTGTCAGTTTTCTGTATATTTATAGATATATTTTCTGATCTTGCGCTCAGGGATAAAATATTCATTGACTGGTCGGCCATTGCTGCCGCCACACTGGTGCCCCTGGCAGGGGTATTGTTTTTTATACATTACAGGATGAAGAGAGGAAAGGATCTGGGAAGTTTTTTTCATGTATAGTGGCATGAAGCAGGGGGCAGAAAACGTAAAAAGACCACCGGGCAGTGCGAGTTTGCAAAAGGCAGGATAGTTCTGCGAAATCGATGATCCCCAGGGATCTGGGTGACGTAATTATGAATTATGAATTATGAATTAACAAATATACTAAAATGAAAAACCTCCTTCGGTATTTATTTGCATCAGCGATTATTCTTACAACGCTCCTAGCATCAGGTCAGACTCCCGGCAAGATAAAGGTTCCTCTTATTGCTGACGGACAGGCACAAATTATACCTGAGTTTTCTGATCCTGATACATGGATAAGGCATGACCTGTGGGTTGAAACGGAATTTGACTCTGACGGTGACGGGAAGGCTGACAGGGTACATGTTGGTGTAACCAGGCCTCAGCAAACAGATACTGAAGGACTGAAGCTTCCGGTCATCTATGCTACCAGCCCCTATTATGCCGGTACTGCCAGTGGCAGGAAATGGCTCTGGGATGTAAGGCAGGAGCTGAACACCGAAGCACCGGAACGAATCCACGCCCCCAGACCAGAACCCAGGGTAAACAGGCCGGTAATATCAAATTCAGAACTTAAGGAATGGGTGCCCCGCGGCTTTATCGTGGTCCACTCATCATCACCCGGGACAGGTCTCTCAGAAGGATGTCCCACCGTTGGAGGAGATAATGAATCACTGGCACCCAAGGCTGTCATAGACTGGCTTAACGGCAGGGCTAAAGGATATACCGGCCCTGATAGTGATGAAGAGGTAAGAGCTTACTGGACAACGGGGAAGGTGGGAATGACAGGCACATCATATAATGGCACCCTCCCACTTGCTGCTGCCACAACAGGTGTGGACGGGCTCGAGGTAATTATCCCCATAGCACCAAATACCTCTTATTATCATTATTACAGGTCATATGGCCTGGTACGCCATCCCGGGGGCTGGCTTGGAGAGGATATTGACTATCTCTATGATTTTATTCATACAGGCAGCTCTGACAGGTGGGAATGGTGCAACGACAAGGTCAGGAATGAAGAAATGTACGGCAATTTCGACAGGGTCTACGGGGATTATAATGAGTTTTGGGCAGGCAGGGATTATCTGAACGACCTGGAGCCGCTTAAATGCGCAGTATTAATGGCGCATGCTTTTAATGACTGGAATGTAGTGCCCATTCACAGCTGGAGAATATCAAAAGCCCTGAAGGAAAAAGGCATTCCCGTTCAGATGTATTATCACCAGGGCGGACATGGCGGACAACCTCCCTTCGAGATGATGAATAAATGGTTTACCCATTACCTCTTTGGTGTGGAGAATAATATACATGACGGTCCAAAGGCATGGATAGTAAGGGAAAATGATGAACGGGAAAACCCGACTCCCTATGCTGATTATCCCAACCCGGAGGCTGAAAATATTGTTTTTTACCCCTCCCCGGGAGCACCTGAAAGGGGCACCCTGGAGCTTGAAAGAATTGAAAGCGCAGGAAGAGAAACCCTTGTAGACAATGTATCATTCAGCGGGGAGGCACTAGCCAGGGCTGAGTGGACAGAACACAGGCTTATTTACCTCACACCTGAATTAAAAAAGGATATACATATATCCGGTCTGCCCTCAATAACAATAAAAGCTGCAAGCTCCAAACCTGCAGTAAACCTTTCTGTATGGCTTGTTTCCCTGCCATGGACAGAAGGAAGAAATACAAAAATTACCGATAATGTAATTACCCGTGGCTGGGCCGATCTTCAGAATTACAAATCAGAATGGGAAAGTGAAGCCCTGATACCCGGCAGGTTCTATGAAATGACCTTTGACCTCCAGCCTGATGACCAGATAATTCCTGCAGGTCAGCAGATAGGATTAATGATCTTTTCCAGCGACCGCGATTTTACGCTGTGGCCGGAGCCGGGGACCGAACTGACTATCGACCTTGACGGGACAAGTCTCAGCCTGCCGGTGGTGGGTGGACGGAAAGCATATGAAGAGGCATTGAAGTAAGGTTCTATTTTCTAATCACGGGAAATTACTGCCTGATACCTCAATCCTGATCCTGTGTCCCTCAGCAAAATAATTACCGGTTGACATGGGAGTCAGCTCTAGCCTGTATACTTCACCCGGCACCACCCTGTAAGCCTCCTGAACCTTTTGAACCTCCTGAACCCCTGAACCTTTTGAACCTCATGAACCTTTTGAACCACTTAAACCTCTTATTAAACCTCTCAAACCACTTAAGTCTTCCTGAAAATATTAAACAACATAGATCACATAAAGACAAATAAACAATATTAGAGTATATTTATCCCTTTAAAATCAAATTATTAATATGAAAAAGATTACACTCCTGTCAGCACTGCTGATAATACTATTAAATATTCAGGCTCAAGATCTTAAGTCACCTGAAGAATTTCTTGGCTATGAACTGGGCACCCAGTTTACCCTCCACCACCAGGCCCTTGATTATTTCAAATATATTGCAGATAATTCTGATAATGTAAGTTATCATTCATACGGCAAATCCAATGAAGGCAGGGAACTTGGTGTTGTCTTTATTTCATCACCGGGAAATATTTCCGATCTTGAACAAATAAGACTGGATAACCTGATAAATACCGGTCTTGCAGAGGGTGAAAGCAAGGGTAAACAGAAACCCCTGGTCTGGCTCAGCTACAATGTCCACGGAAATGAGTCGGTGGGAATGGAAGCAGCCTTAAAGACCCTGCATACACTGGTCAGCAGGTCATTTAAAGGTGTCAGCGACTGGCTTGAGGAATGTGTTATCATTATTGATCCCTGCCAGAATCCCGATGGAAGAGACCTGTATGCAAACCGCTACCGCAGATCACAATCCCTTGCGCCCAATCCCAATCCTGATGACTGGCAGCATCACGAGGGATGGCCAAGTGCCAGGCTTAACCATTACCTCTTTGACCTGAATCGCGACTGGGTATGGCAGACACAGGCAGAGACGGAGCAACGCCTGGAATTATACAATCAGTACATGCCTCACGTTCATGCTGATTTTCACGAGATGGGAGCAGGATCTCCCTTCTTTTTCGCACCCGGAGCTGACCCATGGCATGATGTAATAACAGGCTGGCAGCATAAATTCCATGAACTTACCGGTAATGCAAATGCAGAATTGTTTGATGAAGCCTATAAATTATACTTTACAAAAGAAAGTTTCGACCTTTTCTGTCCTAGTTTCGGAGACACCTGGCCACTGTTCAATGGGGCCATGGGCTTCACCTATGAACAGGGAGGAGGAGGTTATTCAGGGCTTGCACTCGATAACCAGGCAGGCGATACACTTACCCTGGCTGAAAGAATCGAAGGTCATTTTCTGGCTTCAATGGCCACTATAAAAGTAAGTTACGAAAACAGGGAAAAACTCATAACAGAATTCAATGATTTTTTCAGGTCAGGACTGGATAAACCGGTTTTTGAATATGAATCAGTGATAATAAAAGGGGATAATGAAAAAACATCACTAAAGGGACTGATGGAATTGCTTGATAAGAATCAGATACGTTACAGTCTTGCCGATAAGCCCGGTAAATCGTATAAGGGATTTGATTACCTGGCTAATAAGGAAGGAGAAGTTAAAATTTCCGAAGGTGATATACTGGTAAGCGCAAGGCAGCCACAATCACACCTTGTTAAAGTGATGTTTGAACCTGACTCAAAATATAATGATTCATTAAGTTATGACCTTACGGCATGGGCACTGCCCTATGTGTACAAGCTCGAAGCCTATGCCCTTAAGGATAGAATCACGGCTTCCAATGAAGAATTCCGCAGGCTGAGTCAAAAAAATGAGGTACCGGATGATAAGCCCTTTGCCTATATAGCTGATTTCAATGGTTTTGATGAATTAAAATTTATGGCAGCCCTGCTTCAGAATAAAATCAGGGTAAGAAATATGCTGAAGCCATTTAAAACACTTGACCATGATTTTAAGAGGGGCAGCCTGATTATTGCGAGGGGCGACAACCTGAACATTGAAGGAGACTTTGATACCATGGTAACAGATGCGGCTAATAATACAGGGATAAAGCTATACCCTGTTACAAGCGGCCTGGTACAGGAAGGAAAAGACCTGGGTTCCAATTATTCAAGACTGAAATATAAACCCATGATAGCCCTCATAGGAGGCGAAGGGGTATCGTCAGGTGGTTTTGGTGAATTATGGTTCTTTCTGGAAAGAGAACTGCAATACCCCTATGCCATTATAGGCCTTGATTATCTCTCTTCAGTGAATCTTTCTGAATATGATGTCGTACTGCTGCCATCCGGATCATACACAAAACATAAGGAAAAACTTACAGATTATGTGAAAGAGGGAGGCCGCCTGGTGGCCTTTGAAGATGCAATCAGCCTCTTTGCCTCGGAAGAATCCACAAAACTCTATAAAGCAGTTGAAGCAAGAAAAAAGGAAAAAGAGAAGGATGAAGATAAATTAAGCAGCGGTGATACGACCCATCTTAAAAAGTATGAAAACCAGAGGAGGGAAAGGCTTAAGGACAGATCTGCAGGAAGTATCTACAGGGTCGGACTGGACGAAACCCATCCCTATGCCTTCGGACTCGGGAAAGAATGGTTTATGATGAAAACGTCGTCTGACCATTATCCCTTCCTTGCCAATGCAAACAATATAGCATATATACTGGACAATGAGCCTGTGGCCGGTTTTGCAGGCAATAAATTCAAGGAAAATGTAAAAAATACCATTGCCGTCGCCAGTGAAAATATGGGCCGTGGTGAAGTTGTTTACGTTACCGACTCACCTTACTACCGCGCTTACTGGAAAAGCGGCAGGGTACTGTTAGGAAATATATTGCTCAGATAATTATGGAAAAGCTTGTCGACAGATTTCTTGCCTATGCAGTAATTGACACCCTGTCAGACGAAAATTCAGAAAGCTGTCCCAGCACAGTCACACAACTTGACCTGGCCAGGGCCCTGAAAAAGGAAATGGAAGAAATGGGACTGGATGAGGTAAGCCTGGATGATAACGGCTACCTTACAGCAAGCCTGTCTTCCAACACTGACAGGCAATTACCCGTACTGGGACTTATTGCACACATGGACACCAGTCCTGATATGAGCGGCAAAAATGTCAGTCCGAAAATAATCAGGGATTATGACGGGAAAGATATCATACTTAATAAAAGTCAGAAGCTTGTTCTTAGCCCATCTGATTTTCCCGAATTGATTAAATACAAGGGTCAGGACCTCATAACAACAGACGGAACCACACTGCTCGGGGCTGATGATAAGGCAGGCATTGCCGAGATAATGACCGCTGTTGAATATTTTATTGATAATCCCGGGCTTGAACATGGCAAGATAAGAATAGGCTTCACTCCCGATGAAGAGATAGGAAGGGGTGCAGACAAATTTGACGTGCCCGCCTTTGGTGCCGATTTTGCCTATACGGTAGACGGCGGAGAAGAAGGTGAACTGGAATACGAAAATTTCAATGCCGCTATGGCAGTAATAGAAATAAGTGGCAGGAGCGTTCACCCGGGAACTGCAAAAAACCAGATGATCAACTCAATACACCTGGCACATGAATTCAACGCAATGCTTCCTGAACAGTCCAGACCTGAGCATACCACAGCTTATGAAGGTTTTTTTCACCTGACAGATATATCCGGTGATGTAGAAAAATCACGTTTCAGATACCTTATAAGGGATCATGATAAGAATGAATTTGAGCAGAAAAAAAAGCTGGTAAAGGCAGTCGCGGTATTTCTGAATAAGAAATACGGGAGAAATCTGTTTAAGGTAAAGATAAAAGACCAGTACTACAATATGAGAGATAAAATTGCTGATCATTTTCATATTGTTGAACTGGCTGAAAAAGCCATGAAAGAAGCAGGTATAGTACCCCTTGTAAGACCAATAAGGGGAGGAACAGACGGGGCCCGTCTTTCATATATGGGCCTCCCCTGCCCCAATATATTCACAGGCGGACATAACTACCATGGACGCTACGAATATATACCCATTAAGTCAATGCAAAATGCAGTCAAAACCATTATCAATATCATTAAGCTTATTCCCGGTATATATTAAAACCTGAATTATGAAAAAACTTATCTTCCTGTTCATGATTATCAGCCTGGCCTCCTGCTCACAAAAAACAGGCTTTGAAAAAGCATATGACAACATCAGCATTGATGAGATGAAAAGACACGTGAGTATTCTGGCATCAGATGATTTTATGGGACGCGCACCCTTCACCGAGGGTGAGGAAATGACCGTTGAATACCTCAAAAATGAAATGGAGAAGATGGGCTTTGAACCTGCCTTCGGAGAAAGTTACTACCAGCCTGTACCCATGGTGGAGATTAAATCAGAAGTAAAAAACACGGTCGACATACAAACGGAGGCCGGCAGCCATAAGCTTGAAGCACCTGATGATATTGCACTTATCAGTCCCCGAATTGAAGATGAAATAAATATTGACAAATCCGAACTGGTTTTTGCTGGTTTCGGAATAAGAGCAGAAGAATACGACTGGAACGATTTCAGTGAACTGGACGTTAAAGGGAAAACCATCGTTGTATTTGTGAATGATCCCGGATTATATACAGGTGACAACGACCTTTTCAAAGGATCCGAAATGACATATTACGGAAGGTGGACCTACAAATATGAACAGGCTGCAAGGATGGGTGCGGAAGGAGTTCTTATAATACATGAAACCAAAGGTGCCGGTTATCCCTACAATATACCCAGGAAAAGCTCAATCAGCCCGAATCTTTACCTGAATCAGGAAAATAATAACAGTGACAGGTGTAAATTCACAGGATGGTTAAGTGCTGAAGCCGCGCAGGAAATCTTCAGTGACCTGGGCCTTGATATCGAAGAATTAAGAAAAAAAGCATGCATAAAAGGATTTAAGGGTTTTGATATGAATGCTACAATCAGCCTTCATATAAATAATTCCTTTCGTGAAAACGAATCAAAAAATGTTGCCGGCATATTAAGGGGAGAAGACGCCCCTGATGAGGTAATAATCTATTCGGGTCACTGGGACCACTTCGGCATAGGTGAAAAAGAAGAGGGCGACTCCATCTATAATGGAGCCGTTGATAACGGGACCACCATGGCCTGGGTATTTGAGACAGGAAGAGCCTTTATCAATTGCGGGCAGAAACCCTCCAGGTCAATAATGTTGTTCTTCCCCACAGCAGAGGAACAAGGATTGCTGGGATCAATGTACTATACAGAAAACCCGGCATTTTCAATGGATAAGACCATTGCCTGTATTAATAATGACCTGGTACTGCCCATAGGCAGGATGAAAGATGTAATGATCACCGGTTACGGGCAATCTACACTCGATGATCTGCTTGAGAAATATGCCGCCGAACAGGACAGATACCTCTATCCCGATCCAAACGCGTACACAGGAATGTATTTCAGATCAGATCACTTCGCCTTTGCAAAAAAAGGTGTACCCTCACTCTATGCCCGTGGCAATTGTGATTCACGTGAATATGGTAAGGAATGGGCAGCAGCACAGGAAGAGGACTATATCAACAGGCGCTATCACCGTCCGGCTGATAATTATGAACCTGACAAATGGAATTTCAAAGGTATCCGTGAAGATGCACAACTTGCCTTTAAACTAGGCCATTACCTTGCAAACTCATCAGATTGGCCCCGTTGGAAAGAAGGATCTGAATTCAAAGAACTGCGCTGATTTTTCAAGGGCCCGATCATTAATAATCCATGATCATTTAAAATCCCTGATGATTCATAGTCTATAATCATTTAAATCCCTTATTACTAAAAAGAACATTAATACTCATAATCCCTGATTACTGAGGATCATTTGCAGATAAATTTTACGATTACTGAGGATCATTTGCAGATGAATTTTACGATTACTGAGGATCATTTGCAGATAAATTTTACGATTACTGAGGATTATTTTCAGATGAATTTACTGTTATTTTATTAACATTGTTATTATATTAACACTATAATATGTATATTTGTCGTCGTAAAAACAGCTGAATAAATAGTGTACTTTGTGTATTGATAAACAATGAAAATATGAAGAGACTTAAATCCTACAGTGATCTAAAGAGTTTAAGGGATGATATAAGAGGTAAAATGTCGTCTTATTCCGATCCCGGAAATCCGGCCAACAGGATAATCATAAGGATTGGCATGGGAACTTCCGGCATAGCATCCGGGGCCGGACAGGTGCTTGAATTTTTCAGGGAGGCCCTCAGAAAAAGAAACATTGATGCCGAGGTTTTAATGACAGGTGATATGGGTTACAGCTATGCTGAACCAACGGTGCAGGTTACCAAACCGGGAAGCCTTCCCCTGGTATTCGGCGATGTTGACACTCGCAGAGCCGATGAAATAATTGAAAAATACATCAGGCAGGGTGAGCCGGTTGATGGTGTAATACCTGTTGATTACCTTACTATAGACGAAATTTAAATAAGGACATGGATAAAAAAATTAAGCAATTAAGGATAGTACTGCGTAATTGCGGATTTATTGATCCTGAAAACATAGATGAGGCGATTGCCCGTGATGCCTACCTTTCGCTGGGCAGGGTTATTACGGAAATGAGCCCCGGGGAAGCAATAGGCATTGTCAGGGAATCAGGCCTCAGGGGCCGCGGTGGCGGTGGTTTCCCGACAGGGCTCAAGTGGGAGTTTGCCTGTAAAAACAAAGCTGACCGCAAGTACGTGGTATGTAATGCCGATGAAGGAGACCCGGGTGCCTTTATGGACCGGTCGGTCCTGGAAGGAGACCCCCATTCGGTAATTGAAGCTATGGCCATTTGTGCTTATTGCATAGGTGCAGGGGAAGGACTGGTATATATCAGGGCGGAATACCCTCTTGCCATCAAACGGCTTAAAACGGCTATAGCTCAGGCAAGGGAATATGGTTTGCTGGGGAAGAACATCCTTGGGACCGCTTTCAGCTTTGATATTGAACTGCGCTACGGGGCGGGTGCCTTTGTTTGTGGTGAGGAAACAGCCCTTATACATTCCATGGAAGGATTAAGGGGGGAGCCAACAGTAAAACCTCCCTTCCCGGCAGAATCGGGCTACCGGGGAAAACCAACAAACGTTAACAATGTTGAGACTTTTGCCTGCATACCCGTAATATTCAGCAAGGGTGCCGGGTGGTTCAGTAAAATAGGAACGGAGAGGTCAAAGGGAACGAAGGTCTTTGCCCTCGCAGGTAAGGTAAACAATGTTGGGTTAGTGGAAGTACCAATGGGAACAAGCCTCAGGGAAGTGATATTTGAAATAGGAGGAGGCATTAATAATGACAGGAAGTTCAAGGCTGTTCAGACAGGAGGTCCCTCCGGGGGCTGCCTTACCGAAGAACATCTTGACACCCCGATTGATTTTGACAATCTTATTGAAGCCGGATCAATGATGGGTTCCGGAGGGATGATTGTTATGGATGAAGACGATTGCATGGTTTCCGTAGCTAAATTTTATCTCGATTTTACTGTTGAGGAATCATGCGGAAAATGTTCTCCCTGCCGCATAGGCAACAAAAGATTATTTGAACTGCTTGATCATATTTGCAAGGGTAAGGGTGACGTGGATGACCTTGACCGGCTCCGTAACATGAGTGAAGTAATAAAAGACACTGCTCTCTGTGGCCTGGGACAGACTTCTCCAAACCCCGTACTTTCGACCCTGGATAACTTTTACGATGAATACCTTGCCCATGTTAGGGATAAGAAATGTCCCGCAGGTCAGTGCCGTGACCTGATGGAATATTTTATCATTGAAGAGAATTGTGTAGGATGCACAGCCTGTGCCAGGGTATGTCCTGTTAATGCAATTTCGGGAGAAAGAAAAGAACCGCATCAGGTAAACAAAAGCATATGTATTAAATGTGGGGCATGCATGGAAAAATGCAAATTTGATGCTATAATCATTCAATAAATCAAATAACAAAATGGATACTGTTACACTCACCATAGATAATAAGCAACTTGAAGCAGAAGCCGGGACAACAATATACGAGGCTGCAAAAACTGCAGGGATTGACATACCCGTTCTATGTTACATGAACCTGCACGACCTGGGCATAGAGAATAAGCCGGCAGGCTGCAGGATATGTGTGGTTGAGGTAGAGGGAAGAAAAAATCTTGCCCCCTCCTGCTCTACCCCCTGCCAGGACAGGATGAATGTTAAAACCAATACCGTAAGGGTACTTAATGCACGTAAAACAGTGCTTGAGTTTATATTGTCAGATCATCCTAAAGATTGTCTTATATGCCCTAAATCAGGCGATTGTGAATTGCAGGATCTTGCAATAAAACTTGGTATACGAAACATCCCAGGTGAGGAAATTGCCCAGGTATCGACCTACAGGCTCGACACCTCGCCATCGATAATAAGGGACCTTGACAAGTGCATAATGTGCCGCAGGTGTGAAATCATGTGTAATGATATACAGACCGTTGGCGCCCTGTCTGCAGTTAACAGGGGTTTCCACGCTGTGGTTGCTCCAGCCTTCGAGCAAAATCTTGAACATTCAACCTGCACCTACTGCGGGCAATGTGTGGCCGTTTGTCCCACAGGCGCCCTTACTGAGGTTGATCATACCAATGAGGTACTTCGTCACCTCGCCAATCCGTCGAAGACTGTAGTCGTTCAGACTGCTCCCGCCGTAAGGGCAGCACTGGGAGAGGAATTCGGCATGAAGCCAGGAAGCCTGGTAACAGGTAAAATGGTGGCTGCTCTCAGACAGCTGGGATTTGATTATGTTTTTGATACAGATTTTGCAGCTGACCTCACAATTATGGAAGAAGGAACTGAATTGCTGAACAGGTTATCAGCCCACCTCAGCGGAGACAAAAACGCCAGGCTCCCCATACTTACCTCATGCTGCCCGGGCTGGGTGAACTTCTTCGAAACTTATTTCCCGGACCTCAAAGACATACCATCAAGTGCCAGATCACCACAGCAAATGTGCGGGGCGATAGCTAAAACATACTTCGCAGAAAAGAAAAATATTAAAAGGGAAGAGATGGTAGTGGTATCAGTGATGCCCTGCCTTGCAAAGAAATATGAATGCCAGAGAGAAGAATTCAGCACCAGTGGAAATCCGGATGTTGACATTTCAATATCAACCAGGGAACTGGCTGCATTTATCAGGCAGGCTAACATTGATTTCCACAGCCTCGGCGAAGAAAGCTTTGATAATCCCCTGGGCGAATCAAGTGGTGCGGGGGTTATTTTCGGCACAACGGGTGGCGTAATAGAAGCAGCTGTCAGAACAGCCTACGAGATACACACAGGTAAAACGCTTGAAAAAGTGGATTTTGAGGAACTGAGAGGTATGGACGGTGTACGGGAAGCATGCATCGACTTTGACGGACTGGAACTGAACATCGGTATTGCCCACGGCCTGGGTAATGCAAGAAAACTTCTTAATGATGTGAGGTCAGGTAAATCAAAATACCATGCCATAGAAATAATGGCATGCCCCGGGGGCTGTATCGGTGGTGGAGGACAACCACGGCACCACGGGAAATCAGAAATATTAAAAGCCAGGGCATCTGCACTTTACCGTGAAGACCGTAATAAGGAGATCAGGAAATCACACGAAAATCCCTTCATCAGGGAGCTGTATTCCTGCTTCCTTGGCAGGCCTGACAGCGACATAGCCCATAGCTTACTGCATACAAGCTATTTCGATAAAAAGAAAAAAATAATAGTAAAACAATAAGTGAAATATTATTATGTCAAGCATAAAGATTGAACTGAGAAAGCAGGATATTGGAAAAATAATGGAAATTGCGGACTCCTTCGGTAATGATGAGAAGGAACTTATCAACGTGCTGCACAAATGTCAGGAACATTTCGGCTACCTTCCTGCAGAAGTACAGGAAGTAATTTCCGATGCACTGCAGGTACCCGTCGCAAAAATTTACGGCGTTGTAACATTTTACTCCTTCTTCACCATGACACCAAAGGGTCAGAACCCTGTCAGCATCTGCATGGGAACGGCATGCTATGTTCGCGGGGCTGAAAAGGTGCTGGAGGAATTTAAGAAAGAACTTAAAATAGAAGTCGGGCAGACAACTGATGACGGCAGGTTCTCACTTTCGAGCCTCAGGTGTGTCGGGGCATGCGGACTGGCACCCGTTGTTATGGTGGGTGACAAAACCTATGGGAGGGTAGCCCCGGATGATGTAAAGGCTATCCTGCAGGAATATTCATGACAAACTGTCATTCGGCCTGATTATTGATGATGATGAAAAAGCACGGATTTATAATCCCTGCTTATTATATATCGATAAGATGGACACAAATAAACTCATAAAGAAGCACAATCACATTACTGACCTGATTTCAGGAAAGCAGGTGAGAAAGAGCATTTCCCTGATAAAAGAACTTATTGAAGTATCCAAAAACGGAGATCACGGGCAGCAACTTGAGAATATCGAGAATACCTATAAGAACATGGTTAAGTATACCATTGAAGGTGTTCACGATCCCGAGCGTCATAAGGTATTAACCCGTATGCTGCAGTCCCTCCTGGAACTCTCAGATAAAATAAAGCAGGATATACTGGCCCGTTATTCGGGATGGCACACTTACTGGCTGAAAGATAACAGCCATAAAGAGCAAAGCCTGGCCGGTAAAAGCATCATAGAAACAATTGACGACCTGGCATTCAAGGAAGAGCTTGACACATGGCTCAGGCAGGCAGGCACAGTATCACCTGACCCTGAGTCTGATCATGCCAGGAAACACAGCCAGCTCGTCAACAAAATATTTAACCATTTATGGCTGACCGACAAATACGGTGAGGCCGAAAATGAACTTATAAAACTGATCATGAGCAGTGGTAAGTTTGAATGGTATGAACAGAGCCTTTTTGTGAGCGCCATCACCCTCAGCACCTTAAGATTCTGGGACCCGGAAAAAATACAAATTCTTACAGCGCTTTACAGGGATAAAAGCGAACAGATAAGCGAAAGAGCACTGGCCGGGTTCCTCCTGGTATTATATAGCTATAACAGGCGGATAGTGGTATACCCGGAAGTTAAAGGACTACTTGCTGAACTTTCTGAAGACCCTGGTTTCACGGAACACCTCAAGATCACAATCCTCCAGATAATAAGATCGGGAGAAACCGAAAAGATAAGTAAGAAACTGCATGATGAAATACTGCCCCGCGTGGCTGAATTAAGACCCAGGCTTGAAGATAAGCTTGACCTTGACAATCTTCTGCCTGAGGATCTCATGGAAGGGAAGAATCCCGACTGGTCGGATATGTTCAAGGAATCGGAGGATCTTTTCAAAACAATGGAGGAGTTTTCCAGGTTGCAGATGGAAGGTGCAGATGTGTATATGTCGGCTTTTGCCAATCTTAAGAACTTTGATTTTTTCAGGAAAATATTGAACTGGTTCATGCCTTTTTACCCTGATCACGAAGCCATTGATGTTTTATACAGGGATGAAGTTTTGGGAGCCGGGACCAATGAATTGGCAGAGGCTCTCTATAAAACACCCTTTATATGCAATTCTGACAAGTACAGCCTTGTGCTGAACCTGCAGCATCTGCCGGCCAGCCAGAAGGAAATGATGTTAAAAGTATTCCGGATGGAGCTTGAAGGGCTTGAGCAAATGAGGGATGCGGAGATTGATATTGATCCCACGAAAGGATTTAAAACCAATGTAACACAATATCTCCAGGATCTCTACAGGTTTTTTAAGCTCTCCCCCTATAAAAAGGAATTTGATGATGTTTTCAGGGCAACGCTTGATTTTCACCAGACCACACTGTTCAGGCTTGTATTCAGGGACAGGGAATCGCTAACAACCTTTGCTGATTATTATTTCGGCAAGGATCTTTATAATGAAGCGCTGGATTTATATAGCGAAATCCTGAATGATAATCCTGACGAAGCACAGTTATATGAAAAGGCTGCTTACTGTTACCAGCAACTTGCCGAATACGAGAAGGCTCTTGATATGTACGGCAGGGCAGAGATGCTTGACCGCAAGATATGGACCCTGAAGAAGATAGGTTTTTGTAACAGGAGGCTGGGAAAACACGGGGAGGCACTTGACAATTACCTTGAAGCTGAAAAAATGGATCCCGGGAATATGCATACCACAGCCATGATAGGCCATTGCCACCTTGATATGGAAGATTATGACTCAGCCCTTAAATACTACTTTAAAGTTGAGTATAACGACCCGGACAATACAAGGATACTCAAACCCATAGCCTGGTGTTATCTGGTACAGGGTAAATATGAACAGTCAAAGAAATATTTTGACAAGATCAATAAGGGCGAAATGAGCGGTCATGATTATATAAATGCAGGCCATCTTGCCTTATGCATGGGTGACCGGATGAAGGCCATCGATTATTATCGAAGGAGCATAATAGAGGGTAAGATGGATAAAAGCGATTTTCTGGATATTTTCAATGATGATGCACCCATACTGATCTCAAACAATATTGATCCTGACGATCTGCCAATAATTACCGACTATTTGTTTTTTGATCTTGAGGATCAGGGAAAATATATGTAGTTCCGGATGGTCTGCGGCCGGAACCGGACCTTCTGTCATGATCGGGTCTGCCGTCAAACCTGTTACTGTCGCTCCTCTTATTGCCTTGTCTGAACTCTTTCATCATTTCACGCCTGTGTTGTTCAAATTCCTCAAGTTTTTCTATCTGGTCCCTGCTTAGCACAGGTTTTATTTCATCCCACTGCCTGTCCATCATGGATTCAAAATCCTTCCAGAAGCCCGTATTCAGATCCCTGAAATACTCACCATAGCGGTCAATGATAGCGTCAAGTTCAGCTTTTTGCACAGAATCAGGTTCCACCACTTTATACAGGTTTTCTTTGAAATAATGCTCCGATGTATAGGTTCGGACTGGTCTCATCCTTTTATGCCTGAGCTGGGCTGAGGTCAGCATTCCGATAGCAAAACCCAGGAGCAGGGTAAGTATTATTAATAATGTAATTCTTAGTTTCATATTATCTTAATTCGTTTATTCAGCAAGCAGACTTACCAGCATCCCGTCAACTTCGTTGTCGATACCCAGCAGGGTATCATAGGATAAGGAGCCCTGGCTGAGGAGTATACTGATTACGAGTATAACAACAGCGGCAGCAGCAGGAATGGCCACCCTCAGGAAAATACTGTCGAAGGATCTTACCAGATCATGTTTGCCGTTCACCAGGATTTTTGCTGAGGCAATTTTTTTCATGATCTTTTCAGTAAAGCCTTTACTGAACCTATGATCTGTCAGGAGTCTTCTCTCCAGAACTGTCCTTTCATCGCTGCTAATTTCAGCGGTCAGGGATCGCAAAAACAGATCTTTGATTTTTCCAGGTTCCATAATTTTTATTCTAAGTCCTTTAAAAATTCCTTCAGATGCTCCTTAGCCCTCGAAAGTCGCGACAAAACTGTTCCCAGGGGGAGTTCCAGTATTTCTGCCGTTTCTTTTGTACTGTATCCATGTATTGTCCGCAGAACAACAACAGTTCTGAAATCAGGGTCAAGTTTTGAAATTGCCTTGTTAACATACTCTTTTATATCTCTTTCTCTTCCTTCATCACCTGATGATAATTCCATCTCCCTGGCTTCTTCTTTATCATCGCTACGGTAAAACATTGACAGGAATCTTTTATTTCGCCTTATTTCGTTGAGTGATTGGTTAATGGCAATGCGTTGCAAATAAGTACTCAACTTCGAATCACCCCTGAAGTCCTTAAGATTCTTATACAGGCGTATAAAGGTATCCTGACCAACATCCTCAGCCTGCTGTACATCACCCAGCATGCTTTTAACTGTTCTGGCTACCATATTTTTATACCTTCTGATTATCTCGTTGAATGCCATGTTATCGCCATCCAGGGTACGGAGAACAAGTTCCTGATCATCAGAGCTGGTATAATCATATTTCACCATACACAATAGTAAGACAATTATAATAAGCGATTTATTCCCGGCCTAGTTTGCTTTATTGATAAACTCGATATTAAGGTCAGGCGTATAACGTATCAGGTATAGCCGGTGATTTTCGAAGCCATTCATTAATCCGGTCCGCTCAAAGCTAAAATCTACCTGCAACAAATCAGGTTTATGCATTGAAGGCCGGTACATAAAGTCAGTTCCGTGCAAGGCCAGTCCGCTTATGAAGTAATACATAATGTCATAGCTCTGCCAGGCGTAGCTGCGTACAGGTGGTTCCATCTTAAAAAAATCGCGGTATTTTTCCAGGAAGCTCCGGATATCATCCTGGCTGTAATCAACCCAGTTAGGGGTAAAAAGCATTATCCCCAGTTCATAGAAATACAATGGATCGAGATTATCAAGCCATCTTATGTTCGGGTAGCCTATCAGCTTGATATCGTATTTTCTGAGAAGGTTATGGACATTTACTATTACCTCGCTCATCACCGCTTCATCATCAGAAGCCAGAATAATAAGGTTTGGCCTGTCCTCGGTCATGGCATGGTCGATGATGTTTATGGTATCATTATAAGTTGAGCGGCTGGTAAAATAAACCTCGCGCAGGGTAATATCACTGAAGGGCACTTTCAGTCTGAGTCTCCTGTAGATCTTATCCTTGAACTTCCAGGACAGGTCAGCGCTCCATGCAGTGTCGGAATGCACGAGCACCAGGTTATGATCATAATAATTACTGATTTCCTCTGCCATTGCGTCCTCGATTACGTCAATCGATGGCTGTACCTTGAAAAGATAGGGGTTGATCCTCAATACTTCGGAGTTCTGTGAAGCCAGGGGAGATACAAGGGGTATCCTGTACTTTCTTGCATATCTCGCTACCTGTTCAAGGTTATTGGCATAAACGGGACCAACAATAAGATCAGCATCATTTAAGAGGCCTGTTTCAAGGAAGCTGTTCACCCGTAAAGAATCGCGCATGGTATCAAAAACCTGTAATTCAATATCCAGGCCTTTTTGCTTCAGTTCGTCAATTGCCAGAAGGGCACCTTCATAAAATTCAATAAAAACTTCGCTGCGCGGGTAAATCCATTCCTCAGGCCGCTTAATCAGCTTATATCTTTTCCGTCCCCGGGCATCATATTCAGATGAATCGATATATGATCTTTTACTGTTCTCTTCCAGCATAAGGGGAAGCATGAGGGTCACATTAATTTTACCGTCGAGCTTCCCGACCGGTGTATAGTCAACAGGAGTGCCATCAAAGAGGTATGCCAGTTTTTCGTCACTCAGAATTGCCGGGTCAGCATCATCTAAAATGTCTGCTTCCTCCCTGTCAGAGGGGATTCTTATCACCTCTCCCACCCTTGGGAATAGTATCCCGCGATTTACCCTCCTTATATCTCTTATGCTAACATTGTACTTCCTTGAGAGGGTGGAGTAATTTTCACCTTCTTCCACCCTGTGCAAAACAATACCGGGTTCATCTGTCTTAAAGTACTGCGCCTGTTCCCTGAATTGTTTTTTTGGTATGGCCAGTTCAGTTCCTACGGGCAGGTCATAGATATCAATGCCGGGATTGGCTTCTATTATCTGGTCTTCTGAAACATCATACTTTTTTGAAAGAGAATATATTGACTCCCCTTTCTGTAATTTATGATAATTATATCTTTCTGTGTCCCTGTCTTTCTGGACTCCCTCTTCCACTGAGGAGACAGGGATTTTCAATGCCTGGCCAATACGCAATCCGTATACGGCAGAGGGGTTTTCCCTGCTTATTATTTCAGTTGATACATTGTAGGCCCTGGATATTGAATAAAGTGTCTGGGAGGTATCCACTATATGGATATAGTATGCTGTCCCTCCAATGATAACTTTATCCTTCGATTTTTCCACCCTTACCTGCGCTGATAAGGATGGGAACAGGAGGGCTGCTGTGAGAACAGAAATACATAATCTCCGAAGCTTATTTTTCATTTATTGCTAATTATTCAAAACGCAACAAAGTTAAAAAAATATCCTACAAATATATTGCCGGAATAATTATGTAATCTGAAGTAACTTATTTGATTTCACTGAAATATTTCATGAATTGTATACGCTCATAGGCAGAGGGATTCTCTGTTTTATCCTGGCTCAGTTTCCCCCTGAATTGCTCAATGGTATTATAGCCCTTTTCATCCATCCACCGGTCAAGGCCACCTAGCATCTTCTGTATATGATCTTTACCATTTTTGTAGATAGCCGAAACCACCTGGACAGCCCTGGCTCCTGCAAGCAATTGTTTTATCATATCCTCAGAACTGTAAATACCCGTTGATGCTGCAAGATGACAGTCTGTCTTTGACGACATAATGCCTATCCATCTTCTTACGTTTCCTGATTCTGAAGGTGTACTGAAGGTATTTGAGGATTTCTCGGAAAAGTTATTAATGTCGAAATCCGGCGTATAGAACCTGTTAAACATTACAATGCCCCTGATGCCTGTAGATGACAATCTTTTTACCATCTGTGCAAGATTTGTAAAAAAGTAACTCATTTTTACTGAAACCGGTATATTTACTTTTGACAGCACTTTTTCGATGATATCGAGATAAACCTGTTCTATCTTATCCGCACCTGTTTTTTCATCAGAAGGAAGAATTGCTATGTTGAGCTCCAGGGCATCGGCACCTGCCTCTTCAAAGTAATTTGCATAATTTGTCCACTCAGCCGACGACACACAGTTTATACTGGCAATGACCGGGATCATGACCTTTTTTTTGACTTCCTTGATCAGTTCAATATAAGCAGAAAGGGTTCTTTCCCTTATATGTAAATCAATATAATCAAGGGTTTCAGATTTTGCCGTATAAATCATATCATTCCGGTATGCTTCCCTGAGGCTGGCATCGACTTCCATCATTATCTGTTCCTCGAACAGGGATTTAAGTACAACTGCACCAGCTCCTGCCTTTTCAAGATCAAGGATATTGTCGACTGAATCGCACAAGCCGGAACTTCCTATAATGATAGGATTGCTTAATGATAGTCCGAGGTATTTTGTAGTTAAATCTGCCATTTTGAATTGTATTTTTGTTTTTTCACAATTTACAAATATTATTTTTTAGCAAGCTTTGCCTTCAGGTACTCGTGCATTCCTTTAGCTGCTTTTCTTCCATCGCCCATGGCAAGTATTACGGTTGCTCCTCCGCGCACTATGTCGCCTCCGGCAAAAATACCATCGACAGAGGACTGCATGGTATCCTGATCGACTTTTATAGTTCCCCAGTTGGTAACTTCCAGTTCAGGCATGCTCGCAGGAATGAGGGGATTTGGTGATACACCGATGGCGACTACTACGGTATCCACTTTAACCTCATATTCCGAGCCTTCAAGAGGTACCGGTCTCCTGCGTCCGGAGCTGTCGGGTTCACCCAGCTCCATTCTCTGTACAAGCATTTTATTTACATTTCCTCTTCCATCAGAAAAATATTCCACGGGACTGTTGAGGTTCATAAATTCGACGCCTTCTTCCTGTGCATGCTTTATTTCCTCAACACGTGCAGGCATCTCTTCAATCGATCTCCTGTAAATTATCATCGACCTGTCGGCACCCAGTCGTTTTGATGTTCGTACTGAGTCCATTGCAGTATTGCCTCCACCTATAACCGCAACATTTTTTCCACTGAAGACAGGGGTGTCATAATCAGGATTTGCGGCATTCATAAGGTTCACTCTTGTGAGGTATTCATTGGACGAAAATATTCTGCGGTAATTTTCACCCGGGATATTCATAAATTTAGGTAATCCTGCCCCCGAGCCTACGAAGAAGGCCTCAAAACCCTCCTTTCTCAGATCGTCCACCGTGGCTGTTGTTCCAACGATGAAATTGGTTTCAAACTTAACACCCATCTGTTTCAGGTTATCAATCTCAACATCCACAATTTCATTTGGGAGCCTGAATTCAGGAATTCCGTATTTAAGCACACCGCCTATTTCATGCAAGGCTTCAAATACGGTAACGTCATATCCCCATTTAATCATATCCCCGGCCACCGCCAGACCTGCCGGTCCTGAGCCTATTACAGCTACCTTAATCCCATTTTTATTCTCCACAGCGGGAACAGAGATACTTCCACTATTTCGCTCATAATCAGCAGCAAACCTTTCAAGAAAGCCTATTGCCACAGGATCCTTCTTCAGCTTTTGAACATAGAAGCAGTTTACTTCACACTGGACTTCCTGGGGGCAAACACGCCCGCATACCGCGGGCAAGGCATTTGTTTCCTTCAGTGTTTTGGCAGATTCAAGAAATTCACCCTGCTCAATCCTTTTAATGAATTTTGGTATGTTAATTCCGACCGGGCAACCTGTAATACATGTTGGATCGACACAATCGAGACATCTCTGAGCCTCTTTCATTGCCATTTCTTTTGTGAGGCCAAGATTAACTTCGCTATGGTTTTTATTTCTCACATTCGGGTCCTGTTCAGGCATTTTAACCCTTGGTATGGAGGTTCGCTCTTTGGCTTTCATGCTCTTGCGAAGTTCATCCCTCCAGGCCTGCTGGCGTTCTGACTTTAATATATCACTTATGGTTTCCATCTTATATTCTTTATTTTCCGGATAATGATTATTGAAAGGGTTTATTGGCTGACTGTCTCAAGATATTTCTCGTAAGCCTCTCTTTCCTTGTCTTCATAGGCTCCCAGCCGCATAATCATCTCATCATAGTCAATTTTATGTGCATCGAATTCAGGTCCGTCAACACATACGAATCTTGTTTTGCCGTCAACGCTCACCCGGCATGCTCCGCACATACCTGTTCCATCAACCATAATGGTATTCAGACTGGCGATTGTGGGAACATTATATTTTTTGCTTGTCAGGGAAGCAAACTTCATCATAATGGCAGGGCCGATTGTAACGGCAAGGTTAACCTTCTCCCTGTCGAGTATTTCTTCCATCCCATGAGTAACCAGTCCCTGTTTTCCGTAGGAACCGTCATCGGTCATTATAATAACTTCATCGGAACACTCCCTCATCTCATCCTCAAGGATAATCAGATCACTATTTCTTGCAGCAATTACTGAAAGGACCCTGTTGCCCGCTTCCTTAAAAGCCCTGGCAATTGGCAATAATGGAGCTACCCCCACTCCCCCTCCCGCGCACAATACGGTACCTACCCTGTCAATTTCAGTGGCATGACCCAGGGGACCGACAACATCAGCCAGGCTGTCACCTTCCTCCATCAGGGATAACTTATGTGATGTAACACCAACCTTCTGGATGACGAGAGTTATTGTCCCACCGGAAGGATCGGCATCAGCAATGGTAAGGGGAATTCTCTCTCCTTTTTTGTCAATTTTTACTATAACGAAATGCCCTGCTTTACGCTTCCGTGCAATACGAGGTGCATCAATTACCAGTTTAACAACATTGTTGTTCAACTGCTCTTTCATAATAATTTTATTCATCCTTGAAATTAATTTTGACTATCACAAAAAAATAATTTCCAAGGTTGAAATTTTTTTCAGAGAAAGCAACCAAAGAGGCCACTTTCTGAAACATGTTATAGAGCATTACCTGTAATCGCTCATAAATTTCTGTACATTCATCTCAATCCTGGCCTCTATGCCAGAAATATCTGCTCTTTCGAATTTGTCCCCGGTAATTTTTTCGAATAGTTCGATATACCGCTCCGACACTTCGTTAACGAATTCATCTGTCATTTCAGGAACCTCCTGACCCTCCTGGCCCTGGAAGCCGCGATCCATCAGCCATTCCCTCACGAATTCCTTAGAAAGCTGTTTCTGGGCTTCTCCCCTGTTAAACCTTTTCCTGTATACATCTGCATAAAAGTATCTTGAGGAGTCAGGGGTATGTATTTCGTCAATCAGGTAAATCTCACCGTCTTTTTTTCCGAATTCATATTTTGTATCTACGAGAATAAGCCCGTGCTCAGCTGCTATTTCGGATCCTCTCATAAACAAATCCATGCTGTATTTTTCCAGCATTTCATATTCTTCCTCAGTCACTATGCCTTTTTTTAATATCTCTTCTTTTGAAATATCTTCATCATGCAAACCCTGTTCTGCCTTGGTTGTAGGGGTTATTATTGGTTTGCCAAACTTTTCGTGTTCCTTCATTCCCTCACGTATGGGGATACCACATATACTTCTGGCGCCAGACTTATAGGTACGCCAGGAACTTCCTGTAAGGTAGGCCCTGACAATCATCTCCACCGGGTATGGTTCACATCTGTGACCAAAAGTAACGTTGGGGTCGGGTGATGCAATTTTCCAGTTTGGCACTATATCGGAAGTGGCATCAAGGAATTTGGAAGCAATCTGGTTCAATACCTGGCCTTTATAGGGGATTCCCCTCGGAAGAACCACATCAAAGGCTGAAATGCGATCCGTTACCACCATCAGGAGGTATTTGTCATCAATATTGTAAACTTCTCTCACTTTCCCGTGGTAAACACTTTTCTGCCCCGGGAAACTGAAGTTTGTCCTGGTAAGAGTCTGTGACATTCTGCTTATTTATTTATGGGTTAATATTCTTCTGGGTACTGGGTACTGGGTACTGTAATAAACTCATCATCACCTCTTTATCAACTTTACTCAATTTTACTCAACCCTCTTTTTCTTCCAGCCCAGAGTCTCTTCATCTCTCATTCTCTTCGTCCACTCCGCCATTCTCTTCCTGATCATAAGCTCTCACAATATCTTTCACCAGCTTGTGCCTTACAATATCCCTTTCATCAAACTCAATGATGGAAATACCTTCAATACCCTTCAGTATTCTCATTGCCTGGAGCAAACCTGATTTCTTTTTATAAGGAAGGTCTATCTGTGTTATATCGCCTGTCATAATAAACTTGGAGCTGACGCCCATTCTTGTAAGGAACATTTTGAGCTGGCTTATGGTTGTATTCTGTGCTTCATCGAGTATAACGAAGGACTGCTCCAGTGTTCTTCCCCTCATATAAGCCAGCGGAGCTATCTGAATTGTGCCGTCTTCAAGCCAGGCTTCCAGTTTGCGGAAGTGTATCATGTCTTTAAGCGCATCATAGAGAGGTTGCAGGTAGGGGTCCAGTTTCTCTCTCATATCACCGGGAAGAAAGCCCAGCCTCTCTCCTGCTTCCACCGCAGGCCTTGTAAGAACGATCCTTTTTACCTGCTTATTCTTGAGTGCCCTCACTGCCAGGGCAATGGCTGTATATGTCTTCCCGGTACCGGCAGGTCCCACAGCTATAAGGAGATCATTAATCTTATATTCTTCCACAAGGTTAAACTGGTGCACGGTTCTCGCCCTGATTGGCCTTCCGCTTATATTAAACACCAGTGTTTCCTCCATTCCCCCGTTGCCGGCAGCCTTTGACATTTCCGGATCCGAAAAGAGCCTCTCTATATCATCCTGCTGCAGCTTGTTATGCTTCTCAAAAAAATCTATCAGTTCATAAATTTTAACTTCAAACTTCTCAACCTCTTCTTCCTCACCTATTGCCTTTATCGCGTTTCCCCTGGCAATAATCTTAAGTTTTGGAAAGTGATTGCGGATGCTGTCGACAAGAATATTATTTGTGCCGAAAAATATTTTTGGATCAATGTCTTCTAATTCAATTATCTTCTCAACCATACATTCTAATAACCTTTTTAAGCAAAAATACCTGTGTATTCTCAAAAAAAAACCTTAGGTTTGAGTATTACAAAGTAACCTATTTTTTTTACAAGAATATCATCTTAAGTATAAGTTTTTAAGGATGCCAGTAATTACTCTTACTACTGAATGGCAAGCATTTGATTATTATAACGGCATACTGAAAGGTAAGCTGGCCAGCATGTGCCCGGGCATCCCGGTTATTGAAAATGCCAATGGTTTGAGTCCGTTCAATATACAGAAGAGTGCATTTGTCATAAGGAACACCTTTGAGCATTATCCTGAAGGTTCTGTTCACATAATCTGTGTACAGTCTGAATACAGTGACAGTAGTCCGCACGTTATTGTAGAAGCCAGGGGTCATTTTTTCATAGGTGCAGATAACGGTATCTTTCATTTAATACTTAATTCGGAACCTGACAGGATGGTACAGCTCAGCCCAGGCAAAACAACAGGCAGGATAGACGAAATAAGGGTCTTCGCTGAAGCTGCAGATGCAATAATAAAGGGTGGGGGTATTTCCGGCATAGGAGTTGAAAAGCAGACCATCAGGGAAATGCATCCGTTCAGGGCAACCATTGAAGAAGATGCCATAACAGGGAGTATTATTTACATTGACACCTATGGCAATGCCATTTCAAATATTACAAATGATTTATTCAAGAGGGTTTTTGACAATAAGAGCTTCCAGATAGCGATCCGCTCAAACAAAAATATAATTGACCACATAAGCGATTACTACAACAGCGAGTCAATTGGAGAATTGCTGGCTGTTTTCAATTCTCTTAATCTGCTCGAGATTGGCATTAACGGCACCAATGCCGCGGAATTACTTAGCCTGCAGGTTGGGGACATAGTCAGGATTGCTGCTCCCGGAAGCAGTAAAAAACCCGGAATGCTTTTTTAGATAAACACCGATGGAACCAGACAAGAGACTTAAAGCCTTCAAAGAATTACTCGATATCATGGACAGGCTGAGAACCAGTTGCCCGTGGGATATGGAACAGACAAATGAAACATTAAGGAAATTAACCATTGAAGAGACTTATGAGCTGGCCGATGCCATACTCGATAATGATGACAGTGCTATATGCAAGGAGCTTGGTGATCTGATGCTTCATATAGTTTTTTATGCGAAGATCGGCTCAGAAAAGAAAAGTTTTGATATTACAAAGGTCATTGAGGGCATAAACAAAAAACTTGTTTACAGGCATCCTCATGTTTTTGGCGACACTGAAGTCATCAATGCCGCGGATGTTGCCGATAACTGGGAGAAACTCAAATTAAATGAAACAGATAAATACAAACCTGTGCTGTCGGGAGTGCCAAAATCACTTCCTGCCCTTGTAAAGGCAAACAGGATACAGGAAAAAGTGAGAGGCGTGGGTTTTGACTGGGAGGACCGGACGCAGGTGTGGGATAAGATAGAAGAAGAGTTAGGTGAACTAAAAGAAGAAGTAAAAAAAGGAGATAAGAAAAATATTGAGACAGAGTTCGGAGATGTTTTATTCTCCCTTATTAATGCAGCCAGGTTATACGATATTGACCCGGAAGCAGCCCTGGAAAGAACAAACAGGAAATTCGTAAACAGATTTAACTACCTGGAAAATAAAACCATACAGCAAGGCAAATCCCTCCGTGACCTCTCGCTTGAGGAAATGGACAGGATATGGGATGAAGCTAAGAACCTTGAATAATCTAATTATTTATCAAAGGTCCTTACCAATCTGAAACCTATGTTGTCATATCCCTTGTTAAGGTCGAAACTTTTTATTCTTGTATAAACCGTGCACACATTATCACTGTCGACCCAGCTGCCTCCCCTGATTACCCTGAAAGCGCCTTTTTGTGGTCCCACCGGATTTTCAGCAGGTGACACGGAATAATAATCGGCGCCATATATGTCGTAGCACCATTCGCTGACATTACCTGACATATCATAAAGGCCCAGACGGTTAGGTTTAAGCTGACCCACCTTGTTCAGGCCCCTGTTGCCACCGGGCATCAACTGGCAGGATGCATCCCTGCTGTTTTTGTAGTACCAGCCAAGCTCATCGAGGTCGTTGCCACCGGCATATTTATCTGAGGTATTCACCCCTCCCTTTGCGGCAAACTCCCATTCAGCTTCAGTTGGAAGTCTTCCGCCAGCCCATTCGCAGTACATACGGGCTCCTTCCCAGCTTACAAGTATGACAGGATAATCTCCGCAATCATCCCTCACACTGAATTTTCCGTCAGAGTAAGCAATAGGTACTTCAAAACCTGTTTTTTCATAATCTTCTCCATATATTTTAAGGAAATACACTGGGTGTCCCCTGAGTAAAACCACATCACCCCCACCCTTAAATTTTAGCTCATCACTGTGATAATTAAGGAATTCGACGAATTCCGAGTTTCTTACTTCATATTTGCCTATCATAAATGAATCAACCTTAACCTGGCGCACAGGCTGAGCTGTTTTGTCAGCCTCCTCACTTCCCATTGAGAAGTAATTACCCTTTACTAGTTCCATATCAGTTTTAATAAAGGGGACAAATTCAACAGGCTCGGAGTACACATAGCCCTTTTCATTCCTGGCATATGACCTGGCAAAGTATTTTATACCCAGTTCAAGTCCAGTAATCCTGTATTCATATCTCCCGGCAGTGCCTTCAACAATGGCATAGTTATTATTTTTTGTCGGGCGGCTGATGGTATCCCACACTACTCCCCTCTCTATTACATCGAGGCCACCATCATCAACCACATCTCCAATTACTGTGACAGATGAATAATCTATATCAGTCACACCGCCGGTAGCCACTTCGGGGATGCCCAATTTTGTTGACAGTATAATTTCCTCACCATAGGAAACACCTTCACTGTTTATTGCATAGGCTCTCAAATGGTACTTTGTTCCGGGATCAAGATCCTCAATGACATCTTCAAATTTGCCTGTTCCTTTACCAAAGCTCGCAACGTTGGTATCTATAGTTGGTTCCTTGAGCATTGAAAAGCAGACGCCGGCGTCGGTTACCTCATGACCTCCGTTGTTAACCACATCGATGTTCATCCTTATTGAGTTCACCATAATACGGCCGGGTTCCCCGGTCTTTACTCTTGGCGGCCCGGTTGTTTCAAATTCCTTAATGTCGCCATAGCGGGTGGCAAACCTGTTTCTGGCAAAAGCCCTGAAATAATACTTTGTGAAAGCTTGCAAGCCATCCAGCTCTACATTGAAGGAAGTCCTGCCGGAGGCATAACTTACATTATCACCCAGTTGGGGCTGGGGATTTTCCGAATATACAATACCATAGCCCAGAAGCTTTTCCCCTCCGTTGGTAATAAGGGTACCGGAAGCATCAACGGTTTTAGAGTGAATGTTACTTACATCACCGGTCCGTATAGCGGGAATTCCACTTTTTGTTTTAATGGTAATATATTCACTGTAGCTTGTTCCCGTGCCATTTTTTGCATAAGCCCTGAGTCTGAGATCCTTGTCCCTGGGAAAACCATCCACTATGCTTTCCGTTGAAAGTGCTGTGTCATCAATTATTAATTTCTGCTCTTCGGCTCCTGGTTCGGCCAGGGGAGTGAATAAAATACCCTTTTCGCTGATATCAAGTCCCCCTGAACTTGTAATATCGAAATTTGCTTTTACATAAGTAGCACCAATATCAGAAATTAACAGGCTTCCCAGGGAGGGATTAACTCCATTGATATTTAGGGTCAGGACTTTTTCTGATGGCAGGCTGTCCTCATCCAGGGCATTAATTTTAATGAAGTATTTGCCAGCATTCAGATCTGCTGTCTCCAGGGAATATTTAAAGAGACTGTCATTCCCCGTGTAGATTTCTTCATCATTGAACAAAACTGTGGCTGAAATAAGCTCTTCCCTGTCATCGGCAAACCTTATTTCCAGGTCAAGCATATCACCATGGGATATATTAATTGTATCAGACTTCTGGTTGTGGGAGATTGCCGGCGGGTTATTTTTACATCCCCCGATAATAACAATAACCGTGAACAGAAGGAGTATCAGCCTGAGATAATCTTTGGAATGGTTCATTTCAGTTAGTTTATAAGTTTATTAGGTTAAGGTCAGTGCTAATATATTACATAACTCTAACAAAAATATAAAAAAGAAACCAATTAATCCATTATCTTCTCATATTGATTCTTTAGTGATTCAAACAGAGCCAATAGTTCTTCATACCTTTCATAGGCATCTTTGCCGGGTTTCTGATCCGAACGGCCTATCATTGAATAGAGATACATTACCTGGTCAGACAACATGGGCTGTGGGTATCTGACATCGTCTTCCGTAACAAGCTGTTCCTTAATTATAAGCAGTTTTTCCCGCTTCAATCTTTCCTTCCTTCCGCTGTTCCCCCCGCTAACACTCTTATTATCACCGGGCTCAAGAATATTAATTATATCGGCTATCAGGGCAGATGTTGCACTGAACAGATCCACCACCCTTATACAAAGGTCAAATTGCTCCTTATAATCCGAAAAGGTCATTCCTTCTTCTATAAGCCTTGGATCGGGAAGCACATCAAAACCGGTACTGAATTTTTCATCATTAACAATAAGAACTGCACTGTATCTGGCAGGAATTACTTTGGGGCCACTGAACCGTCGTGTTAGGGAACCCGGATGAAGGTCAACATCAGCCCTTAAATCCCATACGTGCCGGTGAAAGCCCGACGAAGTATCTTCAGTGATTGTTTTTACAATCTGACCATCATTATTCCTGACTTCTATAATAGCTGAGGTCACATCCGAAGGAAGATAAAAATCAAAATACACCCCTCTCCTTTCAGGTGACCGGAAAGCATCCTGGGTCTTGAAAAATAAAACATTCTCATTTATTGTGGAAGGATCAAGTTCATGAAGAGGGCTTATATTGTCCATTATCCAGAATGAGCGTCCCATAGTTGAGAGAATAAGGTCCTTCCTGTAAATCTTTATATCGGTTACAGGAACATCGGGCAGGTTTTGCTGCAAGCTATACCAGCCTATCCCGTCATCAAAAGAAATCATAATACCATGTTCGGTACCCGCATACAACAATCCCTCGCGGTCAGGATCTTCCCTGATAACCCTTGCAGGACAATCCGGCGGAATACCATTCGACCCGTCTGTCAGGAGGGTCCATGTTTCACCATAATTATCGGTATGGTATATATATGGTTTCCAGTCATTTAGAAGGTACCTGTATACTGCGATATAAGCTTTGGCTGGATTATGAGGTGAAGCTTCTATCGTCTGCACTCTTCCTCCGGGAGGGAGATCAGGTGGAGTAACATTTTTCCAGTTCAGGCCTCCGTCTCTTGTAACATGAACCGGGCCATCGTTAGCTCCTGTCCATAGCACACCTTTTTCGAGAGGTGATTCGGCTATTGCATAAAGAGTACTGTAAAACTCTTCACCTGTTATGTCCCTGGTTAATGGTGAGCCCGATATCACCTGTTTGTCCAGTTCAAAGGCTGTAAGATCAGGTGATATGGTCTCCCACGTCACGCCATCATCGCGGGTGACATGCACATATTGAGAACAATGATAGACCAGGTCCGGATCATGTGGCGACACCATTATTGGCGATACCCTCTGGAATCTGTATTTAAGGTCGGCCGGATTATGCCCGTACATATTAGCCGCTCCCACATAATATTGTTTTTCCTGCCCGGTTTCTTTATTATAAACACCAAAGCGGCCTTTACAGTTAGCATAAACTATATTGTGATTCCCGGGTTTTGGAACCGCGGGCCCGGTTTCGCAACCTCCGACGGCCATTAAATAATTATCCCTGTTTAACCAGGCAGCCTTACCGGGCAGAGCGACCGTGCTGTTATCCTGCTGTCCGGCATAGAGCCAGTAGGAGAACTGATCATCAACATTTACCTGGTAAAGTTCAGCCGTGGGCTGATTATCCTGTGCAGACCATGAAGCACCTCCATCAAGGGTCACATTGGCGCCACCGTCATTCGACTGAATAAATATATCAGGATTGGAAGGATTTATCCACATATCATGATTATCTCCATGCGGAGTCTGTTTCCTGCTCCATGACCTACCCCTGTCTAAAGATTTATAAAAGCCTGTTGAGTTAACATAAATAATGTCAGGATCAGTTGGATCCACATCAATATTGGTATAATAAAATGGACGGTCCAGGAGGTAGGCTTCTTTGCTCAGCAGTTCGAAGCTTTCTCCCCTGTTACCGGAAAAATACACCCCGCCCTGGTCATTGTCTGCCTCCATAAGTATATAGAGATTATCAGGCTCAGCCTCACAAACGGCAAGGTCGCTTTTACCGACAATACCCCCGGGAAGGTCCTTTTCCAGCTTTTCCCATGTTTTACCTGCATTTGATGTACGGTAAATCCCTCCTTCTGTCGATCCGGAAAGAATAGTCCATGGTTTCCTGTCCACTGTCCAGGCCGAAGCATATAATATATCCGGGTTTTCCGGGTGCATTTCCAGGTCACATATACCTGTTTTATCAGAAATATAGAGTAGATGCTCCCATGTTTGTCCCCCATCGCTTGTTTTAAACACCCCTCTGTCCCGATTAGGACCGAAGGGGTTCCCGATAGCGGCAACATAACATATATCCGGATTTTCGGGATTTATTACAACTGCGCCTATCTGGCCGGCCTTTCCCAGACCTGTAAATTTCCATGTTTTACCGGCATCGCCGGAACGGTAGATCCCCTTCCCTATAATAACATTACTCCTAATTCCATCTGACCCCGTAGCAACATATACCACATCAGGATCAGAGGGGGATACACTTATAGCCCCAATAGAACCTGTTTCAAAAAATCCGTCCGACACATTTTCCCAGCTTATACCGTAATTTATGGTTTTCCAGACACCTCCGCCTGTAGCACCCATGTAAAATACAGAAGGCTGTGATTCAATTCCTGCGACAGCAGTAACTCTTCCTCCCCGGTAGGGACCAACCATCCTGTATTGCATATCGGTGAAATCAGACCCCGGAGAGAAATCCTGGGCAGCTAAAAACACTGTCAGAGAGAGAGTAAATAGTATTACTGTAAGTTTTTTCATGCTTGCATGTATTAATTTCATTTGATCAATCCAAGATAATCATTTCCCTTTAAGCATTTTATATTTAATAACAGTATGTCCGTATCCCGGCTGACCGCCAGGCATGTCAGGCAGCCATGCAAATTACGGCAGCCGGCCCCTTAAAAAGCAGTGTCCCGCCCTAAGCCGGTGTGTTTTTCTGGAAAATTAACTTACTTTTGCAATTAATATTGAGGATCAGTTAATTGTTTATATAAAGAAAAATGTCTTTTAAAGATTGGTGGTCAAAATCGAAAAAAAATATTTACCTGGGTATCTTATTCGGGCTTTCTATTGCTATTGTAACTTATTTATTGCCCCGTGAGGGTAAATTCAGGTATGAATACCAGAAAGGCAGGCCCTGGATGCATGACGTACTTATTGCACCGATGGATTTCCCCGTTTACAAAACCGAGACTGAGTTAAGCAGGGAAAGGGATAGCGCCCTTGTATCTTTCATTCCTTATTTTGATTATGATACATCACTTGTCAAATACCAGCTAGGCAATTTCAATTCATATTTCAATGAAATACGACTCAGTAATGCAGGCACCGAGAATGAGTTATCGGCATCCGATTATGAAATGATTCGCATGGAACTGGCATCAATCATTGACGAGGTTTACGAAACCGGGATATATGAGCGCAACGAACTCACTGAAAGTCTGCAGAGCCAGGATAGAAGCATAATGCTTGTCAAAGGCAATGTTGCTGAAAAGACACGCCTGAATGACCTCTTTACACATAAGGAAGCATACGAGTTTGTAAGGAACAAACGCCTTGAATTACAGAATGAAATATCCGTTAATGTCAACCTGAACGTTTTTGGCTTCTTAAGTGGCCTGGGTCTTGGCGATTTTATTCAGCCGAATATCAGTTATAATGAGACCAGGTCAAATGCTGAAAGAAATAATATTTTAAAGGATATCAGTCTTACCAGGGGCATGATACAGGAAGGGGAGCTCATCATATCAAAGGGTGAACTTGTTAACAACTACCGCTACAGGGTACTGGAATCGTTCAGGCAGGAATACGGTGAGAGGATAGGTGTTTATGATTCATGGTTATTTTTCCTTGGTCAAATTTTAATTGTGAGTGCATGTTTTCTTATACTTTTCCTCTTTCTTTACCATTTCAGGAGGGAGGTTCTTGATTCATTCATGAAAACTCTCTTCATACTTATTCTCCTGCTTGTGTTTGTAGCCCTGGCCAGGATTGTGATTATGCTGCCGGGAATAAGCGTTTACCTGATACCCTTTGCCCTGATACCAATTATTATCAGGACCTTTTATGATCCCCGCCTGGCATTGTTCATACTGATGGTTACCCTGATGATAACCGGTTTTATTGTACCTAATTCATTTGAATTTATATTTCTGAATTTCCTTGGAGCCGTGGTGGTCATATTCACTTTAACAAATACATACAGGAGGGGAAAACTTTTCTTCTCCGCCTCAATGGTATTTCTCACTTTTTCGCTTGTATATTTTGGTATAGGTATTATACAGGAAGGTGATGTAAAAGAGATTGACTGGTCAAATTACGCATGGTTTGCAGGCAATTCAGTTCTCCTGCTGTTAAGCTACCCTCTTATATATATTTTTGAAAAAACCTTTGGTTTTCTGTCTGAAGCAACCCTCTTTGAGTTGTGCGACACCAACCAGCCATTGCTGAGACAGCTGGCACAAGAAGCACCCGGGTCCTTTCAACATTCCATGCAGGTGGCAAATCTTGCAGAGGAAGCTGCCAGGATCGTGGGGGCCAATCCACTGCTTGTCAGGGCAGGAGCCCTCTACCATGATATTGGTAAAGTTACAGGCTCCGAATATTTTACTGAAAACCAGGCAGAGCAGTTTAATCCTCACGATAAACTGGAACCTGAGAAAAGTGCAGAAATTATTATCGGTCATATTAAAAAGGGACTTGACCTGGCAAAAAAATTCAATCTCCCACAACAGATTATTGATTTTATAAGGACTCACCAGGGCACAACCAGGGCCTACTATTTTTACAGGGAGTACAAGAGTAAGTATCCAAACCGCGATATTGACCTGAGTGAATTTACTTACCCCGGTCCCAAACCTTTTACCAAAGAACAGGCCATTCTGATGATGGCTGATGCTGTTGAGGCATCATCCAGGAGCCTTAAAGAATACAGTGAAGATAAAATAAGAAATCTCGTAAACAGTATTATTGATAACCAGATGGAAGAAGGGCAGTTTACCCTGGCACCAATCACATTCAGGGATATATCACTGATAAAAGATTCCTTTGTAAGCAGGCTCAATACAATTTATCATGCCAGGATTGCTTATCCCGAGAAAGAGAAGGAATGATTATCTCATATCAATTATATCGACACCGGGGTATGCAGAAGGGTCAAAGCTAAAAAAACTGTCAGGATATGATTTGCCGAGATTGTAATCAAGAACATCAATAAAAATATCAATACCATCCTTCCTCCTGTATTCTGCCGATACCAGCCTGTTTTGTTTATCTATCAGCAGTCGTATTATACTGAAATCCGTGGTGGAAGGATCCCCGGGATAAAGATCAATCAGGCTTCCTTCGGGCAACTCTTCAAGCATCCTGTATTTAAAATCACCCTTATACATATCGAAAAGACTTGAAGGCGATGTAATAAAAATATCCTCTCCGGGGTCAGGCAGTGTCACAGTTACTTCATTCACTTCAGGTGAAAGTGTCCACATTGATGACCCGTCATACCAGATTATATTTTCAGGCAACTGTAGCATATACATGTTTTCCCTAAAGACGACATGTCCGTCAGACACCTGTTCTGTGCCTTCGATCTTATCCTCTATCCGGAGTGTGAATTTCATTTCCACAGAAGGAGATGATAGTGCTGCATTGGAGAATTTGTCAAGTATGCCTTTTGCCACAGGATCAATCTGGGCACTGAGTGAAAATCCGGCAAACAACAGTATTATGGTAATAATGCTTTTCATCATCATTTTAATCTAATCCTTGCAAAATATGTTCCAAACTGGCCATATCGCTTATAAGCACCTCCCGGGCCTTGCTCCCCTCGTATGGTCCCAGTATGCCCGCTGCCTCCAGCTGGTCGACTATTCTTCCTGCTCTGTTATAGCCCAGTGACATTTTTCTCTGGATAAGGGAAGTAGAACCCTGTTGTGTCTGTACCACAAGGCGGGCTGCTTCATCAAAGAGACTGTCCCTCTTTCTGAGATCAACTTCCTGGAAATTATCATCAGTCTCACTTATATATTCAGGCAGAATGTAAGCATCGGTATAACCGCGCTGCGAAGCAATGTATTCAGTAAGCCTGTTGAGTTCGGGTGTATCAATGAAGGCACACTGTGCCCTTATCAGTTCAGTGCCGTTATAAATAAGCATATCGCCCCTCCCAACCAGCTTCTCAGCTCCGGTGCTGTCAAGTATGGTACGTGAATCGATTGAGGATGAGACCCTGAAAGCCAGCCTGGCCGGGAAATTGGTTTTTATTGTCCCGGTAATAATATTGGTTGAGGGACGCTGGGTGGCCACAATAAGATGAATTCCAACAGCTCTGGCCAGCTGAGACAATCTCTGGATGGGGCCTTCAATCTCCTTCCCTGCCGTCATTATGAGATCAGCAAACTCATCTATTACGAGTATAAGGTAGGGCATATATTTATGACCATGTTCCGGATTCAGCCTTCGTTTAGTAAATACTTCATTATATTCCCTGTTCGACTTAACCTTGGCTTTTCTAAGCAGCCTGTACCTGGTATCCATTTCAATACAGAGTGAATTCAGTGTATATACAACCTTTTGTGTTTCGGTGATAATCGGATCATCGGTAGCGGGCAATTTGGCCAGGTAGTGTTTTTCAATTTTATTGTATAATGTTAATTCAACCATTTTGGGATCGACCATGATAAACTTGATCTCTGCCGGATGTTTACGGTATAGCAGGCTGGCAATAATAACATTGAGACCGACTGATTTACCCTGCCCGGTAGCCCCTGCTACCAGGAGATGGGGCATGGTCTGGAGGTCCAGCATCAAAAGTTCATTGGTAATGGTACGACCAAGGGCGATAGCCAGTTCAAATTTGCTGTCCTGAAAAGCTTTTGTGGCAATAAGCGACTTCATTGAGACTGTTTCAGGATTTTTATTGGGCACTTCAATACCCACCGTACCTCTTCCGGGGATAGGTGCAATAATACGAATACCGAAGGCTGAAAGGCTGAGAGCAATATCGTTGTCAAGCGATTTTATTTTAGCCGTCCTGACACCCCGTTCGGGCACCACTTCATATAAGGTAACTGTTGGGCCTACAGTTGCTGAAATATGTTTAACCTCAATATTATAATCACGAAGTGTTTTGACTATTGTTTCCTTTTTCTCAATTATCTCGGAATCGTCAAACCTGGTCTCTGATTTATGGTCATCGAGCAAACTGATGGGGGGCATTTTGAAAGATGAAAGGTCAAGACGGGGGTCATAGCTCTCTTTAAGCCTTTCCATTTCTTCATCTGTAAGCTGGTCGTCTGCCATCGCTTTTGTAATAGATATCGAGACCCCGTTGGTGTCCTCGCCCGGATGCAATTCTTTTATTATCGGACCTCCGGCTGTTTCTTCATCAGGCACTTCATCCTGCTCCTCACCATCCTTATCAGTGATATATTCATCCTGATCGGAACGGTTTATTGTAAATCCCGGACCAGTTACTTCAGCTTCGGCCTGTTTAAAACCTTCCCTGGCCAACCATGGTAAGCGTTTTTTTATACCTGCAAGAGATGGTCTTATGTTGAAAACAAGAACAAGGTATGAGAGGAAGACTACAAGCAATAAGATCCCGGTACCCAGTTTGCCCATGAAGGCATTCAGCCACTGGCTTACAAAGTAGCCATGAGCGCCTCCGGGGCCGCTGCCAAACATACCATTGGCATGACCAAAAACATAAGAAAGTATTATAGACAGTATAATGGTGCCAAGTACAAGGTCCCTGCTGATCCTGAAGGCCCTGACCCTTTTTATGTGCAGTAGCTTAAGGCCGATTGCTGCCACAATTACGGGTATAAAGAAAGCTGCCAGTCCAAAACCCTTATTTATAAAAACATCGGCAAACCATGCACCACTCTTACCCGACCAGTTTTTAACCTGTTCCTCCGCTCCTGAAATTACAGGTCCGGCAAAACTCTGATCAGCCTTCCACCAGAACAGGTAAGCTATAAAGGCAAAGAAGAGAAATACCGCAAAACCTGTTAGTATAAGACCGGCAATAAAGCCTGCCCTCTCATCCTTGAATATGGAATATCCGCCTTTCTTCCCCGCTTTATCTTTCCTGCTTGATTTACTGCTTTTCTTATCTTTCTTTTTCATCCTTGAATATCAATATAACAGAAACAATAAACAGTTTATAAGGTATAAACATTCAGCTCCCGTTTTTAGTGCCATAAAGGTAGCAAAAATTATGCTGATGAAGATGAAATAATCCCGGGGGTCAAAGGCTCATCATGCTTGCTATAAGATTATCCATGGACTTACGGTCAATCCTTCTGAATTCTTCTTCCTTGTCAAAAACCTTGTCCGGCACCGGTCGCTGGTATATACCTTCAGCCTCGAATTCAATGAGGGCATCACCCATAAGGAAAAAGAAATTAATCAGTACACCGTCTATAGCCCTGAAGGGGTTGGAAGAATTAGGTTTCTTAATCCCCAGTTCTTCCGTATACCAGATATCGTAGGTCAGGTCCATTTCCGGGATTCTGACAATAGCTTTACGGCATTTGAGATTAAGCATGCTGGCTACCTGTTTTGTGTTTTCAATAGCCATGCCTTCCATCGGGTTTATGCCCGGAGGTATTTCATCGGCAGTTCCTTCATAATAATATTTCATGTTCAATACCCTCATAAAGGTCTGAACCATGTTTTTGTCCGGCTTGGAAATAATATAAACACCATTGTTGCCGATGGGAGAAGTTATTTCCATGACTGTTTTGTCATCCTTGAACTTAACAACCATAGTGCTGGGCATGAGCTCATCAGGAAGTATTGCCTTCCTTTCATGATAAGTTATTTTATAATGTATCTCTCCTTCCCGAATTGATTTCAGGGAAGACTCTTTGCAGCCGGACAGTCCAGGAAGTATTATTGAAATTAAGAAGAAGGAAATGAATGTATATCTCACCCGGAAAATGAATTATATTCTTTACTTGGATGCAAAAATAATATTTTTTTTATATTAACTGCCCTTTGATTTTTTTATGTTCATGCATAGTGGGTTTATTTTTCCCCAATTGTTTCTTTTTCGTCCGGGGGCTGGGTTTTATGACGAAATGTTATAGATTTGTGTTTCTCTTTTTAGAAGTAGCCTTAATAAATTAAAAGGTTTTTAATTTGAATATGATGAAAAAGCTTGCAGTAATTGCCCTGGGCGGAAATGCGCTTCTCAGAGGTGATCAGGTTGGAACAATTGAGGAACAGGAACAGAACACCACGGACACCCTTGAAAACCTTGTGTATCTTATCAGGCAGGATTATGACCTCGTGATAACACACGGGAATGGCCCCCAGGTGGGGAATGTACTTATGCGTAATGATGCAGGGGAACAATTGTATAAGATAGCCCAGATGCCCCTGGATATATGTGTTGCAGACACCCAGGGAGGCATAGGTTATATGATTGAACGAATGCTTCGTAACGTTCTTAATAAATACAGTATTGAAAAGAATGTAGCCTGCCTGGTGACACAGGTTGTGGTTGATAAAAATGATCCTGCTTTTTCTGACCCTCAGAAAAGAGTGGGAAAAATTTATGATAAGGCTGCAGCTGATGAGCTCCATAAAACAAAAGGATGGATCTTCAGGGAAGAAGTGAAGGTAAAGGACGGTTTCCGTAGGGTAGTGCCTTCTCCCAGACCTATAAAGGTTATGAATGAAAAAATAATTGAAGATCTGGCAAGGCAGGGAAATATAGTTATAGCATCAGGTGGTGGCGGAGTACCAGTATACATTGATGATAAAAATGATATACGACCTTCAGAAGCCGTCATAGACAAGGATATGGCTTCATCTCTTCTTGCCTCGGCCATAAATGCTGATGAGTTTTATATACTTACCGATGTCCCCTATGTATACCTGAACTACAAAAAGCCAGGGGAGAAAGTCCTGGAATTTCTTGATTACAAAGATACACTCAGGTATCTCAGGGAAGGACAGTTTTCAAAAGGGAGTATGGCACCCAAGATTGAAGCATGCCTTAATTTCATAAAGTCAGGTGGCAGGAAGAGCGTGATTACAGAAGCGTTTAAACTTGAGGATAAGACGTACGGGACAAAAATAACAATGGAGTACGAAGACTGATAACCTCTAAATCTCAAAACCTCAAAACGATTTAACAATAAAACAATAAAATAAAAATGGCTTACAATTTACGAAACAGGAATTTTCTTAAATTATTGGATTTTGAACCCGGTGAGATAAAATTCTTGCTGGATCTTTCATCTGACCTTAAGAAGGCTAAATATGCCGGTATTGAGCAACACAGGCTCAAGGGGAAAAATATAGCCCTCATTTTCGAAAAAGCATCCACCAGGACAAGATGTGCCTTCGAAGTGGCTGCACTTGACCAGGGCGCCCACGTTTCCTATATAGGACCCACCGGATCACAGATAGGAAATAAGGAATCCATGAAAGACACTGCCAGGGTACTGGGACGCATGTATGACGGTATTGAATACCGGGGATTCGGACAGGAGATTGTTGAAGAACTCGGGAAATATGCAGGTGTACCGGTGTGGAACGGACTTACAAATGAATTCCACCCTACACAGATCCTGGCTGATTTTATGACGATGTCAGAACATTCAAATAAGGCACTGAACGAAATAAGTTTCTGTTATCTCGGCGATGCCAGGAACAATATGGGCAATTCACTCCTGGTGGGAGCCGCCAAGATGGGAATGGATTTCAGGGCTGCTGCACCCCCCGAAGTACAACCTTCTGAAGAACTGGTTGCCACGTGCAGGGAAATAGCTACCGGAACAGGAGCAAAGATCAATATTACGGATAATATTGACGAGGCCGTTAAAGGGGTAGACTTTTTATACACCGATGTATGGGTCTCAATGGGAGAAGCTGATGAGGTTTGGAAAAAAAGAATTGCCATGCTTAAACCCTACCAGGTCAATAAGCAGCTTATTGAAAGGACAGGCAATCCGGGTGTAAAATTCCTCCACTGCCTCCCGGCTTTTCATAACCGTGAAACAAAAATAGGTGAGGAAATCTTCCGTAAATATGGCCTTGACGGGATGGAAGTTACTGATGATGTGTTTGAATCAGAACATTCTATAGTCTTCGACGAAGCCGAAAACAGAATGCATACAATTAAGGCAGTAATGGCAGCTACCCTTGGAAGCTGAAGTAATTCAAAACAGTCCTCTGATAAAATAGAAGGTAATTATGAGCGAGGTGGCCAGCTTAAGGCCTATTCCGGCCATGAAACCTATAAGACTTCCAAAGCCTGCCTTTATTGCATAGCCGATATCGGACTTATACATAAGTTCACCGATGACTGCACCCAGGAAGGGTCCTATGATAATACCCGGGGGGCCGAAAAAAAGACCCACGAGCAATCCGACAGTTGCCCCCCTTACACCATATTTAGTACCTCCGAATTTCTTTGTACCCCAGATGGGAACAACATAATCAAATACTGCAACAATTACAGCTATCAATCCCAGTATTATCAGGGTATTGGTCCTGAACTCGGCAAATCTGGTGAAATGTAATACGAGTATCCCTATGAAACTCAGAGGGGGACCGGGTAATACCGGTACAAGGCAACCGATAATCCCAACTAAAACCAGGGCAATAGCAAGTGCCAGTAGTATATAATCAAGCATGCTATATTTAAAATAACTGCCGGTATGAGCAGAAGAAAAGATCAGTTAAAATGACTACTTTTCGCCCAGATCCTCAAATTCAACATTTATGAATTCATCTGTTGTCTTTGAGTCGTCTTCCTTTTCCGTGGCATCTGACTCCTTCTTAACGGCATTAACTTCTTTTTGACTCTCTACTTCCTTTGTTTCAGATGATATACCATTCTCCGAATCTCTTATAAAAGAGAATACATCCTCCAGTCCGTCACTGAACTTTTCAAAATCTTCCTGATAAAGAAAAAGCTTGTGCTTCTCGTAAAAGAATTTCCCATCCTTATTAAACCGCTTTTTGCTTTCGGTAATTGTCAGGTAAAGGTCATTCTTGCGTGTTGATTTCACATCCAGGAAATAGGTTCTGTTTCCTGCTCTAACAACTTTAGTGTAAACCTCTTCACGCCCGCTTGCATTATTCTCATTAGTGTTGCTAAACTCACTCGCTTTGGCTTCGTTCTCTTCCTTCATAAAGCTGAATTTAATTTGGAAATTTTATAATGCTGTCAAATGTAACAAATATTTTCATATATCAAAATACTGAAGACCCGGTCTTGTGTCATTCACAGTTTTCTCTGTCAATGGTTTTGTGTGAATCAGAAAAAGATTATTTTTGCACTCAAATAATTCTAGTGTTCTTTTGATGATAAGCAGGAGATTATTACGTATTAAAGCGTTGCTTGTTTTGTATGCCTTTAACAGGAAGAAGGGAGACAGTCTTGAAGTAGCAGAAAAGGAACTGCTTCTGAGCCTGGCAAAGAGTTACGATTTGTATCATCTCCTCCTTCTGCTGATCCTGGAAATTGTTGATGTGGCCGAAGAAAAAATTGAATTAGCAAGGCTTAAGAAAATCCCCACCCGGGACGACCTGCATCCAAACACCAAATTTATTGAAAACAGGCTGGTTAAACTGCTATACGCCAATAAACAATTGAAAAATTACACCGGTAAAGCTAATCTGTCGTGGAGGGATGATAGTGAAATACCAAAAAGGTATTATAACATTATCAAAGACTCAGCAATTTATAAAGACTATATGAGCAGTGAAAAAAGCAGCTTTTCAGAAGACAAAAAATTTATCTCCAGGCTGCTGGATCTTATACTAACGGAATCGGAAGAGCTTGAGTCGGTACTTGAGGAAAAAAGCATATACTGGAACGACGATCTTGATTTTATATCTGTAATGGTCGATAAAACATTGAGGCAATTCAAGGAAAACAGTACCGCTGACCATAACCTGATGCCTTTGTACAGGTCGCCCGATGATGAGGTGTTCGTGAAGAAACTGCTGAGAAAAACAATATTGAACAGAGAAAAACTGGAGGAGCTTATCGACAGAAACACCACCAACTGGGAAATAGAGCGCATTGCTCTTATGGATACCCTAGTTATGCAACTGGCAATAACTGAAATCCTGGAATTCCCGGAAATTCCTGTTAAAGTCAGTTTTAATGAATACATTGAAATAGCAAAGTTTTACTGCACATCAAAAAGCAGTACCTTTGTAAATGGAATTCTGGATAAGATTGTAAAGGAAATGCGTGAAAAACAATTGTTCAGGAAAACCGGCCGGGGACTTGTCGGAGAACCCGGTTTTGACGAAATGAAGGACACAGAGAAAAATTAAGATATGAAACTGTTACCACTGACCCTGGTATTAAGCCTTGCATTTTGCACATGCAAAAACAATGCACCGGACAATGCTGAAGTGAATAATAACAACGGCGGGAGTCCGCTTATTGAATTTTCTCAGATGGAACATGATTTTGGAAAGATTGAAGAGGGAGAAGTGGTAGCCTGTGTCTTCACTTTTCAAAACACAGGTGAAGCAGATCTGTTGATCACATCTGCGACCACCAGCTGTGGATGCACAGTTCCCGGATACGATGACAGACCAGTACCTCCAGGAGGACAGGGTAAAGTGGAAGTGGTATTCGACAGCTCCTTCAGAAACGGACTACAAAACAAAACGATTGCCATCAGGTCAAATGCAAAACAGCCAGTGGTAATCCTGAAAATAAAAGCAGAAGTTATAACTAAAAATTAATATTTGACAATGAGTAATTTAGCATTTTTGTATTTGATGGGACCGACACCGGAGGGTCAGAACCCCCTGGTAACATTCTTGCCCTTAATACTGGTTTTTGGAATATTTTATTTTTTTATGATAAGACCACAGGTTAGAAAACAAAAAGAACTCAGTAATTACAGGAACACACTGAAGAAAGGCGACAAGATAATAACAACCGGAGGCATTTACGGCAAGGTAACTGATGTTAAAGATAATACAGTGACTGTAGATGTCGGAGACAATGTGCTTTTAAAGATTGATAAAAGTGCTGTTCTGAAGGATGCAAGTGATATCGAACAAAAAAGATAATCCTTCAATATTTTAAACTGACAGCAATATGGATCAGGAAGAAAGCTCCGGGGAAGATATAAAAAGCATATTAAGCTTACTTAAAGCAAAGCTTTTAAACCGCAATGTTGGCATTTTCTCTTTCTTCCTGCTGCTGTCATTCATTTTCTGGTATATAAATGCTCTTAGCAAAAATATTTCCGGCAAGGTCGATTTTCCGGTAAGATATATTAATTTCCCCGAGAACCTTGCTCTTGTAAATGAATTACCTGATCAATTGAGCCTTGAATTGGAGGGGCCCGGATATTCAGTACTGAGAGCAAGGATCAGCGGCAATAAAACTCCCCTGGTAATTGATGTCGATAATTCAGGACTGTCTGTAAAAAACAATGAAGCAGAACTGGAATTTTTTATCCGCTCGAATAGTCTCAGGGAGACTTTTTTGAAACAGATCAGGAGTGACTTCGAAATTAATTCTGTTCAACCCGATTCCATTGATTTTATTTTCGATAAAATAAAGGTAAAGAAAGTGAAGGTTATACCCGATGTAAAAATTAACCTGCAGAAGCAGTTTATGATTAACGGAAAAATAACTGCCAACCCCGATTCGGTTGAAATTTCAGGACCCGCAACAATCGTTGATACAATCAGGTCTGTGAAAACTGAATTCCACGAATTTAATCATGTTAATGAAAAAATTATGAGGAACATGGAGCTGCTACCCCTGCGTAAAGTTGGCATTTCCCATAAAAGGGCAGAAATCACTATTCCGGTAGAGCAATATACAGAGGAAGTAATAGACCTTGAAATACGTATAATAAACATGCCCGATACTGCTGAAGTGAGACTGTTCCCTGATATGGTAAGCGTTCAGTTCAACATTGCACTTAGCGATTATAACAAAATACAGGAAATACCTCTTGGTGCAGTTGTGGATTTGAAAAACCTTGATGTCAGGAAAGTCGAAAGGCTGGATGTTGAACTGCTTAATCAGCCTGCTTTCATTAGTAATGTCAGATATAATCCCAGACAGGTTGAATATATTATAGAGAAGAAATGATTTTCAGGTTAGGAATAACAGGCGGTATAGGAAGTGGTAAATCAACGGTATGCAAGATTTTTAATGTTCTTGGGCTACCGGTTTTTTCCGCTGATGACGAAGGCCGTATAATAATGGATTCGGACCGGGAACTCAGACATGACCTTAATGAACTTATCGGAGAAGACCTCTATACCTCGGGTAAACTCGACCGCAATAAACTGGCTTCCATAATATTTAACAATAACTTAATGCTCAAAAGGGTAAATTCGCTGGTACACCCGCGTGTAATTAGCCGCTACCAGGAATGGTGCAAACGGCAGAATGCAGATTATGTAATATTCGAGGCAGCCATCCTCTTCGAGGCCGGTGCCGAAAAATATGTAGATAAAATACTGACCGTTACAGCCCCCCTGGAAGAAAGGATACACAGGGTTATGGGAAGAAACCTCATGAGCCGGGAGCAGGTATTGGAAAGAGTGAAAAACCAGATGCAGGAGGAAGACATGGTCAAACGGTCTGATTTTATTATAAGTAATTCGGAAAATGAAATGATTATTCCTGCAGTAATTAATATTCATACCAGTATATTGGAAGCGCTTAAAAAATGAGGATATGGGGAAATATGCCAAATGGATAGGTGGTGGTCTGGGCTGGTTCCTCGGAGGCCCACTGGGAGCATTGCTGGGTTTTGCTGCCGGTTCAATATTCGATGGTAAAAGCCAGCAGGCGACAACCACAAATTACAGGGGCCGAGATTACAGGACTACCGCGGGAGATTTCGGCCTGAGTCTTATAGTGCTGGTGGCGGCTGTTATGAAAGCTGACGGGAAAGTGGTGAAATCAGAGCTCGATTTTGTCAGGAATTTCTTCAGAAACCAATTTGGCGAAGAAACGGCAGGTGAAGCCTTACTGATGCTCAGGGACCTGCTTAAACAGAATATCCCCATAGCCGATGTATGCAGACAGATAAGCAGGAATATGGAATATGCATCCCGCCTCCAGCTCATGCATATGCTTTATGGTATATCGCTGTCAGACAGGTATGCTGATAAAAGAGAACTCAATGCTATCGAAGTAATTGCAGGATATCTTAATATCACCCAGAAAGACAGGGAATCAATAAAAAATATGTTCCTGCCTTCTGATGATGCTTATTATAAAATACTTGAGATCAACCCCTCTGCCACTGACGAAGAAGTAAAAAAGGCTTACAGGTCAATGGCAAGAAAATATCATCCCGACATGGTAAGCCACCTTGGAGAAGATTTCAGGGAAGTGGCCAACGAAAAATTCAGGAAGGTTAATGAAGCATACGAAAAAATAAAGAAAAGCAGAAATATGTCATGAAATATTTTTTTATAAATCTGAAAAACAATAACAATGGTTCTTAAAGACTTAATGGCAATTGCCGGCTCCCCGGGCTTGTATAAATTTATTGCCCAGGGAAAGAACGCTGTAATAGTTGAAAACCTTGAAACCGGCAAAAGAACTTCAGCCCACGGTGCGGCTAAGATAAGTTCTCTGGAAGATATAGCAGTATTCACCGAAACGGAAGAAATACCTCTTGCGGAAGTCTTTGATAAGATATTTGAGAAAGAGGAAGGCGCTGAAACAATAAACTATAAGTCATCACCGGCAGAGCTTAAAAAATACTTCGGTGAACTCTTGCCCGAATACGACAGGGAAAGGGTTTATGTATCTGATATAAAGAAAATAGTGCAATGGTATAATATCCTCCATTCACTGGATATGCTTATAAAGGAAGCTACAGACTCTGCAGAGGATGAAGATTCACAATCCGGAAATAAGGATGAAAAGAAAGATCCGGGAGAATCGGATACTTCAGTTGATAAAGAGACTAATACTGATCAATAAATTTTTATGGAAAAGTTGATCTGTGCCAATGTTTTTGTGCCCATGAGAATGGGACCCTCCCACAGGAGTGAACAGGGAAGCCAGCTCCTCTTTGGTGAAAAATATACACAGATGGACAGGTCAGCCGGCTGGATTAAGGTAAGAAACGAATTTGACGGTTATGAGGGCTGGCTCGATGCCGATCATCACCTTTGCTATGCAGACCAGGAAGGCAAGAGCAGTGAAATACTTGCAAACAGAAGCGTTTTTACCGATAAAAACGGAAACTCACTCATCCTTGAAGCAGGGTCTGAAATATATAATTATAAAAAAGCCGGGAATTCATTTGAAATAGGTGGCAATAAATTCACTGCCTTTTCTGAAGTTACCCTGGGTCCACCGGATGAGCCTGTCGGACAAACGGCGATGCGCTTCCTCAACTGCCCCTACCTCTGGGGTGGAAGGACAGGCAGCGGACTTGATTGCTCCGGACTGACACAGACAGTCTATAAGATACATGGGTATAAGCTGCCCCGCGACAGCTTCAAACAGGCAGAGGCCGGAAACACTGTCAGTTTCATTGATGAAGCGCGGGAAGGTGACCTTCTTTTCTTTGATAATGACCAGGGAAATATCACTCATGTGGGTCTTGCCCTCGGGAAAGCTTATGTGATTCATTGCTCCGGCAAGGTCAGAATTGACAGGATTGACCACCAGGGAATCTATAATGAAACACTGAAGAAATATACCCACCGGCTGAGGACCATCAAAAGACTTATGATTAAAGATTAATAAAACTCCCGCTTCAACAGTTAAACAATTAAACAAACCAATTCAACAATTAAACATTTCAACGATTAAACAAGCCCTGAACCTCCAAACCCCTAAACAATTAAGTACTATGTTCGACGAACTGCTTCCCATAATAATAATAATAGTCGTCCTGCTGGTGGTTTATTTTATTATGAAAATCATTAACAGGAAGCTAAGAAACAGGGTAAGTAAATCCGATTACCGGAGAAGAAGGAACTTATAAGCAGGCCAGCACCTTATCGACAATCTGTTTTTCTGTTTTTTCAGACCTGGCATTAAGCTCAGCTGCCCTGGCTTTTATTTCCTCTCCGAATTTTGCATCCTCCAGTCCTTTGGTATTAACACAAACGTTAAGGTAGGCGCCTTTTATGCATGAGCGGACAGCCAGTGCCCCGACACCGGCATCAGTGACCGAGTTCGGGTTTCCTTCTTTTACCATCTCCTCTATAAGCTCATATGATTCAAAAGCAATCTCCATAACTTTGAAAGGGACCAGTATTGCTTGTTTTGTTGCTTCTTCAATGGCGTCTTTTCTTTCTTTCTTTTCTTCCTCGCTCTGTTTGGGCATTTTAAACGCCTTCATGATCATATTAAAGGCCCTGGTATCTTCATCAACAAGCTTTATCAACTCATTCTGTATCAGCTTTCCCCTTTCTGCCCAGGCTGAAAACTCCTCCCACCTGTCATCCCACCCCCTCTTGTGCGATGAAATATTGGCTGCCATTGAACCAAGGGCTGTACCCAGCGCCCCCAGGTAGGCCGACACTGAGCCTCCTCCCGGTGCAACCGATTCTGAAGCTGTCTCATTCATGAAGGATTCAAGACTGAGGGACACCAGTCGTTTTTCCTCTTTATTCCTTATTTTGTATTCAATTATTTTTTCTTCAGGCTTAAACTCCCCAAGCTCATCCAGTCCCATTGATTTAACAGCTATCTTAATGAGTTCACTATCCGGCACACCTGTAGATCTTTTCTGCTTTCTGAGAAAATACCTCCCGGCATCGAGCAGGGCTGAAAGAGGTATCAGTCCAACAAGTTCAGAACCGGTAACCCTCAAACCTCTTGATTCAGCACTCCTGCATACCTCATCAAAAGCAATATGGACGGGGGTGACTGATATGTTTGTGAGGTTCATTGATATCTGGGCTATACCGTATTCTTCAATATACCAACCGATAGCCTTCACTTCCTTCAGGCTTCCCGGGATCATTACAGTATTTCCGTCTTTGTCCCTGACAATCTTACCTGTCAGCGGATTACCATCCCTCTTTACGCGTCCCCTTTCCCTTACATCAAAGGCAACAGCATTGGCACGCCTTGTGGATGTTGTATTAAGGTTAATATTGTAGGCCACCAGAAAATCCCTGGCTCCCACTGCTGTGGCGCCACTTCGCGGATTAAAAACAGCTGGTCCGTGATCAGGCTTCCAGTCCGGGTTGGCAAGCTTCTTCTTCAGGCCTTCATACTCCCCTGCCCTACAATTGGCAAGGTTCCTCCTTTTTTCAGTATATGCGGCATTCTCATAACAATATACCGGAATCGACAGTTCAGATCCTATCCTCTCTGCCAGTTTTCTTGCATACTCAACTGTCTCTTCCATGGAGATACCGGCAACAGGTACCAGGGGACATACATCGGTGGCTCCCATCCTCGGATGTGCCCCCTTGTGTTTGGACATATCGATCAGACCGGCAGCTGTTTTTACTGCATTAAATGCTGCTTCAACAACCTGGAGGGGAGGCCCGACAAAGGTAACAACCGTTCTGTTGGTATCCTTGCCGGGATCTACATCAAGAAGACTGATACCATCGATTGCTTCAATAACATCAGTGATCCCTTTAATAATTGACATGTCGCTTCCTTCACTGAAATTTGGTACACATTCTATAATTTGTTCTGACACCATGTTTTGTTAAATTGTTAAATAGTTAATCGTTAAAACTGGCTCCGCTCACCCGGGGCTCTGTTCCATCATTCCATCATTCCATTAATCCATCTACTACATACCCGTTAAGAATCACCGTATCAACGAGCTTACTCCCGTATGCATAGGGCATAAACTCATATGAAGGTATTTCCTTTGTAATAAATACATTTGCCACCTTACCCTTACATATTGATCCATGGCTATCTGAAATACCCATTGCAGCTGCTCCGTTAATAGTTGATGCATTTAATGCTTCCTCGGGCAGCATCCTTAGCTTTATACAGGCAAGCGACATCACTAATTTCATGTCTCCTGAGGGGGATGAGCCAGGATTATAATCAGAGGCAAGTGCCAGGGGCAGGCCACTTTCTATCATTTTCCTGACAGGAGGATCATCCATTCCAAGAAAAAATGAGGCCCCGGGCAGCAGGGTTGGCATTGTTTCGCTCTTTTTCAATGCCTCAATTTCATCTTTACCTGTAAATTCAAGGTGATCAACCGAAAGGGCTTCATACCTGGTTCCTGTTTGTATACCTCCTGAATATGCCAGTTCATTGGCATGTATTTTAGGTCGCATGCCGTACTTAATTCCAGCCATCAGAATGCGTTCCGTTTCTTCAACGGTAAAAAATCCCTTATCACAGAACACATCAATAAAATCAGCAAGGTCTTCAGCCGCAACTGCAGGTATCATTTCGTTTATCACCAGGTCAACATATTTTGTCTGGTCGTGCCTGTATTCTGCAGGCACTGCATGAGCACCAAGAAAAGTGGCTTTTACGGTAAGTGGTGTGTTTTCTTTTATGCGTTTAATCACTCTCAGCATTTTTAATTCCGCTTCCGTTGTCAGTCCGTAACCACTCTTAATCTCAACAGCACCTGTTCCCAGCGAAATTATTTCATTTATCCTTACCATTGATTGTTCGTAGAGCTCATCTTCCGATGTCCTCTGAAGCAATTTAGATGAATTAATTATGCCTCCTCCCCTTTTTGCTATCTCCTCGTATGAAAGGCCTCTTATCTTATCCCTGTATTCTATCTCCCTGCTCCCTGCATACACAATATGGGTATGTGAATCACAGTATGAAGGCAGGACAAATCTCCCACCGGCATCAATGATCTCAGCTTCCGGTAAATCTCCCGGGTAGTTATTCATTTCCCCGAATGAAAAAATGATTCCATCCTTTAAATGCAGCCATGCATTGCTTATTATTCGCAATTCAGACATTGTTGCTCCGGACTTGTACTTAACAGCTTCATTCTCAACCTGCACAAGCCCTTTAATATTTCTTATGAGAATGTCCATGTAATATGGTTTTTGGGATCAGCTAAGGTAACAATATTTTTTCTTATTTTTGGCCATTACTAATTAACGAAGCCTTACCCAAATGAAAAAAATCTCTGCCTTAATCCTGATTTTGATGCTCTCCCTGTCAGCTTTCTCCCAGGAAGAAAAAATTAAGACCGGCTGGAATTTCGGAGCCCTTCCTGCCATTACCTTCAGCACTGACCTGGGTTTCCAGTATGGAGCCGTTGTCAACCTTTTTGATTATGGAGACGGATCAAAATACCCTGTTTATAATCAGAAATTTTACATCGAAGTTTCAAGGTTCACAAAAGGTAGCAGTATTTACCGTTTGATGTATGAAACCAAGTCACTTATCCCCGGAATAAGTCTTACATCCGACCTGGCTTACCTGACAGACCAGGCCTACGATTTCTACGGATTCAACGGCTATGATGCCGTCTATAATGCCGACTGGACCGACAGTGACCTTGATGCCGCTACCTATAAATCAAGATTGTTTTATAATACAGACCGCAAACTCTTTAGGTTTAAAAACGATGTAAAAGGTAAACTTGCCGGCGAATATTTCCAGTGGAATGCCGGTCTGGAATTAAAAAGTTTCCGGTTTGCACCCGTTAACCTGGAAAAACTAAATGAAGGCAAGGATGAGGAAGACCTCCTTCCCGATATTCCCGGCCTCTACCAGCATTATATTGACTGGGGCCTCATAGGCACTGATGAAGGCGAAGGTGGCTTTATCACCACCCTCAAGGCAGGGGTCACCTATGACAGCCGCGATTTTGAAGCAAATGCAATGAAAGGCATATGGTTTGAAACAGGGGTGGAGGCATCACCCTCCTTCCTGGGTGATGCAGGCTTTGCAAAGTTTTTTGCAATCTACCGGCAATATTTCACCATCATTCCAAGAGACCTATCCTTTGCATACCGACTTGGTTACCAGACTACAATAGCTGGCAATGTGCCCTGGTACCATCAGAACCAGATTATCACCTCAGTCCTTGCCGGTACTACCTCTGAAGGCCTTGGCGGAAGCAAGAATGTCAGGGGAGTGCTCAGGAACAGAATTGTAGGGGACGGACTGTTTTATGCCAATGCTGAATTCAGGTGGAAAGCAATAAGGTTCAGCCTTATTAACCAGAATTTTTATATTGGTTTTGTCGGATTCAGTGATTTTGGTATGGTAACCAAAAAAGTTGATATTGAGATCCCTGACCAGGCATCAATGCCTGAAGGAGACCAGGTCAGCGATTATTTCAATCCCGGCAGTGAGAAAATGCATATCAGCGCTGGTGCCGGATTACGGGTTGTGATGAATGAGAATTTCATTATCTCGGCCGACTTCGGGAAAGCCTTTAATGAACAGGACGGAAATATTGGTTTCTATATAGGACTTAATTACCTGTTTTAGAGTGCTTTTAACAAATAGGCCAGAGGCACGGCCAGGTAATTACCCACTACATAACCTATTAAGCCTACCGTTAGTCCTGTGGTGATCACATCCTTGTTCTTCAGTGCGGCAGCCACAACAGGAACAAAGGGTGGTGAATAAATGAGGGCTGTCGTGGTAATAAGATAATTATCGGTATCTACCCTGAACAATATTGAAAGAAGGAGGTGCAGCAGCATCGATCCGAAATAGGCGTAAAGTACAAAAAGGAAGAGGTTGATATATTTTATGCTGAAGATAATACTAAGATCAGCCATTGAGGAAACCACAAGAGAAAAGATAAGAATAAGGTACATACCCAGCTGAAATGTCTTTTCAATCCTGTTAATCCACCTGAATAAAGAAGCGATAATACCCAGTGTGGTTATAGAGAGAATAACAACAACCATTTGCGGAATGGATTTCAGAACAAGACTGAGACCGGCTGAAACTGCAAAGATCAAAAGTGAAATCCCAAAAGCAGCAAGAAGGCCCGGCAATCTTGACTTGCGAAACATACCTGTGAAATCATCCATATCCTCAACATCCTCTATAACATCTTCAACATCCCCTGCAATCGCAGGTTTCCTGAACCTGGGCAATACAAGCCCGAAAACCTGTTTGCCAATGGTGATAAAGAATATGATGGTAAAGGCACCTATAATAAGGTCGTATGTATGGACCATGATAAACAGACTGGGGTCAACTTCAAGCGCGGTCCTAATTGCCGCCAGGTTCGGGGTGCCCCCTGTATACACACCCGTAAGCAGCCCGGCTACCTGCCAGGAATCGGGAACAAGTTCCTTAAAGATAAGGAAGCCGGTGATAATAACCACAATAACTGAAATAAAAGCAAGAATCATGGAAAGAAAACCCTGTCCCGCCAGCCTGAACCAACGACGGATATCCAGGGAGAACAAAAGCAGGGGGATGGCCAGGGGTACAATTATGGTCAGAATAAGGTCCTGAAGCCCGTAAACCTGGTTTACAAATAAATCGAGTTGAGCAAGGGCTCCCGTGGTAATCAGTTCATCTATCTCTCCGGAGGGAAGCACAGCCCTGCCCTGTAAAGCATAACGATAGGCCTCTGACCCTTTTGGCAGGATTCCAACATTACCCATTATAAGTCCGAAAAAATAAGCCATGACAATGGTTCCTAGCTTCTTAAAGAAGGTCCATTTTTTACATAAGGCTATTATCGCAAGAGGAAAAGTGACGTAGAAAACAACAAGAATCAGGAGCTTAAGCATGTGTCAGTTGGATTTTGGTAAGGACCAAATATATAAAAAACAGCATTTCCCTGAATACAAGTTGCTCCAAATTAGGTATTTATACTTATAAGTTCAGATTGAATTATTATCTCGCAATAATTCTTCCATTCATTTGCAATCCTCGAAGCTCTTCTGGTACTGCTCAATTGCTCTCTGGCTCATACCCATACTTGAAAAGCCGCCATCATGGTAAAGATTCTGCATGGTCACCTTCCTGGTAAAGTCAGAAAAAAGAAGAATTATATATTCAGCCGCCTCCTCTGCCGTGGCATTACCAAGGGGAGACATTCTTTCCGAAAAATCCATAAGGGCATCAATACCACTCACACCACTTCCTGCCGTGGTAGGGGTAGGTGATTGTGAAACTGTGTTAACCCTCACCTTCCTGTCGCGTCCATACACGTATCCAAAGCTCCTGGCAATGGATTCAAGCAGTGCTTTTGCATCGCCCATATCGTTATATCCTGCCAGAGTGCGCTGGGCAGCAACATAGGTAAGAGCAACCACGGACCCCCATTCATTTATGGCATCCATATGGTAGGCTGTTTGTAATATCTTATGGAAACTCAGGGAGGAAATATCAAGAGTCTTGCTGAAATTAGGATAATTAATGTCAGTATAGGGTATCCCTTTTCGAACATTGGGTGACATGCCTATTGAGTGCAGGACAAAATCTATTTTACCGTTAAAATGCTCTAATGTTTTTTCAAACAGTCTTTTAAGGTCTTCCGTGCCGGTAGCATCGGCTTCTATAACCAGGCTGCCTGTTTTCCCGGCCAGCTCATTGATAGTTCCCATCCTCAGTGCCACACCGGTATTTGACAGTATAAACTCTGCTCCCTGCACATTTGCCTTTTCAGCTACCTTCCATGCAATTGATTTATCATTCAGGGCTCCGAAAATTATCCCTTTTTTACCTTTCAACAGATTATCTGCCATAGTCTTGATTTTAAGGTTTAAGAATTGCCAAACAATTATGCCGCCTGCTTCTGTCAGGTGCCTTCAATAAGTTCCCTGGCGTTATCGAGTGAAGCCCTGGTTATTTCGTTGCCACTTAATAAACGCGCTACTTCCCTTAATTTTTCTTTGTCATCTAACAATTTAATGTGCGTAATGGTTGAATCAGCCTCATCCTCTTTGTAAACATAGTAATGCATTGTGCCATGCGCAGCCACCTGGGGAAGATGAGTGATATTTATCACCTGCATCTTTTTCCCCATGTCCGCGAGGATGTTCCCGACACGGGTAGCAACATCACCCGAGACACCGGCATCTATTTCATCAAAAAAGATGGTTGGCATACTCTTATTATCGGTCAATAATGATTTAAGGCTCAGCATGACTCTTGAAAGCTCACCTCCCGAGGCCACTTTCCCGATATTCTCAGGCAATATCTGCTTATTGGCCGAGAAAAGAAATTCAGCATGGTCCCTGCCATTCTCCGAGAAACTGTCCTTCTGGGCAAGTTTAATTTCGAAACGGCCATTCGGTATGCCCAGCTGAACGAGCAGACTCTTCATTTTTTCTTCGATGGAAGGCAGGTGGTAATTCCTGTTTTCACTTATTTGATTTGCCAGCTCATTCATCCTGGCCAGCCTTTTATCAAGCATTAGTTCCAGTTCTGACAATCTCTCATCACTGGTTTCAATGCCCGATATTGCATTACGTAATTCTTCCCTGATTTCTATCAATGATTTTACTTCTTCTACCCTGTGTTTCTGCATTAATGAATTGAGGATATCAAGGCGTTCACTTACATGTTCCAGTCTGCCCGGGTCACCCTCAACAGAGAAAGCCCTGTTGTTCAATTCATTACCCAGATCATTAAGCTCAATGACACTGCTTTCAATTCTTTCAATAAGACTTTCTGCATCAGGATAGAACGACACTATTTTTTCAAGTAATTTTCTTACCTCATTAAGATGATTGATTGCCGAGATATCATCTCCGCTTATCAACACCGAAGAACTGGCAAGAGCTTCATTAATTTCCCCGGCATGTGTCAGCAATTCCTCCTCCTCTTCAAGGTCCTTTTCTTCGCCCTCCCTCAATTTTGCCTCATCAAGCTGTTTGAGCTGGAAAGAATAATAGTCAAGATCAGCTATTCTTTTGTCCCTGTCATTTGCTAGAGTACGGTACTCCCACTCCAGCCGCTTATATTCCTCATATACTGACCTGTATTCATCGAGCAGAGTACTATGATCGGCAAAGGAATCTATTACGCTCAGCTGAAAATGGTTGGAGCTGAGCAAGAGGCTCTCGTGTTGCGAGTGAATATCAATAAGTCTGTTACCCAGCTCCTTCATAAGATCCAGGTTAACAGGTGTATCATTTATGAAGGCTCTTGATCTGCCATTTGGCGAAACCTCGCGGCGCAAAATCATGGGCTTCATTTCATCAATATCGTTCTTTCTGAAAAACCCGCTGATTGTTTCGTCTTTCACATCAAAAAAACCTTCAACCATACATTTTTCGGACTTGTCGAGCAAGGTTGACGAATCAGCCCTTACACCCAGTATAAGGGATAAGGCACCCAGTATTATTGACTTCCCTGCACCTGTTTCACCGGTTAATACCGTAAAACCATTATCGAAATTCATTTCGAGTTCTCTTATCAGGGCATAATTACGGACAAGCAGTTTTTTCAGCATACCAGGAGATGTTTATTGCTGTATTTTTTCATAGTCTGACTTATTCGCGGGGTCAATCTCCACAAGTATTTCAACTACCCTGCTTTTCTCTTCGGGAAAGGCATCTGCGAAAATATTTATGAGCTCATCTTTTTTTGCTTCCATCACAATTGTCATATAGTACATAAAAGGATCGGGCCTCCTCCTGTACACATCCTGTAAGAGTCGGAGTGTTTCAACCATCCCGGTCCTGGCTTCCGTTACACTTGACTCCAGACGGTCAAGCCCTTCCCGGTGGTATCTGTAGATAAAATCCCTGATATTTGAATATTCCCTGTTAAGGATATTATTGACAAGCCAGTATCGGTTCCGGTTACGAGAACCATCATAGGGTTTCCATCCGGATTCAGGTACATTCTGGGCATTGTTAACTATACGCTCACACATCTCAAACATTTCTGTCCCCCCCTGTGGTGAAAATGAATCATAATCGAAACCAAGAATAAGATAGGCATAATAGCTTAAAAGTGCTGTCAGGTTAGACCTGTGCATTGTAGGGTCAAACTCAAGCGGCTGATATTCAACATACTGAAATTGTATATTATTATCTACAAAATTGAGCATCGTTGTATTATAGGTGGTATTAAAAACAGGGCGGCGCGAAATAATCTGGAAAGTTCCCCTGAATTCATCAGCTGAAAGCTGCTCTGTCAGGTTGATCATTATATTGCAGTCTATTCTTTCACTGTAGCTGTAGACGTGGTTGGTCCAGACGGTATTATTCATGAACTCATAAATGGCTCGTTGCATTGTCTGGAAAACCTGGCGGTTTGATCCCTGTATTCTCTGGGAAGATATCTGGACGGTGCAGTTCAGTTCCTGGGCACCTGTCTGCACACCTGACATCATAAAGAAGGCAATTGTGAAAATTAATATCTTTTTTACCAGGCTCATAATCATTACAAAATTATATCATTGTCTCAATCTTATCCAATATATCTGCAGCAACTCCGGCCTTTGATTTTAACTCAAATTTTTCGATAATATTGCTTTTGTCAATAAGTGTTACCTTGTTGGTATCGAAGCGGAAACCTGCCCCACTATCCCTCAATGAATTAAGAACTATAAGATCAAAATTCTTACGCCTGAGCTTATCCATGGCATTAAACTGTTCATTATCCGTCTCGAGGGCAAAACCGGCAAGTAACTGACCGCTTTTCTTAATTTTCCCAAGCTCTGCCGCAATATCAACGGTGGGTTTGAGACGAATCAGCAATGATTCATCTTTTTTCTTAATCTTTGATCCGGAAACGGACTCAGGTGTATAATCGGCCACTGCAGCAGCCAGGATGGCTATATCGCAATTATAGAAATACTTACGTGTTTCATTTGCCATATCTTCCGCAGAAACAACATTAACTGTTTTTATTCCTTTTTTCACTGCTTTGTAATCGACCGGTCCAAGCACCAGTATTACGCTGGCACCTCTGCCTGAGGCTTCCTCAGCAATGGCTATTCCCATTTTGCCGGATGAATAGTTACCGATAAATCTTACAGGATCAATTTTTTCGTGTGTGGGCCCTGCATTAACCAGTACCGTTTTCCCTTTCAGGCCTGACTTTTTTTTTTAAGGAAATTTTTGATTATGACTGCAATTTCCTCAGGTTCGGCCATACGACCCTTCCCCTCCAGACCGCTTGCCAGTTCACCCGTAGAGGGCTCGATGCAATTGACATTTCTTTCTTCCAGAATCCTGATATTCAAGGTTGTTGCAGGGTGTTCAAACATATCGAGGTCCATTGCAGGGGCTATAAAAACAGGACAACGAGCCGACAGGTAAGTGGTCAGAAGGAGGTTGTCGGCAATTCCACCGGCCATTTTTGCGAGGGTATTTGCCGTGGCAGGCGCAATAATGAAAAGATCAGCCCATGTACCAAGGTCAATATGGCTGTTCCATCTTCCGTCTTCAGGATCAAAAGACTCAACCACTACGGGATTCCTGGAAAGGGTGGCCATTGTCAGAGGGCTTATAAAATCCTTTGCTGCAGGGGTCATAACTACCTTCACCTCGGCGCCTTCTTTTACAAGCAGCCGTATCAGGGTGGCTGACTTATATGCAGCTATACCACCGCTTACTCCCAGTAATATTTTTTTTCCCTTAAGCATGAATACTATTCTGCTTTGCTGATATCTTGGTCGGGTTTACGGTAATAAATCTTATCTTCCTCGAATTCCTGCAAAGATATAAGAGTTGGCTTTGGAAGTCTTTCATAAAACTTGGATATTTCTATCTGTTCGCGGTTTTCGAAGACCTCTTCAAGGTTATCGGTATATGAAGCAAACTCTTCAAGCTTCTGGTTCAATTCCTGCTTTATTTCAACGGATATCTGATTGGCTCTCTTTGCACATATCATAACCGTTTCATAAATATTGCCGGTTTTTGCCTCCAGATCTGCCTTGTCACGTGTAATAGTGGTTGTGGGTGCGTTTGTCTTCCTGTAATCCATTTATTTTATATTTATTCTATTGTTTCGTCAATTTTCAAATACCCTGCTGTTGTATCGTATATCTTCTGCACATCCTTTGAATAAGCCGAATCGGGAAATTCTTCAATAAAGGTATAGTAATCATCCAGGGTTGCCTGGAAACGTTCCTGCTGTTTTTCAGCAACACTGTTGAGAGCATAAAGGTAACTCGATTCGAGTTTCAGAAACATAAGTTCTTCCCTGTGTTTTGTTTCGGGGTAATCTTTCAGGCTGTTGTCGAGTGCCACTACAGCAGCCCTGAATTCTTCCATATCATAATACAACCTTGCATTTATATATGATTTTTCAACTAGCTTATCCTCAAGTTCCTTTATTAGTTCACGGGCCTCATCCACCTTATCACTCGAAGGATATCGCCTCTGGAAATAGGTAAAGGCCTCTATGGAACTATTGGTATATGACTGGTCAAGCTCCGGTCTGGGTGACAACAGGTAATCACAATAAGCAGTCATAAATGTTGCCTCCTCCGCATGTTCATTGTAAGGATACATCTCTGCAAAATTTTTATATGCTGCACCCGCCATCATATAATCCCTCATATTATAGTAGTTCCTGGCATTCAACCAGTTAAGCTCTTCCGCCTCGGCAGTTGCACGGTATCGCGGCAGTATCTGTCCCAGAAGCTCGGATGACCGTACATATTTGCCGGCTTCAAAATATTCATAAGCCTTCTCCTTCTTAAGTTCGTAGTCGGTACTTTTAAGCAACTTCTCATACTCACCGCATGAAGAGGCTAAAACTGCCAATATCAATAATATAAAACCCTTTATCCTCATACTAAAAAATGTTGTGCAAAAGTAGTAATTTTTTTAGAAATATATGCATTCTTCAATTGAATAGTAAATTGCAGCAAATCCTGTACCAGAAAATATGGGCAGGCTGAAGCTAAGGATCTTTGCCCTTTGCCCTTTGCCCTTTGCCGAGCTCACAATATTCCCTTGTCTCAGACAGACTCATCCGGCCCGGTCCAACGACCCGATTCAACGATTACAAAATTCAACAGTTCAACAACATCTAAACTTCTAAACTCCAAAACCCTTAAACTCCTCAACTTATAAACCCCTAAACAAAAAATTAGGTATAAATAGGTATGTTACAATCAGGCCAATTGCGTATTTTTGTGCCAGTTTTAACTTAAAAAACGTAGCTGTGGATATATTTGATAAGATAAGCGTAAACAAAGGTTCACTGGGCCAATACCAGGAAGCAGGACATGGTTATTTTACCTTTCCGAAACTAGAAGGAGAAATCTCTCCGAGAATGAAATTTATGGGACGTGAAGTCCTTACGTGGAGCCTGAACAATTACCTGGGACTGGCAAATAATCCGGAAGTGAGAAAAACTGACAGGGAAGCTGCAGAAAAATACGGTCTTGCCTACCCCATGGGTGCAAGGATGATGTCTGGTCAGACTTCAATGCATGAGAAATATGAAGCAATGGCGGCTGAATTTGTCGGAAAGGAAGCTGCTTACCTCCTCAACTACGGATATATGGGAATGGTATCCATCATTGATGCCCTGACTGACAGAAGGGATGTTATTGTATACGACTCGGAATCACATGCATGCATCCTTGACGGACTGCGCCTGCACATGGGTAAACGTTTTGTCTATACCCATAATGACATGACCAGCTGTGAGAAGCAACTCCAGAGAGCCGAAAAGCTGGCCAGGGAAACAGGAGGCGGCATACTGGTGATAACCGAAGGAGTATTCGGAATGGCAGGCGACCTGGGTGACCTGAAAGGCCTGGCTGATTTAAAGAAGAAATATAATTTCAGGCTGCTGGTTGATGATGCCCACGGTTTCGGAACCATGGGAAAAACAGGGGCCGGAACAGGTGAACATTTTGGCGTGCAGGATGAAATTGACGTTTATTTTGCAACCTTCGCCAAATCGATGGCCGGCATAGGTGGATTCGTGGCCAGCAACAGGGCAGTGGTAAATTATCTGATGTATAATATGAGGTCACAGATATTTGCAAAATCCCTGCCTATGGCAATGACTGTCGGAGCAATCAAGAGGCTGGAAATGCTCAGATCAATGCCTGAATTGAAAGAGAAGCTCTGGAAAATAGTCAACGCCCTGCAATCAGGATTGAAAGAAGCCGGGCTGGATCTCGGGAAAACACAGTCACCTGTAACCCCGGTATTTCTTAAAGGTGGTGTAACGGAAGCATCACAGGTAACGCACGACCTGAGACAGAATTATAATATATTCTGCTCAATAGTAATATATCCTGTGGTACCAAAGGGAGTCATAATGCTCAGACTGATCCCGACAGCAGCACATACACTCGAAGATGTTGAGTATACGGTGAAAGCTTTCAAGGAGGTTGCAAGGAAACTGGAAACAAATGCCTACCCGAAGGAGATTCCCGATTTCAGATCGGCTGCCGTGGAAGCTAATTAACCATGGTATGGAGAATAATCCTTACAATATGCGCATGGCTGCTGCTTGCAGCAATCCTGGGCAGTGTGGCCCTGTTTACAATACTCACCGGTCTGCTGCTTAACTCAAAGAAAATGGATAAAATCTACCACTAAGACATTACCCTGACTTTTTCAACAGTATTCAACTCACTCTAAACTTCTTTCAACTTACCTTGACTAAGAGGTTAAGCTGCCTGCTTTGCCATTTTTAGATTCACTTCATCCAGCATCGTTTTCATTAGCAAATTTTATTATTTTTACCTCCCGTATGTCATCCAGTAAGCATAAGATATCAAAGCCGGCCTTAAGTATTGACCGGCGCAGTTTCATCAAGTGGTCATCACTTGCAACAGGCACCCTCCTGGGTCCCGGGGTCTTTGTTGCATGCGACAAAAAGACGGGCGATCCACAAGATACAGCCAGTGAAGAAAAAATTATCAGGACAAGCTGCCCGGCACATAACTGCGGTGGCAGATGTCTTCTTAAAGTGTACGTGCAGAACGGTATCATAAGCCGGATAGAAACTGATGACCGCCAGGGTGATGATATCTCCGACCCTCAACTGAGGGCCTGCCTCAGGGGCCGGTCATACCGCAAAAGACAATACCACCCTGACAGGCTCAAATATCCACTGCTGAGAACAGGTGAAAGAGGTGATGCAGAATTCAGGAGAATAAGCTGGGAAGAGGCTTATGACATAATGCACTCAAAAATATCGGGTGTAATAGAAAAATATGGCAATTCAGCCATTCACGTCCCATACGGAACAGGCTCTTATACAAACACAAACGGCAGGTGGCCGGCAGCCAGGCTGATGAACCTGCTGGGCGGCAGCCTGGGCTACTACAACAGCTACAGCTGGGCATGTATTAATATCGCCACTCCTACAATTTTCGGTACCCTCGAAACAGGGAACCAGCGCCAGGACTGGATGAACAGCCGTTATATCCTTATGTGGGGATGGAACCCGGCAGAAATGAAAGACGGGACCAATAGTGATTACTTCATAAGGAAGGCAAGGGAAAACGGGGCCAGGGTTGTTTGTATTGATCCCAGGATGAGCCCCAGCGCAATCTCCCTGGCCGATGAATGGATCCCCGTAAGACCGGGCACCGATGTTGCCTTTATGAGCGCCATGGCCTGGGTGATAATAAGCGAAAATCTCACTGATGATAATTTCATAAAACGATGCTGCTCGGGCTACGATCAGGACACCATGCCCGAAGGATATGAAAAAGAAGAATCATTTAAAGACTATATCCTGGGTACAAGGGATGGCAGACCAAAAACACCGGAATGGGCCGAAAAAATTACAGGCATCCCTGCTTCCACAATAAGGCGTATAGCTCTTGAATATGCAGGTACCAAACCCGCAGTCCTCTACCAGGGCTACGGCATGCAGAGAAGGGCCTATGGAGAACAGGTGGTAAGAGCGGGAGCCACACTGGCTGCAATAACCGGTAATATTGGCATCCCCGGAGGCTGGGCAAGCGGACTGGCTAACCAGGCGGGAGGAGGTCCCTTCTGGACAGTCTTTCCCTCGGGATCAAACCCGGTAAAAGGGATAATACCGGTCTACTTGTGGACCGAAGCAGTGCTCAGAGGCAAAGAGCTGGGACCTGTACACGGTATAAGAGGTGCGGATAAACTGGATAATAATATCAGGCTTATATGGTCAGTGGCAAGTAATATTCTTGTTAACCAGCACGGTAATATAAACCGGACAATTGAAATACTGAAAAACCCCGACCTTCTTGAATTCATTATTGTCCAGGATAACTTTATGACCCCTTCCGCAAAATTTGCCGACCTGGTCCTTCCCGCATGTACCCAGTTTGAAACATGGGGAGTGTCTGACGGATGGAAATATGGTGATGAAGTCTTCCTCGCCCCTAAGATCGTTGACCCTCCCTTTGAAACGAAAAGTGATTATCGCATTTGTGCAGACCTGTCGAAAAAATTCGGAGTATATGATAAGTATACGGAAGGAGGACGCGATGAAAAAGACTGGGTGGCATGGTTTATCGATGAAATTTACAGGAAAACCCGCTTCCCCGAAATGCCTGTTTTCAGGAAATTTGAAGCAAGCAATGCCGGTGTATACGTTAAAGCCGTTCATAATCCCAAAGTGGCACTTAAGGATTTTGCCGGCAATCCGTCAAAATACCCCCTGAGAACACCCTCGGGAAAAATAGAAATATTCTCCATAGAACTGTTTAATGCCGGTGATCCGGTGGAAATGCCCCCCGTGGCAAAATATATACAGGAATGGGAGCATCCCTTTGATGAAAAATCAGAAAAATATCCCCTCCAGGCAATGGGACATCATTACGGTCCGCGTGTACATTCAACACACGACAATAACGAATGGACCATGAAGGCCTTTCCCCAGAGGGTTTTTATTAACCAGGCAGATGCCACACCCAGGGGGATAAATGATGGTGACATGGTAAAGATATGGAACGAAAGGGGAGCCATGAAACTGAAATGCAGGATAACTAAAAGGATAATGCCCGGGGTGATAGACATTCCCCAGGGAGCATGGTATAACCCTGATAAAGAGGGTGTTGACAGGGGTGGTAATGTAAATATACTAACTTCTGAAAGATGGACTCCCTTTGCCAGGGGAAATGCCCAGCATACGATAATGGTTGATATTGAAAAAGCCTGATGAATAACTACGGATTCTATATTGATACCGCTAATTGCACAGGATGTAAGACCTGCCAGGTGGCCTGCCAGGATAAGAATGACCTGGAACCGGGACTCCTATGGAGAAAAATAATAGATATTGAAGGAGGTAAATGGCAGGGTGTTGATGGCATATACACGGAATACCCCTTTGCTTACCATATATCCCTCGCCTGTAACCATTGCAGTGAACCACTGTGCGTTTTTTCATGCCCCACCCAGGCTATGCATATCACCGATATAGGGACGGTGGATATCGACCGGGATAAATGCATTGGTTGCGCTTACTGTACATGGGCCTGCCCCTATGACGCCCCCAGGCTTGACCAAAGAAGCGGAAGGATGTCAAAATGTGACATGTGCTACGATAAAATTAAGAACAATGAAAAGCCTGTATGTGTGGATGCCTGCCCGATGAGGGCACTTGACTTTAGTTATACTGACGAACTCCGTGAAAAATACGGCAATAACAGGCTTATATTTCCCCTCGCATCACCGGAACTGACTGAGCCGAACATAGTGATCAGGCCTCATAAGGACAGCAGGAAAGCCTCGGAAATCAATTCAGCAATAGCTAACAGGGAGGAACTCTAATGGAAAAATATAATCTGTCACTAGCGCTTTTTACATGGCTCACCCAGGCATCGGTGGGACTGCTTATAATGAGAGCAATATACAGGAGGATCTCAACTGCCGGGGAAAGGAGAGAAATCTCTGGACACTATATGCTCTTTACCTCCCTGGTGATTCTTGTTGCCGGATTGCTTTTTTCATTTGCACATTTAAACTACCCCCGCAATGCCTTTAACGCGATAAATAATATAGGCAGCAGCTGGATGAGCAGGGAAATACTGGCGGAAGTAATCTTACTGACAGTATTATTGCTCTGGTATATAATCAACAGGTTCAGAATAAAAAGAATACCACAATCGATCCCTGAAACGGTAGCAATAATAACAGGTCTCTTACTTGTTTATTTAATGATAAGAACCTACATGCTGCCAGGTCTTAATGAACTAAACCATCCCTCCTTTCCCCTTTCATTCATAATTACCACATTCCTTGCAGGCACGGCAGCCACTTACTTTTTCACTAAAAATAATGACCTCATACCTTCAGTAAAATTTAAGATGCTGTTTACGGTTTTATTTTACGTCTCACTGGTTAACTATTTCATTTTCAGGTTATCCAACAATGATTTCAAATTATTTGATTTATATTCCCTAATTTATCTGGCCGCAATAATTCTATCTTCACCATCCATTTACGCAACAATTAAGAACAAAAACGGGATTTCAGATGTTATATTCCTGAACCTTGCAATTATTAGTGATTTTCTATACAGGGTTTACTCTTTAACATACACAAACCCGTCTCTATGACAGAAGGATGGAATGAAATTGATGATAATTTTTATACTGCTTACAATATGCTGCTTTCTTTCGCAGGCAGCTTTATTCTTTATGAACCCCAAAAGGATTGCATCAGTGACCTGGTTTCGATGGACCTTTTTAAAAAACTTCCGGTCGACAGTGACAATCCAAAATATGTAAGGGCTTCATGCCACCTCAGGAAGATTGACCCTGAACACCCTCTCGATTATGACGAGATAATAAACGATCATCTTGAATTATTCGGAGGCAAGGGTCAGTCCAAGGCTCCTCCTTATAGCTCAGTATATATGTCACCCGACCATATTATGAATGACAAAGTGAGCCTGGAAGCAGGAAAACTATACCATGCCTATGGATGGAAATCCAGGTTCGAAGGTAAAATACCGGACGACCATCTGGGCATCGAACTACAGTTTATAAACCTTCTCCTTAATAAGTACACTGAGCTGGATGATGAAATATGCAGGAAGGAAATAAGAAATGACCTTGTTAAATTTATTGATTCATTTATCAATCCATGGATAAATGAATGGAATACCGACGTCCAGGAGCATGCAAGAAGTGATTTTTACAAGGGACTGGGCTTCCTCATTACCTCGGGGATGGAAGATATCTCCTCTACTTTGCGGAAAGTATCCTGACTGAAGTCCGTGAAAACAATAAGCTAATTATATGTTCACCTTTAGAAATTAGGGTTAAGGAAACTTTCTATTGCCCCTATTATATAATCAGTCCAGCCCGTGCTGATATTCTCAAACGCTTCATCGGGTATGTTTGTGTGCTCAACCATAACCTGGGTCCTGCCAAAATCTCTGATAAGTATAATGGTGGCAATTGATCTCTCTTCCCTGTCTCCGAAAAACCACTCCTGCACAATTTTCTTGTTTTCCTGCACCTCAAGAATCATTCCCTCAATGTCTCCCTCCCATAATGAAAACAGGGCTCCGGGTCTTGCTTCCATCACAGCCGGGTAGCCCGACCATAATTCAATTGTGACAGGGTTTGTTAATGCAGCATATACATCTTCAATGCCTGCATTTAGTGAATAAGTCTTCTTAAAAGTCTTCATATTGTAAATTATTATAATCAGACTGCATCAAAAATACCTATTTTAAAATTAATTACCACCATAATACAGTCTTGAACCTGAGAAGGGCTAAGTGCATAATTAATTTTTCCAGGAATAAGGCTAGCTGGCCGCAGAAACGGCAAGCTGTTTTATGATAAAAAAGTGCAGTCTCTTTACTGCGATAATTAGTATATTCATGCTGTTTTAATGAAGAAGGAAACCAGAAGATGGATTTTAAGCTTGTCTCAGGATACATTCCCACAGGTGACCAGCCTGAAGCAATAAAGCAGCTTGTTGAAGGGCTGGACAGCGGTACACCCTACCAGACTTTGCTTGGTGTTACGGGCAGCGGGAAAACATTTACCATAGCCAATGTAATTGACAAGGTCCAAAGACCTGTCCTTGTCCTGAGTCATAACAAAACACTGGCAGCCCAGCTCTACGGTGAATTCCGCCAGTTCTTTCCTGATAATGCAGTGGAATATTTTGTTTCCTACTATGATTATTACCAGCCTGAAGCCTATATTCCTGTCACGGATACCTACATCGAAAAGGACCTTTCAATAAATGAAGAAATAGAAAAATTAAGGCTGAGCGCCACATCATCACTCCTCTCCGGGCGAAGGGATGTCATAGTCGTTTCATCGGTATCATGCCTCTATGGTATAGGCAATCCCGATGACTTTCACAGTAATACGGTGCATATAAGAAAGGGGGAAAGCATTTCCCGCAACCTCTTTTTACGGAAACTGGTCGACAGCCTTTATGCCAGGAATGAAATGGAATTTAAAAGGGGTACCTTCAGGGTTAAGGGTGATACCGTGGATATTTTTCCGGCATATGCCGATTTTGCTGTCAGGGTAGTGTTCTGGGGTGATGATATTGATGAAATAGAGCTTTTCGACCCGCTGTCGGGAGATACAATTGAAAAGCCCGGAGAATATGTAATATATCCTGCCAATATTTTTGTTACCACCAGGCACAGGATAAACCAGGCCATCCACCAGATACAGGAAGACATGGTAAAACAATCGGCCTACTACAGGGAGATAGGTAAAACTCCCGAGGCACAAAGACTTGAACAGCGTGTCTCCTATGACCTGGAGATGATAAAGGAGCTGGGATATTGCAGCGGCATAGAGAACTATTCACGTTATTTTGACGGACGCCCCCCCGGAACACGTCCCTTCTGCCTGCTGGACTATTTCCCTGATGATTTTATCACCGTTGTGGATGAAAGTCATGTTAGCATGCCCCAGATAAGGGCCATGTACGGGGGCGACCATTCCCGTAAGCAAACGCTTGTAGATTATGGTTTCAGGCTGCCTGCCGCTCTCGATAACAGGCCGCTTAAACTGGAGGAATTTGAGGCCCTGGTAGGACAGATCATCTTCGTAAGCGCCACCCCTGCCGACTACGAGCTTGAAAAGAGCGAGGGAGTTTTCGTTGACCAGGTAATAAGGCCGACAGGATTACTGGACCCCCCGGTTGAGGTAAGACCCAGCATCAACCAGGTGGATAATCTTATGGATGAGATAAGGGATCGTGCCACTAAAAATGAAAGGACACTGGTCACCACTCTTACCAAGAGAATGGCTGAAGAACTAAATGCCTACCTGAGCCGCTTTGAAATAAAATGCAGGTACATTCACTCCGATATTGATACACTTGAGAGAATTGAGATTATAGAGGGCCTCCGTTCGGGTGAATTTGACGTCCTCGTCGGCGTTAACCTCCTGAGGGAAGGGCTTGATCTGCCCGAAGTATCACTGGTAGCCGTGCTCGATGCAGACAAGGAAGGCTTCCTGAGGTCATCCCGCTCGCTGACACAAACTGCAGGGAGAGCTGCCCGTAACCTTAACGGTAAGGTTATTATGTATGCCGACAAAATCACCGGCAGCATGCAGATGACAATTGACGAAACAAACAGGCGCAGGGAGAAACAGCTCAGGTATAATGAGGCAATGGATATTACACCCACGCAGATAGTGAAAGCCACCGGTTCAATAATGAAGGAACTACACAAACAGGGTGTTGAGAGCCGCGCCTATGTTGAACCTGAGAAACCGGATCTTGCAGCCGATCCTGTTATTAAGTACATGTCAGCCGAAGCCCTGGAGAAAGCTATCAAGAAAGCACGCAAATCAATGGAAAAAGCAGCTTCACAGCTTGATTTCATTGAAGCCGCACGCTACCGTGACGAGGTGGCAGCCCTGGAAGCGCTGCTACGGAAAAAAAGGTAAGCCACGCTGTCACAGATCTGACTCACACTGCCAGCGCGGATCTCCAGACCCGCGCCAACTGTTCCCTACTGCTCCGCCAGCCACCTTTCGGCATCAATGGCAGCCATACAGCCGGTGCCGGCTGCTGTTACTGCCTGGCGGTAATGCGGATCCTGGAGGTCTCCACAGGCAAACACACCGGGCACCCTGGTCTTCGTTGTACCGGGGGTTGTTTTAACGTATCCTACGTCATCAGTAGCAAGGAAATCCCTGAACACATCAGAATTGGGCGTATGCCCTATGGCAAGGAAGAAACCATCAATCTTAATCCTTACTTCCTCCTCGTTCTCTTCCCCTTTATTCTTCACCAGCACGGCACCTTCAACACCATCCTTACCGAAGAGGTCCACTGCCTGGTGCTTCCATAGTATCTCAATATTTTTTGTTTTAAAGACCCTTTCCTGCATTGCCTTTGAAGCCCTGAAAACATCACGCCTCACTATCATATATACCTTGCGTGCCAGACCAGCCAGATAGGTAGCCTCCTCGCAGGCAGTATCACCACCCCCTACAACCGCAACATCCTTGCCCTTGTAAAAGAAACCATCGCACGTGGCGCAGGCCGACACCCCCATCCCTGCATATTTCTT
>JAVVEL010000010.1:0-3893 GCA_032260385.1 Bacteroidales bacterium | reverse complement strand
AAAATCAACCTTCGTGGCAAGCCCAAAACGCACATCGGTACCGAAGCGCTCTGCCTGCTTTTTGAAATCCTCCATCATCTGGGGACCTGTTACACCATCCGGGTAACCCGGATAATTCTCCACCTCTGTCGTGGTGGTCAGCTGACCGCCCATCTCCATACCCGTGTACAGGACAGGGTTAAGGTTAGCCCTTGAAGCATAGATAGCTGCCGTATAACCTGCAGGACCTGATCCAATTATAAGACATCTTACTTTTTCGGTTTCCTGTGAGCCACCATTTGAAGGCTCATCCTCATTGATATTCATTGTTTTTATTGGCTCCATAGTATTAAATAATTTGAATGCAAAATTAGAATTTTCTGACAAATGACATATAAGAGTTTTATCGATACGATCAGCTCTCCCTGCGACTTATTATCACCCTGTTAGTATTAACAAGCAAACTTGTATTTTGATCAATATTAATCTCCTCATTTATTTCCGGGCAGGATCTTATTCCATGCTTCTCGAAGAACTTAAGCCTGGCCATATCATCATTAAACCTCAGTATTAACATTGATTTATCACTGGCCTCAATTAGCAGCCCGGTATAATTATCAACATCCTGCAGTATATCGCTCCAGTCGAATGCCCCGTTAAAAAGACCCAGTTCACCTTTTACCAGGACTGTACGTAAAATTTCTTCTTCAGATACATTTTCAGGCATAAACTCACTTATTACAAATGAATTACCCGGTATTAAGGTTAACAGTCTATTGGCCAGGTCGATGCTCAGGTCTGCCGCTCTGGCTTTGCCTGAGTTATTTATAATGCTTATGTAATACAGACCCTTGCATACCTGGAGCTGGTATGCTGCCTGGCAGGCATAATCATCCAGATGACCCGAAGTGTCGCACCTGAAAACCGATACCGAATAAATACCGTAGGCAGCCTCCGGGTCATTCATCTTATACACTTCAACCTTGTATTCGGTGTCTCCAATATCAATCTCTGAAACCACCAGCCTGTCAAATCCGTATTCCAGGTACAACTCAGCACCCCCGTTCATATATCCGAAAAGGGATTCCTTCGTATATATTCTCTCAGATTTAATCTTTCCGGCCTCAAGCCTGTCATTATTGATATAAGGAAAGCCTTCCGGCACCTGTGATATGGCTGCATAACTTATAAAAAAAGCCAAAATAATAAGCTTAATTTTCATCTTCTGATCCCTGTCAACTATTTAATCTTTATCAACTATATAAACCTTATAAACCTTATCAACTTATATTGATCTCATTAAGCCTGATCATCTCCCTCCTGCCTATGCCCAGTTCCAGGTTTTCTGCCATATCCAGAAAGACTGATGCTCCTGGATTATCTTCTTTTTGTATCCCTTCTTCTATCCTTTTCGCCACGACTATCTCATGAGCTATACGGTCTATTGCCACCGGGTCTGTAGCAACCAGCACGGTGTTATAGTTGCAGAAGAACTGTGGGTTGGCTCCCGGTCCTCCATTGAAACACCCCTTGAGCCCGTCCACTATATTAAGCACCACCTTATCCCGCACGGGGGCAAAGGCGCAGACATATGCGCATGTCTCATGCCACAGCCGGGCATGCAGTCGCCCGGTATTGCTCACCGAACCAAAGGCAAGATTTTTCATGGCATTGGTAACAGTGGCACCTGCATTTTTCAGTATTGGCACATTGATTATCTTGTCAAGCTCCTGTGTCACTATGCGTGTGAAATATGAATATTTACCGCCATTCACCATAAAAGGCATTGTATATTCATCATATTCACCTTCCACATCAGCCCGGAAATACCAGTCCTTATCTATCATTTTCTCACCGTAAAGCTTTCCATCCGGACCATAATATGATCCCTCCTTATCCTGTTGTTCCGTACCCATGATTTTAATGCCCGGGTAGTTCTCCTCCGTGTAGCCTGTCTCATGCAACTGCATCAGGCGCCTGTCCCATATAATTATATTGTCACGGCCTATGCCGCTTTCCTCCAACTGCTTAATTATTGATTTCGTAACTGCATGGCTTGTCGTGAGCGTTTTTCCAGCAACGGGATTAACCTTAAGGCCAATTCTCTCACTAGGTGAAACAAACTGTCTCCAGGCTTTCTTAAGTTTCTTCTCTCCTGTGAGATCCAGCATTGCTTTTTCAAGCATCAGGTAAGCCTGGTCTTCCATTATCTCATTATCAACTATGGCTGCCGGGTGGTTCACCCTGCTCACCCTGCCCGGATATTTGCCCGGAAGTGAATTTTCATTACGAGGCACTCTGGCTGCATCAGCAATATTTGTTTCCGGTTTTTCCTGCTGTTGACCGAGTATATTAATCGGCGCAGCTGCTGCCGGTGCACCGGCAACTACAAGACTGCCTGTTCCCAGAACCTTAAAAAACCTGCGGCGTGAAAAGGGGATTTTTGACATGGTTTGTTTTTTAATGATTCAATTTTAACTGGTCTAAAATAGGAAAATAAATTAAATAAATTGGCGAGGAGTTGAGGAGCTTAGAGGTTTAGGATAATCAGAAGAATAAAAAATACACTTACAAATGACTTTAAAACTTGTAGCGATTATATTAATGATTATAAAAATGCATCAAATTATTTTACACCCGGCCTTTTAGATGAAGGAATATAAGTTTTTATTCTCCTGTACCAATGAAAAATCTCTTGTTAATAATATCCATAACCATTGCTCTGACGAGCTTTGATGAGGCAGTTACAACAGACCATCCGCATTATAAAATAAAGCTGTCAATGGACCCGGCAGAGCAGTATATTGATGTTGATTGTGCATGGGATTTACTAAAGCAGATTATTATGATTCTCGCATAGGATACGCAAGATATCCTGCCCATGAAATATCACGTCTCTGGTGGCTCAGGGCTGATGCCAACACATGGGAGGACTGGTTGAACGAGGGATTTGCAGAATATACAGCCCTGGTGGTCCTGAGGGAATTATACGGAAAAGAATATTTTGAGGAATAGACAGAAAAAAAGAGAGAGCAGTCTGAGGGAACTGATCCGGTGTGGCAATATGACCGTAATGGAGAACAGGCATATACGATACTTTATAATAAGACGCCTCTTTTACTCCATGAACTTGAAAAAAGGATAGGTCTTGAACAATTCAGAAGTTTAATGTGGGATCTTCTCATCAATAAGGTTTCCACAACATACGAATTCAAACGTATCCTTACGGATCTGGAAGGTAAGGAAACAGCGGAATGGTTCTTCAGGAAACTTAAAAGTTAGGCTAAGGCTTACTCCTCCGCTGGCGCGAGTCTACAGACTCGTGCCTTACTACTATTGGACGGAAGTTAAATGTTAATGATGGTGTGAGCTATTACCCCACGGCCCTCTTCGGCTGACACAGCCTTTCGCCTCTACTTTCTACTTTTATCTTTTTAATAATGTCTTCTTCCTTTTTCCTTTTATCTTTTACCTTTTCTTAGTATTTTTGCCGGGCTAACATCGGGATGTAGCTCAGCACGGTTTAGAGTACTCGTCTGGGGGGCGAGGGGTCGCGAGTTCAAATCTCGCCATCCCGACAACAAAGAAACGCGATCATGCAACAAATGCAAGGTTGCGTTTTTCTTTTGCCTTTTTTGTACAACTATTGTCCGTCTGATTTCAAAATAATGAATCCCGGAATTTCCCCCGGGGGAGTTATTTTATACAAATTTTGAGTTTAAGCGACTTTTTTAAAAAGGTAGTATTTGCCCTTTTAAAATATTTTTACTCGCTTAGAATTGATTAAAGGATCATAAAAAAGGCTCCCAAATCTGAGAGCCTTAAACCAAAAAATGAAAAACACCTAATTATGAAAGCCAGTTTTTTAGTTTGTCAATTTCAGGTGAAATTTTATATAATCCGTTTTCCGGTTG
>JAVVEL010000009.1:0-85334 GCA_032260385.1 Bacteroidales bacterium | reverse complement strand
ATCACTGTTTATATCAAAGACCATTGTGGTATCTTCAATAATAAGATTGATTTCAGGTCTTGCCATACTGCTGCTGGTATAAATGGCATAATCTCCTGAGGCTGCCAGGCTGATCATGCTTCCCGGATTAATCCATCCCCTGGCCTGAAAACCGGGTGCAAGCATAAACCCTGTTTGAAAAAATTCGTTTATCCGGTCAGTATTTTTAAAACTTATTTCATAGCCGAAATTATTTTTTCCTGATAAATCCCCCTCCCCGGGATTTATCACCGAGGGGAAAAGGGATGCTGCTGTTATCTTAATATCCGGCACAATGGTGGTAAGATCGTATTTACCCCTGATATCAGCATCAATATAGTCTGTTCTCAGGTCGATTCCCATTTTTGTGCTGTCAATAATAAAAGCACTTATACTACAATCAAAAAGATCAAATTCATCACCGTTTCGCTTGAGCTTTGAATTTAAGAGCCGTATATCGCCGCTTAAATTATCAATGGCATTACCTGTAAAATTTGCCGTTAGCAACATCGAAAGTTTTGAAAGGCTGTCAGCGCGGTCCAGGTTGAGCTCATACAGGTCAGCGTTAAGAAGGTTCAGACTGAAATCCACTTCCGGTAAGGCACCGGTAAAATCAAATCGGCCCAGCAAGTCCATTTTAAGGTCTTCAGTGTTTGAACTAACCTTGCCGTCCCATATTTTTTCAGTCACAAGGCCGCTGATCTCAATGTCCCGGTATGTGTACTCTTTAAATTCAAGGTTAGTGACAGTGGCATCTATTTCAGCCCTGAAGTTCTTGAATGATCTTGATATTCCATCTACCTCAAGACTGGCTGAAAGGGGGCCAAGTATATCTTCACGGTTTAAGATTTTTCCGAGTCTTATAGATTCAGCCTGCAGTGTGCCCCTGTAATAGAAAGTATCGGAGGTGTCAGGCCGGAATAATATATCGGTGGACAGTGATCCGAGTTCCGTAGTGATTGTACCGTATGTTACAAAATCCTGAAGAAAACCTGTGAAGTTACCACTGAAAGATATTGCCCCGAGCCTCATGAACTCATCTCCCAACGTAATCTTTCCGGTTCCCGGGAGCTCAAGATTAGCCACCTCATGTGTGGTGCTTGTGAAGGTACCTACACGAATGAACATAAAGGTATTATCTATATCCGGCAAGCCTGAAAGGTCAAAATCACAGACTAGCGTTGTGCTGTCTGAATATGACATGATAATGTCTCGTCCTTTGATTTCTTCCACCGGCCCGTTTATCTTTCCCGAGAGTATTATACCCTTGTCCATTCCCTTCAGAGGCCTGACAAAATATGCCAGGTCGCTTAATGAAATGGTTGAACTCTGCAGGCTTACCTCGAGATTAGCATCACGGGTAAACTTAAAATCATTGCCACCCCTTACTATGTCAAGGCCAATTACTTCAGAACTGATGAAGCTGTTAGCAGTCCTTATAGCAGGGTCAATTAAGTGGAATTTGTCTTCTTCTATTTGCACATCCGTAAAAAAGCTCTTTAATTCAAATCCGCTTCCTGAAAGGAAGGACAGGTCAGATATTCTTGCAGCCAGATCTTTACCGTTTTTACTCAGATCATCCAGGGTAAGATTGATTCCGGAGAGCGAAAAATTATGCACGTCAAAAATATCAGCCGTATCCGGCCTGGATCCTGACCTGTAGCTTAGCCTTCCGTTGCTAATGCCTACCTTGCTGATAAGAATATTATAATCTTTTTTTAAAGTATCTTTCTTTGCCAGAAGCTGCATAATATGGGTAAGGTTCAAGACATTATTGGTATCAGGTTGGAATTTTATTACAGGCTTATTCAGCTCAATTTTTCCCAGGCTTATAAGTCCTTCCTTTGGCTTTATTTTTCTTATACCTGCTTTAAGTTTAGGGGCGTAGAACATTGTATCGGCAGTATTATCTTTTAACAGGAGATCTGACACTTCTATCTTATTGAAGAAAGTGAATCTTATTCCACCCGCGGAAAGCTCTATTTCATTATTCTTCGAGAATCTGGACGACAATTTTTCAAAAAGCCAGGTTTGTACTGACGGACTTCGTAAGCTTACAAACCCAATGGCGAGAAGGATTATTATAAGCAATAAAGTAAAAAGCGGTATTTTATATATTTTCTTAATTTTGCCCATTATAAGCTACATGCACAAAAGACATTCCAAAAATAGCGTAAAAAACTGAAAAATAAAGCTAAATGCCACTTACTATTCTTGCCATAGAATCTTCATGTGACGACACTTCTGCTGCCATTGTCGAAGATGGTTTGCTCCTGTCGAATCTTATTGCAGGACAGCAAGTACACAGGGCCTATGGGGGAGTGGTCCCGGAACTGGCTTCAAGAGCGCACCAGGCAAATATAGTACCTGTTGTGGACCAGGCCATTAGGAAGGCCGGCATAGAAAGAAGAAATATCGATGCTGTGGCATTTACCCGGGGTCCGGGCCTGCTTGGATCATTGCTTGTGGGTACCTCATTTGCTAAAGGTCTGGCACTTGCTCTTAAGAAACCTCTTATAGAAGTTAATCACCTGCATGCACATGTATTCTCACATTGGCTGAGAGAGAAGGGAAAGGAAGGGAGAGTACCCGGCCTGCCCTTCCTTTGCCTCCTGGTGTCGGGAGGTCATACACAGCTTATTATCGTGGAAAAGGATAGAAAGTTGAAAGAGATTGGATCAACGATTGATGATGCCGCGGGAGAAGCTTTTGATAAGTGTGCAAAAATAATGGGGCTGCCTTATCCGGGTGGTCCCTTTATCGATAAACTGGCAGATAAGGGTGATCCTGACAGGTTTAAATTTACCAAACCCAGAATTGAAGGACTTGACTACAGTTTTAGCGGGCTGAAAACAAATTTCCTGTATTTTCTACGTGACTCTGTAAGGGAAAACCAGGATTTTATTGAGGAGAATAAAAACGACCTGTGTGCTTCTCTGCAGAAAACTATTGTGGAGATCCTTCTGGATAAACTGCTTAAGGCTGCCACCATGTACGGAATAAAGGAAATTGGTATTGCAGGAGGTGTGGCTGCCAACAGCGGTTTGAGAAAAGCTCTCTCAGAAATGGGTTTCGGACACCATTGGAATGTGTATTTGCCGGAGCCGGACTATACCACTGATAATGCTGCCATGATTGCAATTACCGCCTATTTTAAGTATCTTGACAGGGATTTCAGCAGTCAGGATACAGTTCCACTGGCAAGGTTTAATATTTAATTCAAGAAAATGGGTTTAAAAGAAAAATCGATTCTGGTGGTGGGAGCAGGTTCCATCGGAGGAATAACAGCTGCCTATATTAAAAATGCAGGTTATAATGTTGAGATAGTCTGTAAATATGAAGAATACAGGGATATTATAATTAATGAAGGTATATCGGTCAGTGGTGTCAAGGGCGCTATCAGAGAGAAAATGAATGCCTGCATTACCATTAAGGATGCTGGAAGTAAGAAAGATATTATACTGCTGGCCGTTAAGGCTACTGACATGGTTGAGGTTGCTGAAGATCTAAAATCACAGGTGAAGGAGAACAGCCTGGTGGTGTCCTTGCAAAATGGCATATGCGAACCGGAATTGGGCAGGATACTTGGTAATGATCATATCGTTGGATGTATAGTGGGCTGGGGTGCAACCATGAATAAACCGGGTGACCTGCATATGACCTCCGATGGCGATTTTGTGATTGGTTATATTGACAGGCCGGGGGATGAAAGACTGGTTGAAATAGCCGAAATCCTGGGTGCTATCCATCCGGTAAGGATAAGTGCCAACATGATGGGACACCTGTTTTCCAAACTTATAATTAATTCATGCATTACCTCACTCGGTGCAATTACCGGTTTGTTGCTGGGGGAGATGATGTGCAGGAGAAAAGCCCGGAAATTATTCATAGCAATAATACGGGAAGCCGTTGAACTGGCTCATGTACTCCAGGTTAAAATTGAAGATTATGGGAAGAGACTGAATTATTATGACTTTGTCGATGATAATAAGACCTTTGCAGAGCTCAGAAGGCATATTAAGTTGAGACTGATGGGTTTGAAATATCGAAGACTGAAATCGTCATCACTGCAATCCCTGGAGAGAGGTAAGCTAACGGAAATAGACTACCTGAACGGTTATATTTCAGCTAACGGAAGAGAATATGGTGTGCCCACACCGGTAAATGAAGCCATTGTAAAAATGATTCATGAGATAGAAGACACCAAAAGGGAAATTTCACCCCTTAATCTGGATGATGAAGTATTTCAAAAATATTATAAATAAAGATTTCATATTTATTTCCCGATAACTATATTAGCAGTAAATACGGGCCAATGAACCAGCTTGTAATAAAGCCATCAAAAACATCACCTGAGATAAACCTGCATCCTTCAGGCACTCTTAAGTTCAGGGGACGGTCAATCCATGAGAACACACAGGATTTTTTTGACTCTGTTCTAAACTGGATAGATGAATATGTAAATGATCCGGCTGATAATACCTTCGTGGATATACAACTGGAATATTTTAACAGTTCTACGGCAAAATATCTTATAGTGATGCTTCAGAAGCTTAAAAATGTAAGACTTAAGGATAAGAAGTATTTTGTGAACTGGTTTTATGAGGAGGGTGATGAAGATATACTTGAAAGAGGCGAATACTTTGCTTCAGTGCTGGATATGGATTTTAATTTTGTGGAAATGTCGTAAGATTTATCAGTAAGTTAGCACACGGCTTTCTTCCCGGCCCCTGCCATTTACCCTGAGTATATCATCATAAATCTCCACAATTGCCCATGAATTACTGTCAGGGCTTTCAACCATGGCTTTTAAAGTAATAAAATGTATATCCTTGTAAATACTGTAACCGCCTTCATGCTTATGTCCGCTAAACCAGGCAACTATATTGTCATAGCCTGAAATAATTTGAAGTATTTCTTCCCTGTTATAAATATTATGAGTGCCGGCCGGCTCAACAGTGTGGTGTGAAAATATCAGTACATGCTCATTATTGTTATGCGCTTCAGTTAGTTCTGATTCAAGCCACCTGATCTGCTTTCTGCTCAGAGCCCCATTCCAGTCAAAAGCATTGGGACGCGAATCCCTTTGAAGCCTTGTAAGCATATGGTTTGCCTTTATTTCTGACATGAAAGATCCTGAATATGTGCTTACCTCACAACTATTCAGCACAATGAACCTGAATCCCTTTGACGTGAAACTGTAATAAGTATTTTCTCCTGTGAGCATGGTATTTACTTCCTTCTTAAACTTCCTTTTTACGCTGTAATCATGGTTACCGGTCAGGTGAAATACCTTTTTGTTACTGTTTTCAAGGATAGCCATCACCGGTTTAAACGATCGGAAATCTTCTTCTATCAGGTCTCCAAGATTAATTATGAAATCTATGTCGCTGGTATTAAAGTCATCAAGCGCTTCATTGAGTTTGTTGAGTGACTTGCTGAAATATCTTGATCCCTGACTTATGCAATCGCAATACTGGACATCTGCTATTAATCCAAAAGATAAAACAGCATCGCCAGGCTCTTTAGTGTAAGCTGTATTCATTTTGTCTGATAATTGGGTGGCTATCCAGATCCCCAGGATAAAAATAGAAATCCTTATCATGTAAACTAAGTTGGAGGAACTATTTAAAGATAAGGATTTTTAAACTTTTTAAATGGCAGGATTCCCTGTTTTACCCATAAAAACGATACTATTGGTACTTATTTCCCTAATAATGTAAATGAAAGGCTTATCCAGTTTCACTACAAGCGGACCGCTGGGAACGGACGTCAGTTCCATCATTACAACAGTTGCGGCAGCTGCTTCAGTACCCTCTTCATTGGTTTCAATAAAGGTCTGGTGCAATACTTTGCTGATGAAAAGTTCCTGTTCAGATATATTTGAAAAATCCGCTGCAGAGGGGTCGAAGGCAATACCCATCCCCATGGCACTTAAAACATTTTTTAGCTCGGTTTTGAATTCATATTTGAACCTGGGCATAAAGAGGTCGATATTGGTCTTATACATATTCTCAGTCCAGTTAGCCCAGTCATCGGTGTTGAGCATCGGAATAATATCCGAACTGGTAAAGCCATCTGAGGGGAGAATTATATCCATTACATAATTACCCTGCCCGTAAGGTAACTCGAGTAGCATGAACTCGGCCTGTGAATTTATTTTTAACGTTACTTCCTGGTTCATCATTGGAACACTTACTTCAGGGCCTGATTCCGGGTAAAATGGCATATCAGTGGTATTATCCTTGTCAAACTCATATTTCCACTTCCCGTTAAAATAAATGGCATTTATCAGTAGCATCGCAATGTCCGCGGGAAGCTCATCGATCATATCCTGTATTTTGCCATGAGTATTATCTTCAATCCATCCGTTTATGATATCAACAATGTCGGGATCACTGACGGCGAAATCATGGGCTTCGGCATTAAAATACTCCATGAGGGTATCCATGAAAGCCTGTTTTACCCTTAATCTTTCTTCAACCCAGACAGAATTTGCAATTTCGGTGATCACCCGCTTATCAACTTTCATAAGTTTATCTGTCAGGTCTTTGTATGAGTTATTTATTTCGTCTAAACTGATGTTGTTGTACCTCAGTGCCTTCATCATAGAATCACGTGTCACCCCGCTTGCCCCGTTAAGGGTCATGGAAAGTGCATAGGAAATACTAAGTGGAGAGATCATTAGATTCTCCTCATCAGTGTTTTCCTGCATAATCAGCCTGAATATATCAAACCCAAAGGCGTTATCGGCCCTCACCAGTTCTTTTTGTGAAACAGTTAGTTCTATTGGTATGGGTTCCTCAGGAAGATTATCCGGCCTATTTTTTTCGCATGAGTAGAAGGGTAATAAGAGAAATATTAAAAATATGATTGTGCGTGTCATTCCGGTATGTTTTTTTTATTTAGTCTGATCTAAAAGCATCAAAAAACATGCCATATAACTTGTTATCTTTCAAAGAAGTATTCCTGGCCGGGATATCCAAATTTACGTTTTGCCACTTCCTCGGGATATGCGAAGAATATTGTATCAGCCTCAGCACAAATGTTACCACTGCCATCAGAGAGGTCGCATTTAAGATAAACAAACCTTCCTTCTGTTTTTACTATCCTGGCCTTAAGTAGTATATTGCCCTTGTTCATAAAAACAGGCTTTAGGTATCCAACCCTAATTTCAGAGGTTACTCCTGCTGTACCGGTTTTAACGGTAACACACCATGCGCCCACCTCGTCCAGCATCGTGGCGATAATCCCTCCATGCAGCACATTGGCATAGCCCTGGTAATATTCTTGCGGCTCCCATACGGCAGTTACATAATCATCAACTTCCTCGAACTCAAGTTTAAGACCTATTGGATTGCTCTTGCTGCAGCCGAAACACTTGTTCAGCTGGGGATCATAGGGGTTAATAATCTTTCTTCTCATAGTACAGCTTATTTTTTATTTTTCCAGTGGTAATTGTACAGAAATAAAAGTGAGGTGACAAGGAAGAGGAGCCCGATAAACATTAAAAACAGGAAACCTGCCAGGGTGGGTTTTTCAAATCCCAGGTCAACCATTCTTAGCCTGTAGATATAACCGTATACGGCCATAATTATTATAAAAACCGCAAAGGCAATACCTATGTAATACCTGGTTTTGTCAAGTATCCGGGTTGATTTGTAAAGGTCTGATTTGACGAAATTATTATAGCGTTTTCCGGCATGGGCATAGGCAGTGCGTCGGGCCTGCTCTTTTTTATAATTCTCCCATTCGTTGATAAAGTCGCTGTCTTTCAGGCGCTCCTGGCTTTTATGATGAGCAAGAAGAAACTGGTATGCCTCGGTGGTTTCAATGAATAAGTGGCTTGCTGAAGCCGATTTATTAAGATCGGGATGGTATTTTCGGGCGCAAGTCCTGTAGGCTTTCTTTATATCATCTATCCGGGCGCCCGGCTCTAATCCAAGGAGGTGGTAATATTTATCTGTCTGGCTCAATATACTTTGCTGAAGTGTAAAATTAGCGATTTGGAAGTTATTATTATATAAATTCCCTCACTAAATAAGAGCAGCGTGAACCGGCACCCGGACAAATGATTCCATAAGTTTCAATTAGCCATTGTATTCAACTGACTTTTTGTAATTTTGCAGATCTAATTTTTTTCTTTACAGGAATGGAGTGGACTAATATTTACCTGGCCTTCGGTTTGACTTTATTTGCAGGTCTTGCTACAGCGATCGGGGGAGGGATAGCCTTTTTTGCCAAACGGACGAACACCACCTTCCTGTCTTATTCCCTGGGCTTCTCTGCCGGGGTTATGATTTATATCTCCTTTACCGAGATTCTGGGTAAGGCAAACCTTATAATAGGTACACATTATGCCGAAAACACTTCAGCCTGGCTTACATTTATTTTTTTTATTATTGGCGTCTTTATAACAGCCCTGATAGACAAGATGGTACCATCCCGGGAAAACCCTCATGAAATGAGAAGCCTGGAGCAAATGGACAACGGCCTGCCCTGCCGCGGGAAAAAACTCCTGCGTGTGGGTATTTTTACGGCTGTTGCAATAACCATTCATAATTTTCCCGAAGGAATAGCAACCTTTATGGCAGGTGTATCGGATATAACTGTAGGGATAAGCATAGCACTGGCTATTGCGATCCATAACATACCTGAGGGCATAGCCGTTTCTGTACCGGTTTTTTACGCAACGGGTTCAAGGAAGAAAGCATTCTGGTGGGCAGCCATCTCAGGCTTGTCTGAGCCAGTAGGAGCCTTCTTTGGATATTTAATCCTTTCATTATTCCAGAGCCAGATAGTCCTGGGTTACGTATTTGCAGTAGTAGCGGGAATTATGATCTATATATCCTTTGATGAACTGCTCCCGGCAGCTCATAAATATGGCAAGCATCATACAACAATCTACGGACTTATAAGTGGGATTATAGTCATAGGAATAAGCCTGATGCTCTTGTGATAAAGTTGTAAGTTGCACAAGGACTAATAATTACAGCCTGATCAATTAAACATTTTTTTATGCGTTCCTGCCTTTGCTTGCTGACAGATGTCAGTTATTTATTGTTTTTATAATATTATTTTTCGCACTCGTTAAAATAAATAGAGGTATGCAAAAGATAAATAAACATCCCATCCTTGAAGTTCCTGAAAAACTAAAGGTGAGTTTTAAATATGATGGAAAGACAATATTGGCAGAGGAAGATTTTACCATTGCTGCAGCCCTCCATCAGGCGGGTTATCCGGTTCACAGCTTCAGTCTTGACAACAGGAAAAGGAGCCTGGAGTGCGGAATAGGGAAATGTGGCGCCTGTGAGATGCTGGTTGATGGTGTAATCAGGAGAATATGTATTACCAAGGTTAATGGTGTTAAAGAGGTAAAAAAGATACCATATGATCACAAACCCGATATTCTGAAAACCGACAGGAATAAAGCGGTCAATGTTTACAATACTGATGTGCTTATTATAGGTGCAGGACCTGCCGGACTTGCTGCAAGGGAAATATTGAATCAGCATGGAGTCAGGAATATTGTTATAGACAATAATGATCAGATAGGCGGCCAGTTCTTGATGCAGACACACCAGTTTTTCTTTTTTGAAAAGGAAAAAAAATTTGGCGGGATGAGGGGCTTCGACATAGCCAGGTGCCTGGCAGGAGAAAATCGCGGCGGAATCTTCCTGAACTCAACGGTATGGGATATACTCGAAGGCAGAAGACTGGCAGTTAAGAATATTAAATCAGAAGAGATATATTATGTTGATACGGACCATTTGATCATTGCCACCGGTGCTGTACCCTTTATGCCTCCCTTTGAAAATGATGATGTTCCGGGTGTTTATACGGCGGCCGTTGTCCAGAAAATGATGAACCAGGAATTTACCCTGCTCGGGAAAAACATACTTACGGTTGGAGCAGGTAATATCGGTTATCTGACCTCTTACCAGCTTGTACAGGCAGGAGCCAGGGTGAAGGCAATTATAGAAGCCATGCCGGCAGAGGGTGGATTCCCGGTCCAGGCAAACAGGGTAAGGCGTCTGGGAATACCGGTTCTTACTTCAACAATCCTCGTGAGGGCAATACCTAATGAAAACTATGATGGTATAAGCGGAGCAGTGGTAGCCGATGCTGTGAATTTTGAACCTGTGGCGGGAACCGAAAGAATAATTGACGGAATAGATGCAATAAATATTTGTACAGGATTGATATCTGATGATGCACTTCTTATTAAAGGAAGGGAAGTGTTTGGAAGGAATTGTCACGGAGCAGGTGACGCCATCAGGATAGGAGAAGGGACAAGCGCCGTTTTAAGAGGTAAACAGGTGGCATATGAGATTCTGGAAGAGGTGGGAAGGAAATACGATTATAAGAAGTATTTGAGAATTTCCAAAGAATATATTGATTCACAACAGGAACCTGTAAAAATTATAGATGAACCTTATATGCCGTTAAAAGCAAGAATGGTGGAAAAACCATTTGTGCTTATCGATTGCCTTTATGGATTTGCATGTAATCCCTGTGCCTTTGCATGCCCTCACGGGGCTATAAGCAAATCATCAACAAGCACTGTCCCGGAAATCGATTTTGATAAATGCATAGGCTGCATGCAATGTGTATACCAGTGCCCGGGACTGGCAATATTCGGTTATAACCTGAAAAAAGACTGGCTCTTCCTGCCACTGGAATATGAGGCAGAGGAAAATTCTGAGGTTTACCTTGTGGATAACAGGGGCAGAAAATTAGGTGAGGGGAGTATCGAGAAAATACTAAAGAAAGAAAATAAGACAAACGTTGCAAGAGTTAAAGCCCATGACATACATGGTGAAAAACTAATGCAGGTCAGGGGCTTTATCCTGAAGGAACTGTATCCGGATGAGATAGCCTTTCAAGATTCATCTGATAAATACGGCGGCGACAAGTATATCTGCCACTGTGATGATGTAAAACTGACTGATATATTGAATGTTATAGGCGACAGGAAATTTATATCAACAGATGAGATAAAACATACCACAAGGCTGGGGATGGGAGCATGCAGGGGTAAAAGATGCATTAAGAGGCTTAAGACAGTTTTACCTAAATATGGTATATCCCTTGTTGGTGAGGCAACCCCCCGCGGCCCTATGTCAAACCAGATAGCTATGGGTGAATTGACTCCCCGTAATGTTCATGAAAAAATTATTACACACCTTAACGGGAATAAGCGTAAGATAATTAAGACCGAATCACTTGTGGCCGGGGGTGGAATAGGGGGTAGCGCCCTTTTCCGTTACCTGTCTGAAGCCGGACTTAAACCTGTATTGATAAATTATGGCCGGGGTGCCTCCTGGAGGAATATTGCAGGCGGCCGCCCTAATTTCAGCCTCCCGGAACTTTCCGATATCGCCAATAATAATTTGCAGATATTTAAGCAGTTGCAGGATATCAATAATATTGATTTTCTCCCCATAAAATATGTGACCTTTGCCCACGATGACCGCTTGATGAAAGATCTGGAAGCTTCTATCGCCTGGTCCGACGCAAGAATGATAGAACCTTCTGACTTCAGGAAAGAGGTATCCCCTGACTTTAATCCTGACCTGAAAAAATATAAGGCAGCACTGATTACTGAAAATTGCTGGCAGGCCACACCGGGCAGAGTAATTGACTTAATAAGGAAAATAGGGATTGAACATGGCGGTAAAGTGCTGGAGGACTGCGAATTGATCGATGTGCACAGAAGCGGTAACGAATACAGGGTCCTTGTCCGTGACCACAATGATGAGTACATTGAATATCAGACCGGCATTTTTATTAATGCCCTTGGTCCTGAAGGTGCAAAATTTGCTTCAGGACTGGGTCTTGAGACTGGCATTTATCCTGTGAAACACCAGGCTTTCATCACCCGTCGTTTACCAATGATAGGCATAAATGGCAGTCCCCTGTCTATGCTTATCGACCGCAGGAAATATAAGGGTTTTACGGCAGTTTACGGACAGCAACTGGCTGAAACAGGCCAGATCATAGGATGTGCTTCACCAATGGTTGAACCGGAAGAGACAGGTAAGAATCTGAAAATAAATTCACAGGACTTTCTTGAGATTGTGACTGAGGTCTTCGTTGACTGGCTTCCCTGTCTGTCATCAGTCGGATTCCAGGCTGTGTGGGCGGGTTATTATGTAGAGCCAAGGATGTTTGTGGACCCTGCAAACGGTTTATTCATAGGTTTGCGGGGACAGGGCTTCATGCTTGGCCAGTATCTTGCAATGATGTATGTTGACCAGCTTATGGGTAAATCCGTGCCTGACTATTTTAAAAGACTCAGTATTGAAGGAGATGGTTTGTTGGAGAAAGCCTTTAAATAATTCTTTCCTTATACAATACCCGCAAAGCCCATAAATGCCATTGCCAGTAAGCCGGCAACAACAAAAGCTATGGGTACTCCCCTCATAGGACCGGGCACCCCGGCCAGCTCAAGCTGTTCACGCAGTCCCGAAAAGAGAATCAATGCCAGACCGAAGCCTATTGAATTGGCAATGGCAAAAACTATGCTCTCCATAAGGTTGAGATCCTGCTGCCCGGCCATTATCGCCACTCCCAGAACCGCACAGTTGGTTGTAATCAGTGGAAGAAAAATACCAAGTGCCTGGTAGAGTGAGGGACTTACTTTTTTGAGTATTATTTCCACAAGCTGAACAAGGGTGGCTATTACAAGGATGAATGTAATAGTTTGCATAAAACCTATACCGAAAGGAAGAAGTATGTAATTTTGTATGAGATAGGTTACCAGTGTGGCTATCGTCATCACGAACAGTACTGCTCCTGACATCCCCATGGCTGTTTCAAGCCTGGCTGACACCCCTATGAACGGGCATATGCCAAGGAACTTGTTAAGTACTATATTATTAACAAATATGGCCGATATGATGATAATGATATATTCCATTTTATGCTCCTTTCTTGCTTAGTTTGTTTATGATAACAATCAGGTAGCCAAGTGCCAGGAAGGCGCCGGGTGAAAGAATGAAGATAAGCATGCCATCACCTTCAATAAATTTCAGACCGAAAATAGAACCTGAGCCAAGTATTTCCCTTACTGCTCCCAGCAGAGTCAGGGCAAAGGTGAATCCCAGTCCCATACCCAGGCCGTCTATTGCTGATGACAGGAGGTTATTTTTGGAAGCAAACGCTTCGGCACGTCCCAATACAAGGCAGTTTACAACTATGAGGGGAATGAAAAGGCCCAGGGCTTCAAAGAGATCGGGAAGATAAGCCTGCATTGTCAGCTCTACAATAGTTACAAAAGAAGCTATTATAACTATGAAGGAAGGTATCCTGACTTTGTCAGGGATAAAGTTCTTTATAAGAGAAACCACTATGTTGGCCATCAGCAGGACAAAGGTTGTTGCCAGTCCCATGCCCATTCCGTTTATCGCAGTGGTGGTTACACCCAGGGTGGGGCACAGGCCCAGGAAAAGGGCAAAAACCGGGTTTTCCTTTATAAAGCCTTTTGTGAAATTCTTAAGCTGGTTCATTTTGGTCTATGGCTTTTTTCTTACTTGTTATCGTTAATACTTTTATATTCTTCATAAGCCCTGGCTAAAGCATCGCAAAAGGCTCTTGAACTGATGGTGGAGGCAGTGATTGCATCTACATCCCCTCCGTCTTTCTTTACCAGGAGGCGGAAGGTCTCAGGATTCTGGCCCCGGAATTGAATACTCCAATCCGACTTTTTTCTTTCCATCTTATCACCCAGTCCAGGTGTTTCTTCATGCTCCAGTACAGCCACATCATTTATTGTACCGTCGGGAAGAAAACCAACCATTACCTTAATTTCACCGGAGAAACCCAGGTTGGAGTATGTTTCAACTGCAGTGCCAACCAGGTCATTACCCTTCTTCCCGGGGTAAAAATACAGCGTGTCTCCATTCACAGCCGCCTTGTACACTTCAGCTGTCGGACTGTTGTCAAATTCAGGTATTACCTGCTTTATTGCATTATTCTTTTTTTCAAGCTTTGCCGCTGCAATTGGCTCTTTTGTCAGCTCATAAATCCCTCCCAGGGAGGCTGAAGCAATAAGTGTGATCAGCAGGAGGGCAAAAAGCATGTTCTTCAGGTTAGATTCTTTCTTAGCCATTTTTTACCTCCTCTCCAAACCTTTTTGGTTTCATATATATGTTTATCAGTGGAGTGAATGCATTCATTATAAGGATAGCAAACTGCACTCCTTCGGGATATGCCCCGAAGCGCCTTATCAGTACCGTTATAATGCCTATTCCTGTGCCGTAAATTATCATCCCTTTCTTTGACATCGGCGAGGTCACATAATCGGTAGCCATGAATATTGCTCCCAGAAGCAAGCCTCCTGTCATAAGATGATAAAGGGGGTCTGCATTTGCTTCGGGCCTGGCCAGCCACAAAATACCTGTAAAGACAGTGACGGTCAGGAGTATGCTGGCGGGGATGTGCCAGGTAATGATTTTCCTTATCAGCATGTATACCAGTCCCAGGATAAGTGCAAAAGCGGCTATTTCTCCAAGTGAACCTCCCATATTTCCCCAGAATAATTCCTGGTAACCGGGCATCGCCAGTTCAGGATCTGACATTAGCATGTCAATGCCTGTCTTATCATAATTTTCATTCAGTATGCTTAGGGGAGTGGCGCCCGTCAGTGCATCGGCAAAGCTGGTTTCAAAGCCCCTTGGCAGGGGCCAGGTGGTCATTTGTACCGGGAAGGAAAGAAAGAGAAATACCCTGCCAACAAGGGCCGGGTTGAAGGGGTTATTGCCAAGACCACCGAAGGTCATTTTACCAATACCAATAGCCACCAGTGCCCCAAGGATCACAAGGCCAGGGTGAAGGTTGCCTGGCAGGCAAAAAGCCAGTAATAAACCGGTTACTATTGCAGAACCATCTGTGACAGATGGTTTTACCCTGAGGATAAATTTCTGGATCAGGTACTCAAAGATAATACAGGATACAACCGAAACTGAAGTAACAATAATGGCCGCCCAGCCAAAGAACCATATGGTGGCGAGGAGGGCGGGGGCAAGAGCAATTACCACTCCATACATGAGCTTTTTCGTGGATTCCCTGCTGTACTCATGTGGGGAGGGCGAAACTGTCAATAGTTTGTTCATTATTTATCATATATTTCTTAAGATGCTTATTTTTGTTTTCTCTCTCTGATAATACTTCCAACATAGAATTTACCCAGCCTGATATAATCAAGTAAAGGCCTGTTTGCCGGACATGTAAAACTGCATGAACCGCATTCCATACAATCCATTATTCTATCCTTTTCCGCCCTTTCATAAAGTTCTTTTTCTGTTAGAGTCATTAAAAGATAGGGTTCAAGTCCCATCGGGCACACAGATATGCATTTTGCACACCTGATGCAAGGGCCTGTTTCCTTCCTGCCTGACTCTTCATCCCTGAAAATGATAATTCCTGATGTGCCTTTTGTTACAGGCACGTCAAGTGAGCCTAGTGCTTTTCCCATCATGGGTCCTCCGTTCACTACCTTGGCTGTGCTTTCCGGCAGTCCGCCTGCATACTCTATCAGCTTGCTGACAGGTGTGCCTATACGGGTAAGAAGATTATAGGTTTTACCCAGATCTTTGCCGGAAAGGGTAACCACTCTCTCAACCAGCGGCTTGTTTTTCTGAACAGCCTCGTATACAGCAAAGGCGGTGCCCACATTGTGGACTACAGTGCCCACGTCAACAGGAAGTCCTCCTGAAGGCACCTCTCTGTTTATAAGTGCCTTGATCAGTTGCTTTTCAGCGCCTTGCGGATACTTAACCTTTAAGGCATGTATGCTTATGCCATCATAAGAGCCGGCAAGGCCTCCAAGCTTTTCTATGGCGTCTTCCTTGTTATTTTCAATACCTATAAGAGCCTTTTTAACCCCGAGGGCTTTGATAAGCAGGGAGCTACCTGTAAGTAGCTCTTCGGTTTTTTCAATCATGAGCCTGTGATCACTTGTAAGGTAGGGCTCGCATTCAACACCGTTTATTATCAGCACATCACATTTTTTCCCCTGGGGTATGCTGAGCTTGACATGTGAGGGGAAGGTTGCTCCACCCATTCCCACGATCCCGTTTTCAGCACATTTTTTAATAATTTCTTCACCTGAGAAGCTAATGTCTTTTTTAAGCTCTTTGCTAATGTCTACAGACTCAAGCCATTCGTCACCTTCGACATTTATTACAATGCTTGTCTGTTTATACCCTGAAGAATCAGGCATCTTATCAACTTTCAGCACTTTACCGGAGACTGATGAATGGATATTAGCCGAAACGAAACCTTTGCTGCGCGCAATAAGCTGACCTGCTTTGACAGCTTCTCCTTTTTCCACCACGGGTTCGGCAGGTGCCCCAAGATGTTGGGTAACCGGTATAATGACCTGAGCAGGCAAAGGCATTGTTTCAATCGCGATGCCTGCAGAAATTTTGTTCTCAGGTGGATGAACGCCTCCTTTTGGGAATGTCTTCAACACTTTATATTATTTTAGGTTTTACTATTTATCTATACTTCAGCTTTCTCAGCTTCCTTCTTCTGTTCGGATTTCCGTGGAGGAAAATTAATTTCCAGTATTGCTTTCGTTGGACAAACCGGCTCGCATTTCCTGCAGAATTTACATTTATCGGAATCAATGAAAGCAAGATTATTTTCAATGGTGATGGCATCAAAATCACAGACTTCCTGGCATTTTCCACACCCGATGCATGCAACGGCACAGGCTTTTCTGGCCGGACCTCCCTTGTCTTTGTTTACACACGACACGTATATCTTCCTGTCTTTCCTGGCTTTTTTCCTGAGTTCGATAATATCCCTCGGACAGGCTCTTACACATGCCCCGCAAGCAACACACTTATCATCAATTATTACGGGTAGTTCAGTTACACTGTCCATATACATTGCATCAAAATCGCATGCGTCAACACATTCACCCAGTCCAAGACAACCATATTGACAGTCAGTTTCACCCCTGTAAAGCTTATGGGCTATGGTGCAGTTCAGGGCCCCATCGTAGGAGGATGTTTTTTTCCGGTGCTCGGGAGTACCATTGCATCTTACAACCGCAACCCGCGGTTCAACCTCAGGTGCTTCCCTGCCGAGTATCCTGGCTACCTGGGCCATAGTTTCACTGCCGCCAACCGGGCAGTTGAGCCCTTCAAAGGTTTCAGACTTAACCAGTGCTTCTGCAAAATTTCTGCAACCGGCAAAACCGCAGCCGCCACAATTGGCGGCGGGCAAGGCTGCTTCTACCTTGTCAATGCGCGGGTCTTCATATACCTTGAACTTGCTGGCTACAAAATAAAGTATCAGGGCGGCTATTAGCCCCAGCAGGCTTAATGATATTATTGTTATTATTGCTACAGAACTCATGTAAGCTGTTTTTTTATGGTAAATGAAAAGCTCTTGCCTATTTTCTCCTTCTTGAGGTATATTACGGCATAGTAGGGGATGAGCGACAGGAGGGCAGTAAGACCACTGAGCGGTTCTGAAAAGGACAAGGATGTCATGGTGATCAAAACAATCATAACTATGATGAAAGGCAGCAGGTAGCCCATGAAGAGGGCCCTGAAACCTAAGGATTGACTCATTACTACCAGCACACGGTCCCCTGCTTTTACATCGATGCTCCGCTCTGTTCTTATTTCCTTATTCTCTTGCCCTGAAAGATCGCATATACCCGAAGCAAGACATCCTGAACAGGCAGGATGCGATACTATGTCAACAATTGTATAATCTTTGCCTGTTGATTTAACGATACCGCTATGTTCAATTGTATTTTCTTTTTGCATTATCAGGGACCATGCATGTTTTAAATGGGCAAATTTATAATATGCTGCTAAATATTATATGTATAATATCAGTTTTTAAACAGGGAGAAATAATATAGAATCAATCTAAATAAATATATGATTTAAAAGTTAAATCAATCTTTCATTTAACTAATTTTACTCCAGTCGTATTCGGTTTTCCTGATATTTTTGAGTTGTTGTTTCAGGATATTATTATTTGCTTCCTGGAGCAGGGGATCATTGTCCAATATTTCCTCAGCTATTCTCCTGGCATACTCCAGTATCTGTCCGTCTTTGCCCAGGTTTGCTATCTTGAGATCAAAGCCGATCCCGCTTTGACGCGTTCCTTCAAGATCGCCGGGCCCTCTTAGCCTGAGATCAGCCTCTGCTATTTCAAAGCCGTCGTTACTGCTCACCATGATTTCAATCCTTTTGCGGGCTTCATTTGAAAGCTTATCAGAGCTCATCAGGACACAGTACGATTGTTTTGCGCCCCTTCCCACACGGCCTCTCAGCTGATGCAACTGGGATAGCCCAAAACGCTCGGCCGATTCAATTACCATGACGGAAGCATTTGGCACATCCACACCTACTTCAATGACAGTGGTGGCAATGAGTATATTAGCCTGGCCCGAGGTAAAGAGCTTCATCGAAATAGCCTTGTCTTTTGACTTCATCCTGCCATGAACCACTGCTGTAACATAGAGGGGGGGAGGAAAGGCTCTCGTAATAGCTTCCACCCCGTCCTCCAGGTCCTTGTAATCCATTTTTTCAGATTCTTTGATCAGTGGGTATACTATATAGATCTGTTGCCCCGTTTTTATCTGTTCCTTCATAAATGCAAAGACTTTCAACCTTGCAGAATCGGTAAAATGGATGGTTTTAACTGCCAGCCTACCCGGGGGTATTTCATCAATCACTGATACATCAAGGTCTCCGTAAAGTGTCATTGCCAGAGTTCTGGGGATTGGGGTTGCAGTCATCACCAGCACATGAGGAGGATTCATGTCTTTTTTCCACAGCCTTGCTCTTTGTGCCACACCAAAGCGATGCTGTTCATCAATTATTGCCAGTCCCAGCTTTTTAAATTTAACAGTTTCCTCAATAAGGGCATGAGTGCCAACAATAATGTTTATTGAACCATCCTCCAGGCCCGATGCAATTTGTTCTCGTTCTGATTTTTTTGTTGAACCGGTCAGCAGGCGTATGCCTACATCAATTCCCATCAGCATCTCTGAGATTGTGTTATAATGTTGTATGCTCAGTATCTCTGTGGGTGCCATTAAACAGGCCTGGAATCCGTTATCAATGGCAATGAGCATACTCATAAGAGCTACCAGTGTTTTTCCGCTGCCCACATCACCCTGGAGCAGTCGGTTCATTTGCTTCCCTGAACCCAGATCCCTTCGTATTTCCTTTACCACTCTTTTTTGTGCATTGGTAAGCGTGAATGGCAAATTACCGGAGTAGAAATTATTAAATTTCTCTCCGATAATGCTGAATACATGACCTTTAAACCTGTTTCCCCTGTGTATTTTAAGGCTCAGTAAACTTAATTGAATATAAAAGAGCTCTTCCAGCTTGAGTCTGTAACGTGCTCTTTCCAGGTCTTTAGGATCGTTTGGGAAATGAGTGGTGAACAGTGCATCATGAAGATCCATCAGCCTGTATTGTTCTCTCATCCATAAAGGCAGGCTTTCTTTTATCCTTGTTTTTAACTGCTTGAACAGATTTCCCTGCAGCTTATTTATGGTTTTGGAACTTATATAGTTGTTCTTTAACTTTTCGGTGGTGCTGTACTGCGATTGTATATTGCTGCTGATCCTCTTTTCGAGCTGGTCAGGGTCTTCAACCTCGGGATGCACTATGTTTATAACTTCATTGAATGATCCCGGGCGTCCAAAAATGATATATTCCTTATTAACTTTATAAGAGTCAATTATCCATTTAAGCCCTTTAAACCATACCAGTTTAATCGTTCCTGTATCATCCCTGAAGCTTGCGGTGAGTCTTTTATTTCGTCCCACTCCTTCAGCCTGGAAGCCATCTATAACACCCCTTACCTGGACAAAGGGCATTTCAGGGTCAAGCTCTGAAATCTTATAGAATTTTGTCCTGTCTATATATTTATAGGGGAAATAATATAAAAGATCCCTGAAGGTTTTTATACCCAGCTCTTTATCAAGAAGTTCTGACCGTTTTGGTCCGACTCCCGCAAGGAATTTTATTTCAGTGTCGAGGATATCAGGCATTATTTGTTGATAATGTTGGGAAAGATTAAAAACCCGAATTCTAAATTAACTATTTTTGATCTGTTCACCAATAGTATTTATCTATCTGATGAATTATTACAGGATGGCGGCTGCTCTAAGGTATTTTACCTGTTCAAGACACAGAAAGGGACATGGTATTCACAGCCCCTTTGTCTATGATTTCATAAATAATGTTCTTCGTAAGGAAACACCGCGGGAAAGGCAGGAAGTGATTCTTAGTTTAAAGAAACTGATGAAGCAGAGTAAAATACGTGTCAGGGTAAATGACCTGGGAGGTGGTTCAGCTTATATGCCCTCTGCTGACAGGAGACTTTCTGACATATCCCGGAAATCATCTGTTCATAAGAGACATGGCAGGATATTATTCAACCTTGCATACTGCTACGATGGGCAAAATATTCTTGAGATGGGGACTTCAGTGGGTATTAGTGCCTTATATATGGCACTTGGAGCTCCCTCCTCCAGAATAATAAGCCTGGAGGGCTGTAATAATCTGGCAGAAATCGCGAAAAAAAACTTTTCCGCGTGTAAGGTGGAAAATATTGATGTAATGACCGGTGATTTTGGAGAGCTGCTTCCAATTATCAGGGATATAAACTTCAGGCCATCAATGGTCTTTGTTGATGGAAACCATACGAAAAAAGCAGCATTGAATTATTTTGCCTTCCTGAAAGAACTTATTACCCGGGATTCTGTTATAATTTTTGATGATATAAATTATTCTTTTGAGATGAATGAGGCATGGAATGAAATAAAAAGCGATTCACAGGTGTCAGTAAGCATAGATATCTTTCAGATGGGAATGGTATTTTTCCACCGGGGAATGGTAAAACAGGACTTTGTGATAAGATATTAACATTATTTAATGAGTTTGATTTTTATATATTGAAATATTAGGATTAATTTCGAATAATTTTTTAAGCACTTAGTATGAGTAAAGTAATTGAAATAAAAGATGTAGTCAAGAACTATCAGGTTGGTTCAGTGGTCGTAAGAGCACTGCGCTCGGTAAGCCTGTCTATAGATAAGAATGAATATGTTGCTATTATGGGCCCCTCAGGCTCAGGAAAGTCCACCCTGATGAATATTCTTGGTTGTCTTGACACCCTTACCAGAGGACAGTATGTGCTCAACGGCACTGATGTCAGTAAGCTGGAGGATAACCAGCTGGCTGAGATAAGGAATAAGGAAATCGGCTTTGTTTTCCAGACCTTTAATCTGCTCCCTAGATATACTGCCCATGAAAATGTAATGCTTCCCTTGATTTATGCCGGCTATCCCCGGCATGAGAGAGAGGAAATAGCCATGAAAGTACTGGACTCTGTTGGTTTATCTGACAGGGTGAAACACAAACCCAATGAACTTTCAGGAGGTCAGCGCCAGAGGGTAGCCATTGCCAGGGCAATGGTTAACACGCCCTCCATAATACTGGCTGATGAGCCTACCGGTAACCTCGACAGTAAGACATCCATCGATATAATGAATCTTCTTGACAAGATACAAAGCGATGGTAATACCGTAATTCTTGTCACCCACGAAGAAGGCATAGCCAGAAATGCCCAGAGGATAATACGGCTTATGGACGGAGAAGTGGCCAGTGACGAAATCCAGAATTGATCATGAAAATATACACCAGGACAGGTGATGATGGAACCACATCATTGGCTGGAGGTAGCAGGGTGCCGAAACACCATGAGAGGATTGATGCTTACGGTACCGTGGATGAACTGATATCCTGGATTGGGCTTCTGCGGGGCCTTCCCGTTAATTGTGAAAGATCAGTATTATTATATTCCATACAGGATAAACTTATGCACGGTGCTGCAATTCTTTCAGCGGGTCCCGGAGCAGATGTTTCAAGGATGGTGCCTCCGGACGGCGAAGATATAAAAGTTCTTGAAGAGGAAATTGACCTGATGGAAGAGAACCTGCCGGTCTTATCATCTCTCATTTTACCAGGAGGCAATGAGGCCGTTTCATATACACATATAAGCAGGTGTGTGTGCAGGAGGGCTGAAAGACTGGTTATTTCCCTGCTTGATAAAAATGAGAACGATACAGCGGTTGCACGCTACCTTAACAGACTGTCTGATTACCTTTTTGTACTGGCCCGTAAAACAGCGGATGAATCAGGAATAGAGCAGAGTAAATGGATCCCCTGAAAAAAATAAGATTTTACTGTTGTTTTATTAAATTATTTAGTATTTATTTGCAGACCCAAATTGAAAAAATAGAAGGGAATAATGTACTGGACTCTTGAATTAGCATCCAAACTCGAAGATGCTCCCTGGCCTGCAACCAAGGATGAACTGATTGATTATGCCATACGGTCCGGGGCTCCTATGGAAGTTATAGAGAACCTGCAGGAAATCGAAGATGAGGGAGATATTTACGAAAGTATTGAAGATATCTGGCCCGATTATCCCAGTAAGGATGATTTCTTCTTTAATGAAGATGAGTACTAGATTCCTTATCTCCTGAAAATATCAAACCTGTTTTTTGGCCTTATGGCCTTATACCAGTAAAAATTTTCAAGTCGCCTTGAAGATGCTTCTTTATATAGGGGTGGATCAAGTGTGCCTTCAGGATTATCCAGCATATATATCTCACTGATCTTGCCCTCTTCTATATATATATCCATATTTACACAGGTGGAATGGTCAACACCTACCAGCTCATCTTCTTCCACTGCAAAATATATCTTCTCAGAATTACCTCTTATCTCAATCTTGTGTAACTCATTTTCCCTGAAATAGCCGGTCAGGTTTTTGCCCTTGAGCTGATTGAACCTTACAGAATCCACTTCCTCTATCACGAAGGCATTATTGTATAGTTCCATCTTATACATCTCCTTGTTTTTCGTATATAAGACCATGGAATCAGCAAAAAGCTGGTTGGCATCGGACCATAGTACAGGTTCATTGTAAAGGCGGATGACTGAATCACGGAATGTATAAGACAATGAGTCGCATTTAGCCTGCAAGTCTTCACTGTAGATACGACAGTCGTAAAAAGCTCGCACCAGGCGATAATTCATCGTAGAGTCCTCTATGGTTACTGACCAGAGAGTATCAGCATGGAGGTAGAGGTAGTCATCTCCATTTACCTGGATAAACTGTGCACTGTCGGTTATCATAAATCTTTCAGGTTCACTGTAATACCATGATTTATTACCCTTGACAATGATATCCTCTTCCTTATCCCTGATTGTTACGTTATAATGGGCAGTACCAAAGCCGTTATCAGTTTCATAATACAGAGAATCACCGGTAACTATCTGTATCTCATTATCTATAAAGGCATCATCCATCAAAAGGCTCAACTCATTCCTGGTATCGTACCATCCCCTGTTGCACCTGGCATAGATGCTGTCACCAATTATCTCTGACGGACCCAGAAAATAAGCCACCTCAGTGACGGTATTGTATTGAAGCGTGTCAGAGTACATTGTATAATCTGGGTTTACAAGTTTTACACTGTCCTTGAAGTTAAATATTTCAGATTCAGTATAGTAGATACCTATTATGCTCGTTAGTACATTATCCTCGTTTATTATCCGGCCCCCTGTAGTGTAGGTTGCTGTTTCTTTAATCATATCGTATTCAATATAATCAGTGTAGAGGCTTGTTTCGTTGTCTATCAGTAGCACCGAATCAGTCACATAGGCATATTCAGCTTCAGAGTCATATAGCAAATAATCCCCGTAAAGGTGAAGTGTATCACCCTTAAAAATGTGAACCTTGCTGTATGCTTCAACAAGATTCTTATTGGGAAAGAAGTGTGCGCTGTCACAGGTCATATAGGTTTCCTTGTGCCTGAAGCGTACGTTACCAAGCAACTGTCTCATCTCTCCACGGTTGGCCATCAGGTCAGCATGTAAAATTTCTATCTTCTTTTTACCTTCCGGTTCAGTAACCTGGGCATTTAAAATACTGGCCGGTAAAATAAATAGTGCGATAAGTATGGTGAGTCTTATCACTTGATCCATCCTTTGTTCCTGAAATTACATGTTTTAAACCTGTCACTGATCCTTATATAGGTCATTTCCATTTTTTCTTTAATCCAGTCCTGGTAAATGCCTGCTCTTTTGTTTGCCAGTGCAAGCTCCTGGAGGTAACTATAGTCATCTTTCAGATTGGCTAAATGCGGCTCAGTCTGCTTGTTGAGCTTTATTATCCTGAAAACGGTGTTTCCACTTTCATCCTGCATCCTGAATCCTTCAGAGATTTCATTTATTTTCATATCCCTTACAACCATGTACATTTCCCTGGGCAGCCTGTCAATCTCTATCAGGCTTTCCCTTGTGTCCGCTGTTACATAGAGTCCTCCGTTTATCCTGCTGTCCTTATGTGTTGAGAACCTGTAGGCTGCTTCCTGGAAACTTAAGGTGTCGGAGCGGATAAGGTTAGCAATGCTGTCAAGCCTGTTCTTGGCTTCTATTGATTGGTCCGGCGAAATTTTCGGTCTGATGAGAATGTGCCTTGTATTTACCATATCTCCCCTTCTTTCAATAAGTTCAATGATATGAAATCCGAATTCTGATTCAATCACCTTTGATACCTGATTCTTTTTCAGGCTCCATGCTTCATCGGCATAGGCCTTATCAAGATTGGCCTTCACCTGGAAGCCTATTTCCCCGCCTGCTGCCGCAGAAGCTTCATCTTCAGAATACAAAACTGCCAGAGCCCTGAAACTTTCTCCCTCAACAATCCTTCTTCTGAGATCGAGCAATTGTTGTCTGGTCTGAATCTTGCTTTGCTCAAGACCTGGAGGGTCAATCTGTATTATGCTGATTTCAACGCGGGCTGGCATGAGGGGAAGGCTGTCGGCAGGAACAGATTCGTAGAATCTTTTTACTTCTTCAGGAGTTATGCTTATATCTGCTGCCAGGTTATTTTGAACCTGCCCGGCCAGTTGTTGATTTTCCATCATAGGCCGCAAATCCCTCCTGATCTCAACCATACTCTTTTTAAAGTATTCCTCGAGGTTTTCTTCCGAGCCGGCGCGCAGGACAAAGTCATTCAGCCTGTCGTCAAGCATCCTGGTTATATTGTCGGCTGAAATCTCAATACTGTCTATCCTTGCCTGGTCAAGAAATAAAAGCTGTACGAGGAGGTCTTCAAATACCTCACATCGTATAAGCTCCTCAGGCCGGTTGTCACCCATTGTCACCTGCTGTAGAACCATGTTCTCAATATCCGACAGGAATATTGTTTCATTCCCCACAATGGCTGATACCTCATCAATGAGGTACTGTGATGAGGCGCTACCACTAATTAAAGCACAGATTAACAGACTGATAAATATACGATTGAATATTCTCATTTTTTTGATTCTTTTTTTAGCTCTGTATTAAAACTTACTTATTGCCTTCAGAATTTACGAAGGCAATTCTATTCCTTAAAAACCTTAAAACTATTATCCCTTATTCCCTCATTGTAGATGCCTGTTTCAATTTCCTGGAGGAAATCAATCTTCCTGTTGTTTAATATAACGGTTCTTATGTCATCCCTGACATACTCCAGGGGGGCAACTGATCCTTTAAGCCTGAAGTCACGTATATTTACCATATAATCAAATGATGAATCACTTGTTTCATAATACTGATTGTTTCTGAGAAAATATGACTCATTTTCTATTTCAACAGGCAGTTCCCTTAACAGGAAATTCAGGCTTATCCAGTTTTCTCCGAAATCATCATATTTTTCTGCGAACTGGTAGGCATAACTTTCCATGCTCTGAATATCTTTCTGTTTATTTGACCTGAACCATGTTCTTGCCCTGTCGATATTTGGTGCTTCAACAGGAAGTTTAAGGAATAAAGCCTTCAGTATATTGTTCTGAAGAGTGAAATTCTGTAAATGATTTTCATAATAATCCATTATTTCCTGTTCCGTTACACTGGTATCCATTTTTTGTAACATCATCTGCTGTTCATACTGGTAGATCATGAGATTGGCCCTTGTTTCCTCAAGCTTGGTGTTTATTTCCGTCTGGTATTCCTCTGAAAGATTTTCTTCAGCCTTCTTCAGGATGAGTTCATTTTTAATCCATCTGTCGATATAGTTGCGGGCTATACTGATACTGTCTTCCTCGCTGAAACCGTTATTCTTGTTAACCGGTATCTGGTCGGCAAAAAGGTATTTGTCGCCTACCTTGGCAACGAGTTCACGATTACCATTATTATTATAATTGTTGCATGCAGCCATTAAAAGTAACAGACTGCTGAATGTTAGTATCCTTGTCATTTCCCTGTTTCCGATTTAAGTTTTTCCATTATGCTCCGGTTAATTGATACTTCGTACCTTTTATTCAATTCCCTCAACCATTGTTGTTCAAGATATTCCTGGTAGTCATTAATAATAAGCCCCATGACATCTTCGATGTCTTTATACCTTTCTCTTTCAACTTCCAGGATATCAACAAGGATTGTACCATTATTATTTTGCTGCTGATTTAAGCCCCTGTGCCACCTGGTATTATCAAGGATTACATTTTCGCCTTTTTCAAACATTCCTTCGGTAATATTAACCAGAGTATCCTTACCTGTTACTGCTTCAGCCATTACTTTCTGGTAATAATTGTCCCGGTTATGGTGCCTTCTGATGATTCTGATGATTCTTCTTGTTTTCCTTTTTCCTGCATTCTTATCGATTTCATATATTCTTGCCCGGACGCCTGGTTCAGCCATGAATTCATCCTTCCTTGTATTATAATACTCCTTCAGCCCGGTGCTGTCATTTTCTGACCTTTTCCAGATAAGGCTGTCTGATATTTCAAAGAGAAGGATGCCATCATAAAATTCATTCATAAGGAAGCGAAATTCAGGATATTTCTGTTCCAGGATTGAATTCTCATAGTCGAGAAGGTGTTCATAGACTTTCTGATCGAGTAATGTATTAATAAAAACTTCATTGTTGTAGTCAGGTGCCCGGTTACCATTCTGACTGATATAGGAGGCAAATTCCTGCATATTGCATTGTTCAGAGGCAAAAGAATATAGTATTTCTCCAGGTATTTGACCGGCTGTTTTATGTTCACTGCCATATCTGAAAGATGAATCGGCAATGGCATGGAACCATTCCAGTGCATTTCTGTTCAGCTTATAGCTATATTCTTTTTTAAGCTTTTCAGCAAATGATTTTTTACTTTCTGATATCAGGTAGGAATTGGAAAGCCTGTTTTCCAGGTATTTCCTCGCTTCCGTGCCTGTCAGCATTTCTTCCTTATCGAGTCTCTTAATAATATGCCAGCCGTATACAGTCTTAACAGGTTTGGTGTAATCATTATCTCTTAAAAGTCTGAAAGCTTCCACACTGAATTCATGTATCATTTCCCCGGTTCCGAACCATGGGAGTTCACCTCCGTTAGCTGCCGACATCATGTCATCGGAATTAGTTCTTGCCAGTTCACTGAAGTCAGCACCATTTTCGAGTAAGCGGTATATACTGTCAATCTCATATTTGGCTTTTATCCTCGCTGTTTCTGTGCTTCCTGGAGGGGTCGACTTCATTATATGAGCCACTTTGATCCTTCCCTGGTTTTTTCTTTTATCCTGGACTTTAATTATATGGTATCCGCTTGCTGTCCTGACCGGCATGGATAGTTCCCCCGGTTTCATAGAGTATACGGCATTTTCAAAAGGCAGGGGGGTCTGAAAAACCGTAAAATATCCCAGGTTGCCACCGTTAATATTAACCCCGGGGTCATCACTGGCCCCCTTGGCGACTGATTCAAAAGGTTCTCCAAGCCTTAAACGCTGCCTGATATTAAGGGCTCTTGCATAGGCTTGCAAAGTGTCGGCAGGGAGTACATCGGCAGGACATTTAATAAGTATATGAAGGGCATGTATTTCCGTTTTATACCTTTCATAGGCCTTTTCGATAAGCCTGTCTTTAAACTCATTATCTGTGAGGAAATTTTTTGCCAGTTGTTTTCTGTATCCTTCCAGTTCAGTCTTAAATGAAGGTCTCTTATGTATACCTGCCTCTTCAGCTGCTTCAACTTTTAGCCGGAGATTGATATATAAGTCCAGATATTCCTCTATGCCAGAGTAATGCTCTGCGGTATTGTTTTTAAGATAGAGCCACTTAAACTCATCCATACTTACTGCCCTGTCATTAACCTGAAGGAGGATATCAGGTTTCTGGGCATTTAAGTTTAGAGTAAATACTAAAGCAATCGTATAAGTTATGGCTTTCCTGATCTGCATGGTAAAACAATTGATTTCAGGATCCTACCTGCTGTAGTTAGGGGCTTCTCGTGTTATTGTGACATCGTGTGGATGGCTTTCAATTATTCCTGAATGAGTGATCTTAACAAAGCGTGCCTTCTTAAGGGCACCAATATTTTCAGCTCCGCAGTAACCCATTCCGGCTTTTAGCCCGCCTATCATCTGGTAAATAACCTCTGAAAGGGTGCCCTTATAAGGTACCCTTGCTGCTATACCTTCAGGAACAAGCTTCTTTATATCGTCCTCAATATCCTGGAAGTATCTGTCGTTCGATCCCTGTTGCATGGCTTCTATTGAACCCATGCCGCGGTATGATTTAAACTTGCGGCCGTTGTAAATAATTGTTTCTCCCGGTGATTCTTCAACCCCTGCAAATAGTGAACCGGCCATTATTGAGTCAGCTCCAGCGGCAAGGGCCTTGACTATGTCACCTGAATATCTTATCCCTCCATCGGCTATTATGGGGATTCCTGATCCCTGTAAAGCCTTTGAAACATTGTATATGGCTGAAAGCTGTGGTATACCGACACCTGCAACAATTCTTGTTGTGCATATTGACCCCGGGCCGATACCTACCTTAACACCATCAGCGCCTTCATCAGCCATCATTTTTGCTGCTTCTGCAGTGCCAATGTTACCTGCTATGACCTCAACACCGGTGAAGTTTCTTTTTATTTCCCTGAGGATGTTCATCACATTTTTTGTGTGGGCATGAGCTGTGTCAATCGACAGTGTATCCACATTGGCCTTGATCAGGGCCTCAGCTCTTTCAAGGGTGTCGGGGGCTATGCCTATAGCTGCTGCTACCCTTAGCCTTCCCTTATTATCTTTACAGGATGAAGGCCTGTCCTTTGTTTTGGTAATGTCTTTGTAGGTAATGAGGCCTACAAGCTGGTTCTTCTCATTTACAATAGGAAGCTTTTCAATCTTATGCTTCTGGAGTATGTGGGCAGCCTTCTCAAGGTCGGTTTCCTGATCGGTGGTGATAAGATCCCTGGTCATTATCTCGGATATCTTCTTGGTCATCTCATTCTCAAACCTGAGATCCCTGTTGGTAACAATGCCAACCAGAACATTATTTTCCTTAATCACCGGTATGCCACCTATCTTGTATTCCTTCATCAAATGCAATGCTTCTGATACGGTGGCGTTAATACCTATGCTTACCGGTTCAAGTATCATTACATTCTCTGCTCTCTTAACCCTTTTAACCTGAGAGGCCTGTTTTTCAACCGACATATTTTTGTGTATAACACCAATACCTCCTTCCCGGGCAATTGCTATGGCCAGTTCAGCTTCAGTAACCGTATCCATGGCTGCTGAAACTATAGGTGTATTCAGCATGATATTCCTGGTGAAATTTGTACTTGTATTCACCTGACGGGGCAGAACCGTTGAATAAGCTGGTATAAGCAGAACATCATCGAATGTTATACCCTCCATAACCACTTTATCATCAAGAAAAGACATAAGCAAACGGTATTTGATTTAGATGGCGCAAGATACAAAAAAATGATGATTGACTTAGCAGCTGTCTTTTATTTTTTAAGATGGCTAAAAAATTGAATTACAGTTCTTATTTTTGTAAAGAAAGCATAATATTTTACCCTTGTTATACTGTTTATGAATCGCCTGGATGAATATAAAAAAATACTGACCCGCTTCTGGGGATATACTTCATTCAGACCCCTGCAGGAGGAGATTTTAAAATCGGTTGACGAGGGTAAAGATACACTGGGGCTGATGCCTACGGGAGGCGGCAAATCAATTACTTTCCAGATACCAGCAATTGCATCTGATGGATTGTGTATTGTGATTACACCACTTATAGCTCTTATGAAGGACCAGGTGGATAAACTCAGACAGATGGATGTAAAGGCTATGGCAATACACTCTGGAATGACAAGGGAAGAAATAGATATAGCCTTCGATAATTGTGTTTATGGAGATTATAAGTTTCTCTATATCTCCCCGGAAAGAATAAGATCCCAGGTTTTTGAAAAAAGGGCAGGAGCAATGAATGTGTCACTGATCGCAGTTGATGAAGCTCACTGTATATCGCAATGGGGTTATGATTTCAGGCCCTCATACCTGCATATAGCTGACATACGGAAACTTGTTGGTAAAAATGTACCGATACTGGCCCTGACCGCTACTGCTACAGCAAGGGTGGTTGAGGATATTATGGATAAACTGGAGTTCAGGCAAAGGAACGTATTGAAATCAGGTTTTGAAAGAAAAAATTTGGTATACCTGGTGCGAAAGGTGGAGGATAAGAATAAATATATACTCGATACCTTACAAAAAGTCCCCGGTTCAGGTATCATTTACGTAAGAAGCAGGAAGAAAACGAGAGAAATAGCTCAATTCCTTGTTGACAGTAATATATCGGCAGATTACTACCATGCAGGTCTTAACAGGGAACTGAGAGAACGAAAACAAAATGCCTGGACTGCAGGCAGACCAAGGATAATTGTTGCAACAAATGCATTCGGAATGGGGATTGACAAGGCAAATGTGCGCTTTGTTATCCACTGGGATATACCCGATTCCATTGAATCTTATTTCCAGGAAAGCGGAAGGGCAGGAAGAGACGGGAAAAAAGCCTGGGCCGTCCAATTGTATTATGACAGCGATATTGAACGGGCAAAGGAAAGAGTGAATTCAAAATTTCCACCTGTGGATTATATAAAAAATGTCTATGAATTGCTCTGCAACTACCTCCAGATACCAATTGGCAGCGGTAAGAATATTGTATACGATTTTAACCTGGCCGAGTTTGTATCCAAATACAGGCTTTCGGTTACCCAGGCGTATAACAGCCTTAAATTTCTTGAAAGGGAAAAATATCTTGAATTAACAGAGGAGCTGAATAACCCTTCAAGGGTCCATTTTAAAGTAAGCCGCGACGACCTTTATAAATTCCAGGTGGCAAACGCTGCAATGGATGGTTTTATTAAATTGCTCCTGCGAAGCTATACCGGGATGTTTACCGAATATGTACCTGTGAATGAAGAATTACTTTCAAAAAAGTCGGGCCTTTCCCGCGATGCAATATATAAATTTCTTGTAAACCTTAGCAGCCGCGATATTATTAATTACATACCCGGTAAAAAGACAGCTTTGATAATATTCACAGAAGAACGCCTCGACAGGAAATCTCTTTATATTTCACCTGAAAACCACAGGGATGTTAAGGAAAAATACCTTGACCGCTTGAACGAGATGCTTAAATATATCACCTCACAGACAAGATGTCGTGCCAGCATGCTGCTGGACTATTTCGGTCAGGAATCAGTGAGGTGCGGAATGTGTGACATTTGCATGAGCCGCAATGAACTTGATCTGAGTAAGTATGAATTTGATCAGATCCTCGACAGGATAAAGGAAGTGCTGCTGAAAGAGGAAATGCCCGCTGACAGCCTGCTTTCAAAGCTGGCTACCGACGAGGAGAAAGCAATTAAAGTCATACGATGGCTCCTCGACCATGATAAAATCTTGCAGGATGATAAGCAAAACCTAATCTGGCACAACTGAGCCTATGTAACCCTTCACTTCTAACCTCTTAACCTCTTAACCTCTCCTCCTAACCCTGACCCCTTCACCTCTTTACCCCTTCACCCCCTCACCACCTCAACAATTTTCTTTATTATCATTTATTTGAATTAATTTTGTCTCAAAATATATCCTATGGATGAAAACCTGGTCTACTCAAGGGAAGTAATAGAATTTACAGCTGTGGCGAACGAATATTGCCACTTCCTTGAAGAAGCCTCTTCTGCAGATGGTCATAAACTCTTATTGGTTTTTCGGAAATTACTGCCCCTTCTGTATCTTAAAGCATTGTATCTGCCGGATATTGAGACAAAACTGGATGAGGGAACTGAAAAATTTGTGAAGGAGGAAGACTGGCAGCTTATTAAAGATAATCTTACGCTTAAATTTGGTGCTGCCAACGATTATATTGATGTAAATCCCGACAGGGATGCAACCGAAGAGCTGATATATGGTGATATTGCTGAGAATCTGGCCGATATTTATCAGGATATCAAGGATTTTCTGATGGTCTACCGCGTGGGGACCGTCGATGTTATGAATGATGCACTATGGGAATGCCGCGAGAGCTTCAGGCTTTACTGGGGGCAGAAACTGGTTAATACCATAAGGGCCATTCATCTTGCCTTGTCCGATCCCGGAAATATTGGTGGCGATATACAGGAGCCGGGAACAGGACGAGATAAGTCAGAATGGATAATTTCGCGCCGGCAGGATGAATTCAGGAAGGAGAGTGAAGATGACATTTAAGGAGAATATTGACAAAAGCGAGCTGGGAGAATATCCTGTTTCGGGATTCCGGGGCGAAATAGTGCTTGTTAATAACAATAAGGAGTTTAAGAAATGCATAGGAATGCTGAATTCAGCAACCGTGCTGGGCTTCGATACCGAAACAAAACCCTCTTTCAGTAAGGGCAAAAATAATAGGGTGGCCCTTCTGCAGTTGTCAGATGGGCACAGGGCTTTCCTGTTCAGGATGAATGAAATCGGGATGCCATCCAAACTTGCTGATATACTGTCAGATGCGTCCGTGCTTAAAGTGGGAGTGGCAATACACGATGATATAAAGGCACTTAAAACCATAAGGAAATTCGAAGCCAGGGGCTTCATAGAATTACAGGATTATGTAAAAGAATTTGGTATAGTTAGTTCAGGACTCAAAAAGTTGTCTGCCATAGTCCTGGGCTTCAGAATTTCCAAGAGACAGCAGGTATCAAACTGGGAAGCTGATGTTTTAACCGATGCCCAGATTCAATATGCCGCTACTGATGCATGGGTCTGTTATGAAATTTATAATAAGCTAAACAATAATAATCTGCTGTAAGAAAGTATGGATAAGCCAAAGATTATACTTAAATCGGGAAAAGGCCAGTCAATCTTGCGCCGTCATCCCTGGATATTCAGCGGAGCCATAAAAAAAATATACGATGAACCTTTTGAAGGTGAAATAGTTGATATATACGATAATAAGGATACTTTCCTTGCCCGTGGACATTACCAGCCGGGAACGATAGCCGTAAGAATACTCACCTTCGATGATGAGAAGATTGATGACTTCTTTTTCCTTTCCAGGATAAACAGTGCGCTTGATTACAGGGAAAGAATGGGTATACTTGACCTACCATCCACCAATGTTTTCAGGTTGATACATGCCGAGGGTGATAACCTGCCGGGACTGATAGTAGATATCTATAATGATGTGGCAGTGATGCAGGCACATTCAGCAGGCATGTATCAGCAGCGTGAGCTGATAGCTGAAATACTGATGTCTCTGAAAAAGCCTCATATTGCTGCAGTCTATGATAAAAGTGCTGCCACCCTGCCTTTCAAAGCAGGGATTGACCATAAAAATGGCCTTCTGAGGGGCAAAGTGAAGGCTAATATAGTGGAGGAGTACGGTTTAAAATTCCACGTCGACTGGGAAGAGGGACAAAAAACCGGATTTTTTGTAGACCAGAGGGAAAACCGTAAACTGATAGAAGACTTTTCTGCCGGGAGTAATGTTCTTAACCTCTTTGCTTATACCGGGGGCTTTTCTGTATATGCCATGCTTAATGCCAAAAAGGTTCATACCGTGGATGTTTCATCAAGGGCTGTGGAAATGGCCGAAAAGAACATAAAGTTAAATTACGGGGAGGATACAAGGCATGAGAGCTTTACCGGCGATGCTTTCAGGTTCATGGACGACACAGATCAAAAATATGATCTCATCGTGCTCGACCCGCCGGCATTTGCAAAACATCAGAATGTGCTCCATAATGCATTGCAGGGATATAAACGCCTTAACATGAAGGCTATTGAAATAATAAACAGTGGGGGCATACTGTTTACCTTCTCCTGTTCACAGGTGGTTAACCGTGAAAATTTCCGCAAGTCGGTTTTCGCTGCGGCAGCCAATACAGGAAGAAATGTCAGGATAATCAAACAACTGAGCCAGCCTGCTGACCATCCGGTAAATATCTTCCACCCTGAAAGCGAATACCTGAAAGGACTTGTTTTATATATTGAATAATGATGGATAAAAAGAAATACATAGCCTTACTGGCCTCACGGCTGGGGCACCATGAATGGCAGGTTGAAAATGTGCTGCGGCTTATCGAGGATGGCGCCACAATACCATTTATCAGCCGCTATCGTAAAGAAATGACAGGCAGCCTTGACGAAGTTCAGATTGCTCATATCAAAGATGAATATGAAAAACTGCTTGAGCTTAACAAGAGGAGGGAGGCTATAATACGATCAATAGAAGAACAGGACAAAATGAGCCCTGAATTGCTGGAACGGCTGAATGCGTCTGTCACAATGACGGAGCTGGAGGACCTCTACCTTCCCTACCGGCCAAAAAGAAAAACCAGGGCATCAGTTGCACGTGAAAAAGGGCTTGAGCCCCTGGCAGGCATTATTATGAAACAGGACTTGAAAGACCCCGTCGCTGAAGCTGAAAAATACCTCGGGGATAGAGTAGAAAATGTGGACGATGCATTGCAGGGAGCAAGGGATATAATAGCTGAATGGATCAACGAGGATGAGACTGCAAGGAAGAAAATACGGAAACTTTTCGACAGGGAGGCACGGATCATAGCTAAATTACTTAAGGGGAAAGAAGAAGAAGGTGCTAAATACAGGGATTACTTTGAATGGAATGAACCATTGTCCGGGTGTCCCTCTCATAGGTTGATGGCAATGCTAAGGGGAGAGGATGAGGGCTTCCTGAGGATAAGCATTATGACCGATGAAGACCGGGCCCTTGAACTGCTTGATGAGAGCTTTGTGAAAGCTGATAATGATTCTGCCGCACAGGTGCTGGCGGCTGTGAAAGATTCCTGGAAAAGACTGCTGGGGCCGGCCATGGAAACCGAATTCCGAAAGCTATCCAAGGAAAAAGCAGATGAGGAGGCCATAAGGGTTTTTGCTGATAACCTCAGACAACTGCTGCTGGCTCCCCCTCTGGGTGAGAAAAGAGTACTGGCCATCGATCCGGGTTACCGCACCGGGTGTAAGGTGGTTTGCCTCAATAAGCAGGGCAAATTGCTGCATAATGAGACTATCTTTCCTCATCCGCCTCAGAACCAGACAGCCCTCTCAGTTAAGAAAATAAGCAGCCTTGTTAATTCTTATAAGATAGAGGCTATAGCAATAGGAAACGGCACTGCCAGCCGTGAGACAGAAGACCTGATCAAGTGGATTAAATTTGACGGTGATTTAAAGGTATTCGTGGTGAGCGAAGCAGGAGCCTCGGTCTATTCTGCCTCGCAGGTGGCCAGGGATGAATTTCCTGATTATGACGTTACGGTTAGGGGAGCAGTATCCATAGGAAGGAGGCTGATGGATCCGCTGGCTGAACTGGTAAAAATAGATCCCAAATCAATAGGAGTAGGACAGTACCAGCACGACGTTGACCAGGCCAGACTCCAGCAAAGCCTTGATGACGTGGTGGTTAGCTGCGTGAATGCTGTGGGTGTGGAAGTGAATACGGCAAGCAAGCATTTACTGACCTATGTGTCAGGACTGGGCCCGCAGCTGGCAGGTAATATTGTTGAGTTTAGGAATGAAAACGGACCCTTCATATCGCGGCTACAGATGAAGAAAGTGAAGAGAATGGGGGATAAGGCTTTTGAGCAGTGTGCCGGCTTTCTCAGGATCAGTAATGCTGAAAATCCACTTGATAAATCTGCCGTTCACCCGGAAAGTTATCATATTGTTGAGAAAATGGCTTCTGATCTGGGACTTGGAGTGGAGGACCTTATTACAGATGAAGAAAAGATATCAAGTATAGACATCAAAAAATATGTAACAGATGATACCGGCCTGCCGACCCTTGAAGATATCCTGGAAGAACTCAGAAAACCTGGCAGGGACCCCAGGTCCGAAATAAAAGAGTTCAAATTCGCCGATGTACGCTCCATAGATGACTTGGCTGAAGGTATGGTTGTTCCAGGGATAGTGACAAATATTACCAGGTTCGGGGCCTTTGTTGATATAGGCGTAAAGCAGGATGGCCTGGTACATATATCTAATATGGCAAAAGGCTTCGTAAAAGATCCGGGCGATGTGCTTAAGCTGCACCAGCATGTGAAAGTCAAAGTTATCGGAGTTGATACAGAACGAAACAGGATACAACTGTCTTTGAAAGATGTTTGATCCCCTGATCTCCCTATGAACCGAATACTGCATTGCAGGATGATCTCCATGACCAAGTATAGTTAACGGGATTAGAGAAATGGAAGCCTCAGCCTTAGCCTCAGCCTTTCATAAACCCTCAACTCTATGTTTATATCCCTCTTTTTTTCTTACTTTAGTGCCTGTATAATACCATTAACATTTTTGCTATGAAAAAAACACTTTTATTAACATCATTACTAATATTTGTATTAATGTTTAGCTGTAAAACAGAAAAAGCACCGGAACCACCGGATGCCGAGAAAATACCTGAAGAGCTCGTCAACCATGACCATACCAGGATAGATAACTATTACTGGATGAGGCTTAGTGATGAGCAGAAAAATGCTGAAAATCCCGATGAGCAGACACAGAAAGTGCTCGATTACCTTAATGCCGAAAATGTGTATACTGAAAAGGTGCTGGCCGGGACCCAGGCGCTGGCCGATACACTTTTCGAGGAGATGAGGGGAAGGATAAAGGAAGATGACGAATCAGTACCCTACCTCGATAACGGCTATTTCTATTATACTCGTTATAATGAAGGGCAGGAGTACCCCCTCTATTTCAGAAAAAAAGGAAGCCTCGCCGCAGAGGAAGAATTACTCCTTGACGTCAATAAAATTGCTGAAGGTAAAGATTATTGCAGTGTAACGGGTTTGAGTGTAAGTCCTGATAATAAAATCCTTGCTTATGGCACCGACTTTGTAAGCAGGCGCAGGTATACAATAAATTTCATGAACCTGGAAACAGGGGAGATCTTACCTGATGTAATTGAAAATGCCACAGGGAGAGTTACCTGGGCAGCCGACAGTAAAACCTGCTTCTATACCGGTAAAGACTATGAAACACTCAGGGCTGAAAGTATTATGAGGCATAAACTGGGAACGGGTGCTGACAGTGACGTTTTGGTATTTTTTGAAGATGATGAGGAATTCACCTGCAGTATCGGTAAAACGCAGAGTGAAAAATACCTGGTGATATTTTCAAACCAGACACTTACAACAGAAGCAAGAATACTTGAAGCTGATAATCCTGAAGGTCAGTTTATGGTTTTTGCACCTCGGGAAGTAAACCATGAATATTCAATAGACCATATCAATGATCAGTTCTTTATCAGGACAAACACCGATGATGCCACTAACTTCAAGCTGATGGTAGCTCCCGAGAATAATTATAGCCGCAGTAACTGGAAAGATTTTATCCCACACCGCGATGATGTACTGCTGCAGGGGTATACCCTTTTCAATGATTATATTGCTGTGAGTGAGAGGATTAATGCTCTAAATAATATAAGGATAATCAGTTTCAACACAGGCGAAGATTATTATATTGATTTTGGCGAAGAAGTCTACAGCAGTCGGATCTCCGTTAACGAGGAAGCTGATTCGGATGTACTGAGGTATACATATACCTCGCTTACAACTCCCAATTCCACCTTTGATTATAATATGAATACAAAGGAGAAAGAACTGCTCAAGGAAACAGAAGTTCTGGGTGATTTCTCAAAGGATAACTACGAATCAAAACGTTTATGGGCAACGGCAGATGATGGCACGGAGGTGCCAATATCACTCGTTTACCGTAAGGGTTTTGAGCAGAATGGTCAGTCACCTCTCTTATTATATGCCTACGGCTCTTACGGTTCATCAACCGATCCCTACTTCAATTCAAACATATTGAGCCTGCTCGACAGGGGCTTTGCCTATGCAATAGCTCATATACGGGGGGGCAGCGAGATGGGAAGGCAGTGGTACGAGGACGGTAAACTGCTTAAGAAGATTAATACCTTCACCGATTTCAACGACTGTGCCGAATTCCTGGTTGAGCAGGATTATACCAGTACCGACAGGCTCTTTGCCAGGGGTGGCAGTGCAGGCGGACTGCTGATGGGTGCCATCGTTAACCTCCAACCTGAGCTTTATAAGGGCGTGCTGGCAGCTGTGCCTTTCGTTGATGTGGTAACTACAATGCTCGATCCCACAATACCCCTGACAACATTTGAATGGGATGAATGGGGCGATCCACGGGAGAAGGTTTACTACGATTATATGCTTTCATATTCACCCTATGACCAGGTTAAAGAGCAGGACTATCCCAATATGCTGGTAACCACAGGCTTCTGGGATTCACAGGTTCAGTACTGGGAACCCGCTAAATGGGTGGCAAAGCTGAGGGACATGAAAACAGACGATAATCTGCTGGTTCTGAAAACCAATATGAAAGCAGGACACGGAGGAGCATCAGGGCGTTTTGAAAGACTGAAAACAACAGCGCTTGAATATGCCTTCATACTTAACCTGGCAGGTGTAGAAGAATAAAGACAGACTGAAGCTTTATTACCTTCGCTGGCGTGGTTCTGTCTTAATGCTGGCGCGGTTCTCCGGAACCGTGCTATTATTCTGTGTAAAATAATAATCCATTGACTACCTTTAGCGTTTGTTTAACGCTAACACTTATTAAGTACATGAAGAGCGGGAAACACAGGCTCCTGAATATAATAATTACATCCCTGGCTGCATTAATTGCCGGATTAATTATATTGTTGGGTCTCTTTTATATACTGGTACTTTCAGGTGTTTTCGGAACCCTGCCCGGTAAAGATGACTTGCTTGAAATAAGTAATGAAGAAGCTTCTCTGGTGTATTCATCAGACAGTGTCCTGATAGGAAAGTTCTTTGCAAAAGACCGGACAAATATAAGCCTGGATGAGGTGCCCGGACATCTGGTAAAAGCACTTGTTGAGACCGAGGACAGGCGTTTTTACACGCACAGGGGCTATGATGCCAGGAGTTATTTCAGGGTTTTCCTCAGAACAATATTATTTGGTGATAAGAGTGGAGGAGGAGGGAGTACTATCACACAACAACTGGTTAAAAATCTTTATGGCCGCAAGCAGTACGGTTTTTTAAGCCTGACCATAAATAAGTTGAAGGAGATTATTATAGCGGCACGAATGGAAAAAGTCTATACCAAGGAAGAGCTCTTATTATTATATCTCAATTCTGTTCCTTTTGGAATGGATATTTTTGGTGTTGAATCAGCATCGCAAAGATATTTCAGCAAGCCTGTGAGTCAGTTGAAGATTGAGGAAGCAGCCGTTCTGGTTGGTATGCTGAAAGCCAACACCTATTATAATCCACAGCTAAACCCTGAAAATTCACTTGAAAGGCGTAATGTGGTATTATCCCTCCTGGAAAGGACTGAATACCTTGATACCGTGGAGGCAGACAGCCTTATCTCCCTGCCTCTTGTGTTGTACTATAGCAATCTTGAACGCGAAACACCGGCAGGGTATTTTATCTACCAGGTAAAGAAAAGGGCGAGAGCGCTGCTCGATTCCCTTAGTTCTTTTTCAGGAAAGGAATATAAACTTGAAGAGGATGGACTGAGAATATATACAACCCTTGACATGAGGATACAGGAGCTGGCATCAGATGCGGTCAGAAAACATATGCGGGTGATGCAGGAGCGGCTTGACGTGGAGCTTGAGACCCATGGTATAAAAAAGCAATGGTACAGCCAAAAAGAAAGCAGGTCACAGTCTGTTGCCAACGATACAGCACGAAGACAGACACAGCTTTTTAGCTGGGATAAGGGTGTTGAACACAGGAATATCAGACGGCTTGACAGCCTGTGGCACTATTATAGAATGTTGAATGCTTCGGTGCTCGCAATAAATCCTGCTGACGGGTCAGTAATCACCTGGGTAGGCGGGAATAATTACAGGTTGCTTCCCTTCGATATGGTTTTGTCGCATCGCCAGATAGCCTCAGCCTTCAAGCCAGTACTCTATGCAACGGCGATTGAAAAAGGTATATCTGCCTGTAAATACCTTCAGAATGAAGAGAATACTTATGAGGGCTATGAAGACTGGGAGCCTCAGAACTATGACCGTATAACTACTCCGGACAGTACTGTTGCCCTCTGGTATGCTCTGGCTCATTCTATGAATCTACCGACACTTGATCTATACTTCCAGGTGGGATGGGATGACCTGGCCACCACCTGTAGGAAGCTTGGCTTTCCCCCTATTGAAGAAGATGCGCCGTCTGTAGCACTGGGAGCCCTGGACCTGTCGCTCTACGAGATTGTCAGGGCTTACGCATCTTTTGCTAACATGGGTAAGGTGATCGAGCCTGTAATGATAGATATGATTACTGATTCATATGGCGAAATATTGTATGTAAGGCAAGCCCGGGAACCTGATTCAATATTTTCCCCGGAAACGGACAGGGTAATAACGGCAATGTTAGAACAGGTTATTGAACAGGGTACAGGGGCTGGAATACGTAGCCGGTATGGGATAAAAGCAGAACTGGCAGGAAAAACCGGGACGGCTCAAAATTATTCCGATGCCTGGTTTATTGCCTATACCCCGGAGCTTGTTCTTGGAACATGGGTTGGTGCAAGAACACCTGAAGTTCACTTCTACAGCGAGCAGGGTGCCGGTTCATCCCTTGCCATGCCAATAATAGCCAGTGTCATTAAAGAGATTGAAAACAGCAAAGAACTCAATGAAAGTTATCTCACTTCCTTCGACATAGAGGATGAAGTCTATTCCTTCCTGGAATGTGAGCCCTTCCGGCAGAGAGGCATAAGAGGCTTCTTTAACAGGCTCTTTGGTTTAAAACCGGGAAAAGGGGATGTGGATGAAAGTGCTGAAGAAATTGAGAAAGAGGTTAAATCTTTCTTTGAAAGGCTCTTCAGAAAGAAGAAATAGTACCGCTTAATTACTCTTATCGAGCCAGATTGGTTTTGTATTGGAAGCATGCGGCCTTCCTATTATTTCCCTGTAGAGATCAGGCCTTCTGGCATTTCTGTATCTGTAACCACCGGCAAGTCTTAACTTATCCCTGGTAATCTCCGCAATTGCTATATCATCTTCAAAAGATCTGATCTCAGTAAGAATCTCTCCATATGGGTCCAGAATCATGGAATTACCATTTTTTAGCTGGTCCCCATCATAACCAACAGGGTTGGTAAAAGCATAATACACACCGTTGTCATAGGCCCTTGCAGGCAGCCACCTCATCAGCCATCCTCTGCCCTTGGGACCGTCAAACTCAGATCGCAGCGATACAGGATCCTTATCCCTGTTCTGCCATAATTTGTCAGCAACGAAACCACTGCCGGGAAAGGATGACGGAGTACAACAGGTAACATGAGGTGCTAATATTAATTCAGCCCCCAGGAGTACTGTTGCCCGGACATTTTCAATGACATTGTTATCGTAGCAGGTCAATATTCCACATTTCCATCCCATGAGGTCAAAAACAACGTATTCTTCTCCGGCCGACAGATACCTGTTAATGAAGGGATGAAGTTTCCGGTATTTCGCAATAACTTTTCTTCCATATACACATATATATGTGTTATATATTTTCCTGTCTTCTTTCTCAACCAGGCCTGCAAGAACCGGTATATTATATCTGGCTGAAATATCAATTAATTTAGCCGTACTTTCTCCAAAGGGGATGATTTCGGCTAATTGACTAATTTCTTGAAAATCAAGGTTTTTTGTATGAGTATACGCCGTAACGGACATTTCATGGAAAGTGATTACATCAGCTCCCCCTGATTTGGCTCTTTCCGTTAATTTGTCAATAACTGATAAGTTAAATTCCTTATCACCGTCTTTTGGCTGAAACTGGGCAACTGCAATCTTCATTATATAATTTTTAAGCTAATGCATTTATTAAGATCCAGAGTAATGACATAAACACCTCATCTATGGCTTGTGCTTTTATTAAAATATCCGGTACTGTCTGATTTAAAGTGTAAATCCATTTGTGGGAAGGGAATTGTAATGTTGTTCTCAATAAATTTCCTGTTTATGATCTTTCTGATATCGGATTTCAGGTTTTCGATCCTGAAAATGTTACTTGTAAAAAATAACAATTCAAAATCCAGTGAGGAATTTCCAAAATCCGCAAAACGGGCGATTATCGAAGACTTATCCGTAATATCCTGATGCTCAAGGGCGCTTTCTTTCAATATTTTTATTACCAGGTCAACGTCACTGCCGTAAGCTACACCGACCTTTATTTTAAACCTTGTTTTTTCTGATTGATGACTCCAGTTGATCACCTTGTTTGATGTAATTAATGAGTTGGGGAGAATAATGACAATGTCATCCCTGTTCATTGCTGATGAGGTCCTTAGACCTATCCGTTCTATCTTAACCACATCGTCGTCAATTTCCAGGATGTCTCCAATCCTGATTGAACCTTCAAAGAGTAAAATAATACCTGCAACAAAATTGTTGAATGTGTTTTGTAAACCAAGACCTATACCAACCAGTAAGGCGGCTGATCCTGCAAGAAGGACATTTAGTTTTAATCCCATTGTTTCCAGAATCAGGAGGATGGCGATAATCCAGGTTACATATTTTATTATCTGGTATAAAGCATAGATATTGCTTTTTTCAAATCTGTCCTTTACACTTTTGCGAAACAGTGCTTTTTTTATTACCCATAACACAAACAGGGTAATTAAGATTGTAATCAATGCCGCCAGTATATTGCCTACTTTTAATGAATATTCTCCTACGCTGAATAATGTAAATTCCAGAAAATTTTTAATTGTCTCCATATCTAAATTCCATTATTAAATGATCTTTCAGTATTAGTTTGTCATATTGTTTTTCCCATGTCAAAAGTCTCATCATATTCAACCTGGTCATTGCAGTCATAACGGATCCACCGACCGTGTTTTTCTCCCCCCTTGAAATTAGCTTCCTGCCAGAGCTGACCTGTTTCGCGGTAAAATATCCATTTACCTTCCATCTTATTGTTGATATAGGGTCCCTTTGCTTTTATTTTCCCGTTCTTATAGAAATAGGTGAGCATATCGTCCTTTAACTCATATACTCTCTGTCCGTTGGCGTACTCCTTTTTGTCAAGCATAATCAATTAAATAATGGTAATTCAGCTGCAAAGATAATTCTTTCAGGATTTCTGAAAGCTGTCTCAAAAACTGACCTTGCCAGAAATTTTATCCGGCCATAGGTATGAAAGCTTAGTTTCACACAAGGTAGGATTTATTCAAATAACAGGCAAGAGACACCACGAGCTTCCTTTCGGGATAAAGGATTGCCACCCGGCCGTGCAATCTTCATTTGTGCCAGTAAGGCGTATAATGTTTAAAGAATTATGTGTAAACAACAGTAATCCAGAAATAATTACTGAGACTGATTATAACAAAGTATCAAAAGTGCTCTTATCTTTTAATTTATCTTCTTAAATTGTAAGAAATAAAATTCGCGAAATTACCGGAAAGGGCATGCCAAAACCTATGTTCTTTTCCGGTAATCAAATATGTATGACTCATGAATGTAAAATATAAAGGGAAACTTGTTATCTTCTCCGGACCATCATGCGTGGGGAAAACCCCTCTGGCAAAAGCAATGGCCAGGCTTTATCCAGACTTATATAATTCACTCCAACCGCTTGTTCTATATAACAGCCGCTCTCCCCGTCCGGGGGAAACGGAGGGTGTCGATTATTATTTCCGCCCCCGGCAGGAAATAGAAGATATGAAAGGCAGGGAAGGATTCATTGTTATGGATGTTAGGGGCGACATGCAGGCTCTGGACCTGAAGGAGCTTCACCAATCACTTGCCGGAGGTGACGTACTATTCGAAGGGAATCCTGTTATCGGGAGCGTTCTGCAAGCCAATCATTCACTTGAAAAGGTTAAGCGGCTGAGTATCTTTATGTCTCCACTCTCCAGACACGAGATACTTACACTGCAATCCCCGGAATACAAACTGTTTCTTCCCGACCTTGTAACTGATATGATGAGGAGAAAACTCCTGCGACGCACAAGAAGACAGAAGGGAGAGATTTCACTCAGGGACCTGGAAAATATTGAAAGAAGGGCTTCAAGTGCCTATAAGGAATTGAAGATGGCTCACAGATTCAGCTATGTCATACCAAACCATGACGGGGAGGACAGTGAGAACTGGGATGCCTTCTATTACCCGGTAGGGGATGCCGGGAAAGCCCTGGAAACAATTGTTTCCTTGTTACGCAATGAGAAACCACAGGCTGTGGAAACCTGGGAAGAAGATCTCTTCAGGTAGGCTGCTTAAATAAGCCTGGCATTGAGCTTTATTTCAGCTCCCTGGTATAATCTCGAAACCGGGCACTTCGCCTTGCTTTCTTTGGCCAGTTCATCAAACCTGGATTCAGATAATCCGGAACACTTCACCTGGCAATCAAGCTCAATAGTGGTGATTAAAGGGCCTTTATCATCCTTATCGAGTCTGACTTTTGCGACAGTTTCAATCATTTCAGGTTCAAGATCTTCAGCTCCGATAAGGCCGGATAAAAACATTGAGTAACAACCTGACAGTGCGGCTCCAATCAATTCTTCAGGATTGGTCCCTTCACCCGATTCAAATCTCGAAGCGAAGGTGTAAGGTCCGGTGTAATTGCCAAATGCCATTGTTCCTTTACCCTTTTTAAGGTTACCGCTCCAATTTGCTTTTCCTGTACTGATAGACATAAGTGTGATTTTAATGGTTTATAACAAAGTTAGAGTATTATATCTAAGAAGCAAATGACAGACTCATCTTTGCCATTTCCGTCGAAGCCGAACTCTTAATTAGCTCCAGTATGCAAAGAATTAACAGCGTTACACTTCCTCCTCACGGGGAGGGAGCTTTTTGAATATCCCTTGCACTTATAAGGATAATAACCCCAATTATAGTTATTATACCTCCAATTACCTGGAAGCTTTCGGGTATGGTCCGGAAATATATCCAGGCGCCTATGGTAACGAAAATACCCTTTGAGCTCTGGATAATGGTGGATTTCGACGCCTCTATGAACCGGAGCGCAGAATACATTGAGAAAGCTGTCAGGAAGGGACCGATAAGTGAACCTATGCCAACATTCAATAGGGCTGTGCCTGACAGGCTGAATGATTCTCCCTTTATTAGCATAAGGCACAGGGCCGTAATGAAAAGATAAACTGACCTGTTTGTGGCCAGCAATCCCGGATCAAGATTTTTTATGTACTTTTTTGATATTATCATGGTGGTGGCCAGAAAAATGGTTGAGGCCAGCATATACCCGGTTCCCGGAACAAAAAAACCCTTCTCTGATATATTCCCCGTGAAACTTGTCACGGCGGCGCCCAGAAGGGTAATAAGCATACCTGAAAATTGAAGTATGGTAAAGCGTTCGCCTAAAAAGCTTACGCCCATTAGGATTACAAAAAGAGGCACCAGGTTCTGAAGAAAGGACATGATTGCCGGATCATCGGCTGTTTCAATTGAAAGGAAGAAGAGAATGGTGCCAAACAGCTCCACTATTCCCAGGATAAACAGTATACGGTATTCTTTCCGTCCGAGTCTTTTAATAATCTTCCAATTACCGCTGGGCACCGCGTACATGACATTCCAGACTATTGCCATCCCGAACCAGTAAAAACCGAACTGGTAGAGGTTTAGCTCATTCAGGGCAGCCTTGCTGAAAACATAAACATTAGCCATTGATAACGTTGCCAGAAAGGCAAATCCGTAGCCTTTAATTTTATCGGGTATAGTCATTAACGGGAAAAATTTAATACTATAACAAAACCGGGATACTTATGTTCCCGGTTTTGCTTTCTGTTATGAGATGGAATTTGTTTATCACCTGTAATTAAATGATTTGTCAGGTCTTTCAGGTATGGGTGGTACGCTTACCGGTTCCTTTTCCATGAGCTGCATAAGATGTTTTACAGCAGCTTCCAGCTGGGCATCCTTGCCCCTGTAGGTTTCATAGGGCAAATTGTCAACCTCTATATCAGGAACGACCCCGTAGCCTTCAATGAGCCATTCTCCCTCAGCAGAATACACCCCGTTTTCAGCTGCGGTTGCTATGCCTTCATCCACCAGCCTGTTACGTTGCGACAGCCATATTTCACCCCCCCAGGTCCTGGTGCCAATGAGTTTACCTATACCCAGTCTTCTGAATCCTTCTGCAAAAGCCTCTCCGTCAGAGGCAGTATTCTCATTGATCAGAACAACCATGTGTCCCCTGAAGGCATACTGCATGTTCCAGTAAGGCTTTCCTGCCCTGGGAGCCCAGTAAAACCATGCTTTCCTTAGTAATTTTTCAAGTACCCAGCTGTCAATATTGCCACCTCGGTTGTTCCTTACATCGATAATCAGGCCTTCTTTACGGTAATTGGGATAAAAGCCCTTAACCCATTCTGTATAATTGTTGCCTCCCATGGCTCTCAGGTGAACATATCCTATCCTGCTGTCGCTGCGTTTTTCCACTTCCCGGCTGCGTGTATATTCCCACTCGCTGTACCTCAAATTAGAAAAGTTTCTCGAGCTCACAGGCTCTATAATTTCCTCGTATGTTTTTCCATCAGGCTTTTTGAATTTTATCCTGACCTGCATGCCTGCTTTATTTGCAAGCAGCATATTAAGGGAGGGTGCTGTTTTTACAACAATGCCATCAACACTTATTATTGCGTCACCCTCATCAACCTTAAGCCATGGCCTGGCCAGGGGTGATACTTCAGACGGATAGTCAGGATCAGTCATGTAAATATGGTCTATTATAAAGGCGCCGGAGGATGCATCCCTATGCAGACCGGCTCCCAGGTAGCCCATAGAAATATTTTCGGGAGGAGTGCGTTTATCACCACCCCTGACGAACATGTGAAGGGTGGATAACTCTGATATCATCTGGGCCATCAGATCGTCAAGCTCATACCTGTCGGTCACCCTTGGCAGCAGGCTACTGTATCGGTCATAGACAGCATCCCAGTCAAGTCCGTGCATCTGCGGATCGTAGAAATAATCACGCTCCATTCTCCATGCATCCCTGAACATCTGCTTCCAGTCTTCCACAGGATCAATATTAAATGCCCAGTTGTTAATTTCCAGTTTGTTTTTTGATGTATCCAGCTTTGCAGCAGATGTTTCCATGACGAATATACCTGACCTGTTTCTTAACAGGACTTTTTTACCGTCACCGGAAACGGCGAAACTGCTTATGCCGCTGGCCAGGGTTTTCGGTTTATTATCAGGATCGTTGTCAATTTTAAGGGACTGAACGGTACCCCCCCTGAAACCGGATGAACTCTGCATCCAGATTATATGGGAATCGGTAACATAAAAATCGCGATAACTGGAAGCCCCGGCAGGAACCTCATAAAGCCTTGATTCAATTCCTTCAAAGTCTATATTAACAGGTTCTTTATCATCCTTCTCCGCCTTCTTTTCCTCTTCTGTTGTCTTTAACTCATTGTCATCAAGGAAGGGGAATTCAGCATCACTATTAAGAGCAAGTGCATAGATTTTTGCAGTTCTCTCAAAGTAGGGTTCAGGTTGCCTGCTGCCCCAGGGACTTCCAACCGAATTATTGAAAGTCCTGTCAGAAATGAAATAAAGCCATTTGCCGTCGTGACTGAAACGTGGATTATAGCTATCAAGCCTGTCTGTGCTTACCACATATGATTTTTTCTTCTCAATACTGTATAACTTAATTTGCATGTTCCTGTTTTCAGCACTGTTTACATAGGCAATCCACTTACTGTCATGTGACCATGAAAGGGGTTCACTGAAACCAGAGAAATCATTTTCATCTATTAAGGATGATTTGCCGCTGTCTTTGTCGAACAGAAAAAGCCTGTTGTCCTTTTCGGCATAGGTAATGTATTTCCTGTCAGGGGAAACAGAGTACCCGGTAATCAGGTTTGTTGATCCGTCTGTTACCTGCTCAGGCTTATCAAGCCCAAGATGCCCGGCCTTCCATATTTCAAATTCTCCCGATTCATCCGACAGCATAAGGATCTCATCACTGTCTGATCCATATGATGCATCCTTATACCTCACTCCGTATTTCCTGGTTATCTCAGACCATCTTTCGCCGTTTACAGGGAAATTGAAAACCCTTCCGCGTGATGTTATTACCACGTCCTCGCCCTTATGGGAAATATTAACCGACGAAATTTTTGACATGGGGTCTGTTATCCAGCGAAGGTGTTTCTGGTCAAAATCGGAAATCAGGCTGATATCGAGTATCTCTTCTTTTCCTGATTCAACATCAAATAAAATTATGTCGGCCCCTTTCTGGCAAACTATGCGGCCATTATCCATGTCTGCCTCGTAGAGATCCCATCCAGATGAGAATGTGTGTTGTTTCAGATCTTCACCTGAGCTGTTCATAGACCATATATTCATCGTGCCATCCCTGTCAGTCAGGAAAAATATACGGCCATTGTAGAACATGGGGTCTTTGCTTGTACCTTCATAGTCAGCAGTGAGGTGAATAGCTTCATTTTTACCGTCAAATTTCCACAGGGACTGCGCCGTGCCTCCGATATATCTTTTTGTATGACTCGACTGCTTCCTGAGCCTCGTAAACACCAGCTCGCCTTTATCATTATATGTACCCTGGTCTGCCTGTGCAAGGGGGATAAGTGTGGAGGTGGCAGATTCAGGATCTAGCTTCAAAAGCTGGGCGCCGGGAAGGGTGGAATAGTAATTTGTCGAGTACAGGATCTTACCGTCATCTGTCCACTTGCTTATTTGTGGGTTATCCTCTTCCCAGGTCATCCTTTCAGGCCTTCCTCCTTCAGCAGGTATTATATAAACCTCTGGAGGCCCTTCGTAGGAACCTGTAAATGCTATAAGATTACCATCCCGGGAAAAGCTTGCCTGTGATTCCACTCCGTGATGTGTGGTCAGACGTTGAGTTTTTCCTGTTGCCAGGTCATATTTCCAAAGATCTCCTTCAGCCGTGAAAACAACTTTGTTCCCATGTATTGACGGAGAGCGGTAATATCCTTTTTCCTGGCTTTTCACAGGAATGGCAAGGATGGAAAATAAAAAAAATGGAATTAGTAATTTGAAGGTTTTCATTTTGATAAATTTTTAGATTGGCTTCAGTATTTGATAGTTTCATCTTAGTTTCATCCGGTCAACCTCTTCGAGTGTGTCAGGGTTCAACACTTCCATCTCAATGTTATTTCCACTTACATGAAAAAGAACAAGCGCATTCTGAGTGGTAAAACCTGAAACCCATTGTGTCCAGGGTGTCTCTTCCTGTGCATAATATGGCGCTCCTGCTGCGCCGTTATTGATCTGGTAAATCGTTCTTTTCAGATCTGTTTTCCCGGCAAAGTAGGCTTCAGGATATCTTTCCGTCTGGGGGCTTATTTCTGTTCTTGCGTAATTATGTTCATCTCCTGTTAATATTGCGATTACTTTACTGCTCTTATTTACAATTATGTCAAGAAGCTCATCCCTGCGTTCGATAATTCCCTTTGCGAGCTGTTTCCCAGCAACATAAGGACGGTAGCCGTTATTCCCATTATACCACATATCATCCTGTACATGGCCGCCGTTAGGGAAGAAGGGCGTGTGAATGGTAATAAATATATGGTCTATATCCGGATCTTCTTCAAGGCTCGCTATGGTATTATCAAGCCACTCCATCTGACGGTCCATTATATAACCATGCAAACCGCCACTGCTGTACCTGAGCATATTTGTGCTGGGAGCATAGAAATAATCGGAATTAAGAACCACAACAGCCACATTATCATATGTGTAATAGAATACATTCTCTTTGTATGAAGGAAAATCAATTGTGGTGGCAGAAGGATCATAAATAGCCCCGTCTTCTGAATCGGGTCCGTTTACAGGCATTACGAAATTATCTGCAAACACTGATTCAGAGGATTCATTGTCGAATGGGAATTTATCTATTGATATATACCACCTGTTTTCGGCACTGAAAACTTTGTTAAGAGCTTCATGATTACCCATGCCTACGTATATCGGGAAATAGGCACCAAAAGGTTGTACCGACCTTTTCCAGTTGGCATATTCCAGCTCAATATGTTGCCTGTGTTCCTGGTAACCTGTAACGAGATCACCGGTGAACTGGAAAAAGGCAGCATCGCGATATTTTGCCAGGGCCATAATCTTCTTCATAATGTAAGAATTAGCCCCGTAGATATCCCTTTCTCCCCCGCCGTTACCGCTTCGTGAGTCTGATGCATAGGCAAAAGTGAATGATGTCCTCGAGCCCGGCAATGGTGCTGTTCTGAAACTGTACTCCTGGAAATTGTCACCATACCTGATCAGGTATTTATATTCAGTAGACGGATTAAGTCCATCTATTTTTATTTCATGCAGTTTCCCTTTCTTTCCCCTTACTATCTTTCCGTTTACCTCAACAGATGGTTTTATTTCCATATTAGTTGTGAAAGAAATTGTTGCTTCTTCATGGGTCACCAGGTTAACAAAAGGTCCTTCAATAACTGTTGGCACTATTTCAAACGGTCCGCTACCTTTAAAAGTAAGGATCCCGTCATACAGGAAGACACCTCCGTTATTGAGCACCCTGTATCCGATGGTTCCCTTTTTATTTTTCTCCCAGCCTACCATGTCATAGCGTCCGCTCATAGATTTCGAGATTTCTATAAAAGCTTTCCCGTTTAATATGGCTGCTGATGATCTGAAATATACAGGGTGGGGATGTCTGGAATCACCGTATGGAATAAAGCCGTAGTAGATTGAACCCTGGAAACCTATATCTCCGAAATCAAAATAAATCCCAGTATCCGTTCCAACGGGATTACCTGAGGTCTGATCGATGGAAATATTTGGCTCTGCCTGGTTTTCATAAATCTTCTCGCCGGCAATTTCTATGTACATCCGCCCCTCCTCGTCATATTCGATATTCGAATAGGATAGGGGTACAGTGTCTTGTTTTGGATCCTGGGCTGTAATGCTTACAGTCAACAGAAGTAGAATCAAATGAAAGGCAGTGAAATATTTCATCAGTTTAAAAATTAGTCATGTTAACACTAAGCCTTAAACCTTTCTTTAAAGCTTTTTGTTCAGAAGACTCATACAATGTATATTCCCTATGGTCTCTTATTATGGCTTAATTTAAACCTTGAATTACATGCATTCCTTTCACTAAGAGGCCTGGTCAGAAGCGGCCTTGCTGGCTGCTGAGACTCTCCAGCTGGGGCTTCCGGGGCAGAGCTTCATCGCGCATTGCTGCATGATAAGCCAGTGACGCCACAACCACGGCATTGTGCTTCAGATCATCCATTACCAGCCTTTCATACGTATCCATAATCGTATGATAGCCGCGGCCATATTCAATCTCATCCTGGATGAACTGGAATGCCGGCAGTCCGAGTACATCAAAGGACAGGTGATCGGTTCCGCTTGTATTCCTGAGTGTCACGGTTGAGCATCCCATATCTTCAAAGGGCTTGAACCAGGCCTCAAATACAGGCAGAACCATGTCATTCTCCTGTACATAGATACCCCTGAACTTACCTGTACCGTTATCCATGTTAAAATATGCGGCAAAATTATCGAAGCCTTCAAGCACATTTCCGTCGGTAGAACGGATATATTTCTCAACATAACCCCTGGATCCATGCAGTCCCTGTTCTTCACCACCCCACAAAGCTATCCGTATGGTTCTCCTGGGACTTATATCGAGGGATTTCAGTATCCGCATGGCTTCCATCATTACAATACAACCCGAAGCATTGTCAGCTGCACCCGTGCCACCATGCCATGAATCCCAGTGCCCGCCAAGCAACACTATTTCATCTTTTAGCTCAGGGTCGGTACCCGGTATCTCACCAATGACATTTGTAACATCCGGACTGTTATAGAAACTGTTTTTAACTTCAAGTTCAAGCTCAACGTTTACGTCATGTTGCATTAATCTCATTATTCTACCGTGCGCCTCGACGGGCAGGTATAATTCTGCAACCGGTTGATTTTCACCTGCAGTGTAACTGGCCCCGCTTGAACGAGGGACGTTAAACTCACCACCGGCACTGAGTATTGCTGCAACACCCTCATCCCTTAAAAAGTCAGCTGCCTGCCTCTGTATCATCATCCTCCTGCGGTAGTCGTCAAAATTAAAGTCGCCGCGACGGCCTCTGCGACCAGCATAGTTGGCCTGCTCAATATTGTCAAGATCCTCCTCTGTGTACCTTTCAGCCAGGGGTTCAAAACTGACTTCATAAACTGAACTTGAAGGCATAATAACAATCTTGCCCTTCAGTTTGCCTTTATATTGCTCAAAATCACTTTCATCATTAATTTCAAGTAAAGCAGGACTGCCTTTTATCAGGCCTTTTGTACTTCCCGTCCATGCTTTGGGATTGGCAGTGAAATTGGTATAGTATGGAGAGGTCATTGCAATATAAGTTTTCTGGTTCTCCCAGCCGCCACGGTCAAAAGGCCTGGCCGCTTCAATTCTTACATTTTCGAGTCCATATTCTTCCATCCTGTCGCTTGCCCATTCATTGCCTCTTTTTTTTCCGTTTGAAGCTGTGAGACGGGGACCAACGAAATCAGTCATCCAGAAGGACAATTCCTCAATGTCAGAATTTTTAAATCCTTCCTGTTTGATCGTGTAAACCATATTGAGATCTACAGGTTCGTCCTGGGAAAAAATATTTCCGGGAAGAAGAAATAATATAGCTATTGCCAGTAATAAATACTTTACCTTCATTTTTAGGGTTATTAGATTTTTAATTATTTATTTGTATCTCAAATTTAGTAATTTAAATATCCGTCAACCTGTGAAAGGTATGATTTAACATTTATTAACTTTACCTTTTTCTTAATTAAAGAATATTTAGAAGAATGGTTTATCCGGAAGAGTTTGAGCTTAAGGTGGGATTTGATCGTATACGGAAGAGGATATACGATTTATGCCTGTCACAGAATGGGCGTGAAAAAGCTTCTGTTGTTTCTTTCAGTACAGATATAAAGAACATTAGCGAAAAGCTGAACCAAACAGCAGAGTTCCAACAAATACTGGAGCTTGAGCAGGAATTTCCGCTCGATCACTATTATGACCTCAGGCAGGGACTTAAGAAAATGAAGGTTGAGGGCTCATGTCCTGAAATAAGCGAAATATTTAACCTCAAAAGGTCATTTATAACATTAAAAAAAATATATAATTTTTTCAGCATTGAAGAGCATTCTTCAGCCTATCCTGAACTGCACAGCTTGAGCAGCGGAATAAAAGTATATCCCTTTGTCAGCGAGTCTATTGACAGGATAATGTCCAAAGAGGGAACAATAAAAGACAATGCTTCCGCAGAGCTGTCAGGCATAAGAAGTGATCTCAGGAAGGCTGGTGCCATGGTGTCGAAACGTATGCAGTCGATACTCAAACAGGCGCAGAATGATGGTCTTGTGGAAAAGGGAACATCGGTTGCCATAAGGAACGGAAGGGGAGTCATTCCTTTAAATGTATACGATAAAAACAGGATCAAGGGTCTGGTTCATGACCAGTCGGCAAGCGGAAAAACGGTATATATCGAGCCCGCTGAGATAGTAAACCTTAATAATCAGATTATTGAACTGGAATATGCCGAGAAAAGAGAGATCATTAAAATACTCATTGATTTTGCTGATCGCATAAGACCTTATATTGACGATCTGATGGTATCATATGATATTATGGGTGAATTTGACCTGGTAAGGGCAAAGGCCCTTCTGGGGCGCAGGCTTGGATCAGTAAGCCCGGTCCTGAATGATAAACCTTCTATAAACTGGTCTGAGGCCAGACATCCTCTTCTTTTTCTTGCTTTTGAAGATATGCCGGGCAGGGAAGTGGTACCTCTGGATATTGAACTTCAGGAGGAAGCAAGGATATTATTGATTTCAGGGCCAAACGCCGGTGGGAAATCAGTATGCCTTACAACGGTGGGACTGCTCCAGTATATGCTGCAGTGCGGACTTACAGTGCCTGTAAAGCAGGGTTCTGAATTCGGGATCTTCCGCAAAATGTTTATCAATATAGGGGATGAACAGAGCATAGAAAATGATCTCAGTACCTATAGTTCACACCTTGTCAACATGAAATATTTTTTACGTAATGCGGATGAGGAAACGCTGGTTCTTATAGATGAGTTCGGTACAGGAACGGAACCAATGCTCGGAGGGGCCATTGCTGAAGCAATACTGGCTGAGATAAACAAAAAAGGAGTTTACGGCCTTGTCACAACCCATTATACCAACCTGAAACATTTCGCCTCGGCTGAAGAAGGAATAATTAACGGGGCTATGATGTTTGACAATCATCGTATGGAACCCCTCTTCAGGCTTGATATCGGGAAACCCGGCAGTTCATTTGCCTTTGAGATAGCAAGGAGGATAGGATTGCCTGAAGAAATACTCAGGTCCGCTTCTCAGAAGGTTGGTGAAGAGCATATTAATTTTGATAAACATCTTAAGGATGTCTTAAGGGATAAAAGATACTGGGAAAGGAAACGGCAAAGTATAAGAATGGAGAGCAAGAAGCTTGAAGACCTGGTAAGCAGCTATGAAAAGGAAATATCCGAACTAAAATCAGAAAGGAAACAAATAATAAAAAGAGCCAGGGAAGAAGCTGAAATGCTTATTGATGAAGCAAACAAAGCTATTGAAAAAACAATAAAAGAAATAAGAGAGGCCCAGGCTGAAAAGGAAAGAACAAAGGAGGCAAGAAAGAGTGTTGAGAAGCTCAGAGAAGGCATAGAAATAGCAGAAGATAAGGAAGATATGAGGATGGCTCATAAGATAAAGAAACTCAGGGAAAAGGAGAAAAAAGCCGGACTTCCTGTTCTTAAGCCCGAGGGAAAGGTAAAATCCATACCGCAGTCCAAAGAGGTAAAGGGTCCTCTGAGAAAGGGTGAGAAGGTTGTTATGGACGGCAGCGACAGGGTTGGCGAGCTTATATCTGTCGATAGGAAAAAGGTTTCAATCGCCTTTGGTAATATAATAACTACAGTGAATTCTTCCAGTGTGCGAAGGGCTTCGGATAGGGAAATTGCCTCTTCCGGAATTAAACCATCTTCTTCAGCAAACCTTGACTGGGATATCACCAGGCGGCGTAACCGGTTCAGCCCCGACAGGGATGTGAGAGGGATGAGAGCTGAAGCTGCACTGAACACTGTGCGTGAATTTGTTGATGAAGGCATTATGGTTCAGTATCCGGTTCTGAGGATCCTCCACGGTAAGGGTGATGGCATCCTCAGACAACTGATACGTGAATATCTTTCAACAGTAGACCTTGTGAAGGACTATCATGATGAGCATGTTGAAGCAGGGGGTTCAGGCATAACAGTTGTGGAGCTGGATATCTAGATATGCTCTATTCAACCCTGTAAATATATACGGCGCCTGTGCCTTCCGAATCGGCAAATCCTCTGAACATACCTTCAGTATTAAAGGGCATGGCAATATTACCGTATTTGTCCACTGCAATAATACCCCCTGTGCCACCTGCTTTCACAAGCTTTTCGTTAATCACGAGGTCGGCAGCGTCCTTGAGACTCATATTACTGTATTCCATTAAGGCAGATATATCATGTGCAACTGTCCAGCGAATAAAATATTCGCCATGACCTGTTGCTGACACGGCACATGTTGCATTATTTGCGTAAGTACCGGCTCCTATTATTGGGGCATCACCTATGCGGTTATGTTTCTTATTTGTCATGCCTCCTGTTGAAGTTGCAGCTGCCAGATTACCTTCTTTATCGAGTGCACAACACCCCACAGTGCCGTTTTTTTCATTGTTTATGGCTTCGGTGAGCTGCCTGTAGCGACGATCAGTGTAGAAATAGGAAGGATCAACCTGTTCCAGTCCCTGCCCGATGGCAAATTCCGAAGCTCCCTGGCCCGACAGCATCACGTGAACGGATTTTTCCATGACTGCCCTGGCTGCGCTGATTGGGTTTTTTATATCCGTGATCCCGGCAACAGACCCGGCATTAAGATCAGAACCGTCCATTATGGCTGCATCCATCTCGTTTATTCCTTTGCTCGTAAATACCGCCCCCTTACCTGCATTAAAAAGGGGTGAGTTTTCCATTACATGTATGGTCTTTTCTACAGCATCAATGGCACTGCCCCCTTCTGAAAGAATCCTTTTCCCTGTCTCAAGGGCCTCGTTGAGCACCCTGCGGTAGGCACTGTCCTGTTCAGGGGTCATTAACTCGCGTGTTATAACCCCGGCACCACCGTGTATTACAAGTGCCCAGTCTTTTCTTATCGGGCTTACCTCATCCTGATCGCCCGTATTAACCTTACATGAAAAAATCGTAATAGCCAGCAGGGAAATGAAAATAGATTTAATAATTAGATTATTCATGGTATGCCTTATTTTATTGGCCTAAATATATGAATTATTAATAAAAAATCAGGATTATGTATATAAAGTCAGAAAGGCGGAAAAAATCCGCCTTGCCGTTCGCCGTTCGCCGTTCGCCGTTTGTCGTTCGCCGCTAGTCGTTCGCCGCTAATATAACTTAACTGAACCGTAGTCAGCGTTAATGCGTACTTCTGACTTTGTATCAGCATTACCTATAATTGCTTCAAGATTCATTGAATTGGATTCCTCTATTCGCTGACGGATGTCAGCATCCTGTTCGTTGAATGAAAATCCACAGTATCTGGTTTCTGCCTTGAGTTTATATGATGCCGATTTAGCGAAACTTATCGTAACCGGTGTATAGCCAACATCTGCCCTTACAATTTCGAAGCCTGCTTCCACATTATCAACATCAAGGGAGCCGTACTTTGTCTCAATGTCCATCCTTTTTGAGATATTCCCTAAATGATAGGCAGTATAAGCTGATTCGGCAACAATATTATTCAGATTATGGATCTCAAACCTGTCATACTTACTGTCAATGACCACAGAGCTTACCTTATCAATTGTATTGTTGGTTGAATAGCGTGAATCAATAAGGAGAGCCTGGGCATTTAATATATTAAATTTGCCTACATACCTGATACTCAGTTCAAGCCATCCTGCATCAGCTATATCTCCAACACGGAGGTATTCTCCTGTTATCCTGTTAAGTGGTTCCTGGTTCCCTCTTGTGAGGTTTTTGATATACAGTGATCCGTATTTTACCCTTATATCCACATGTCCTGACAGATTTCCTGCTTTGAAATCGCCGTACCTGTTAGAAAGGGCAAGATTCATATCCTCGGGCATTTCCACCCGGTAGTTAATGGAGAACCCCCTGTGCGGACCCCTGTTTTGCATACTGAATTGTCTGTCAATGACGGTCCTGGCTTCTGCGGTGTTATCATTTTCGCTGAATTCAACCGTTATCATTGATAAAAGTTTTTCAGCTTTTGAAGAGTTTGGATGGGACAGCTGCACATCCACAACAATAATTATCTTATTATTGCTGGAATTAACAATTTCCACATCTCCATAACGGTTACTGATTTTCAGTAGTTCAACCTTACTGGCATCAAATTCTTTTTTGAATTGCTTATCAACATCAGTGGCATACAATGACACTGAGAGTATGAGAACTACCTGAACAAACAACAACCTGATTAGTGATTTACAACCTGACCGTTTCATAATTTTCGTTGTTTATTTGGTATTCATTTTTATTTTGTATCTCTTTCAACTGGGAAAGGATATAGTTCATTACTTCCACTTTTCTCTGGTAATGTTCGACCATGGCATTTATTACCCTTTCATCATTTGGATTCGCTTTAAGATCTTTCTGCAGCTCTTTGTAGGTCTCATCCATTTCCTCAAGTTCATCAAGAAGCAGTCCTTTATCTTCCGGCTGGCCATTTATCCAGATGTCTTCTATTTCATCTTCCATCAGGCTGACCTGATGTACATAATATTGTTCCACCTCGCGATATTCGGGTGATACTTCGCTTAAGGTCATCTTGTTGGCATCGGAACTGAGCACGTGTTCCCATGTCCATAGAGAGGACAGGGTGACCAGTATGGCGACAGCGGCAGCTTTAAGCAGGTGAGGCATAATGTTGACCCGCCTGGGAACAACAAACTGTCTTGCCTGCAGCCTGGCCGTAAATCTTTCAAAGTGACCTTCAAAAGGTTCTTCACTGTTGAAGAAGTCGGCGTTCTCCCTTATTATTTTTTCTATATCTTTCATACCTGACTTATTTACCTGTTTACTTTTGTTTACCTGTTTACTTTCCATTTCTCAGTTCACTCAACAACTTTTGTTTAGCCCTTGATAATTGGGATCTTGATGTACTGCTTGAGATGCTGAGGATATCAGCGATCTCATCATGATCATATCCTTCGAGAAGGTAGAGCGATAATATTATCCTGTATCCGTCCGGGAGTTTATTAATGGCTGATTTCACCTCGTTCATTTTTTCTTGCAGATCATGGACTTCATCAGCCACATTATCAGGCTCTTCCTGTAACTCGTAATGTGTGTCAATATCTTCAAAGATCGCTTTCTTCCTGCTAACCGCATCAAGAGAGCGGTTTATCACTATTTTCTTCAACCATGCCCCGAAGCTGACATTTCCCGAATATGTTTCAATCTTATCAAAGGCCGACAGGAACGCTTCCTGCATAATGTCTTCAGCTTCCATGGTGTCACTCACAATTCTCAGACTCGTATTAAACATCGCTCTGAAATACAGTTTATAAATCTGGAACTGTGCTTTCTGATCGCCGTTTTTACACCCGTCGATGAGGTCCTGGTGTATGTTGCGGAATGCCGTCTCTACATTTCCCATATACAATTGGCTTAATTCTTCAATATGTATCGCTGCACCCACTTATTTTGTTTTCATTACAATGACGTAACAAAATAGTCAGTGCTGCATGAAGATATGAAAAAACCAGGGATTGATTAAAATATATAAGGCATAATAATACCCTGAATAATTTCCCCGCTTTCATAACTGAGTTCTGAGCCGAACATGCTGTGTGGTATTGAGTAAACAAGTAAAAGGATGAATGATGCCAGTATTGTAAGTCCCGGCCTTTTCTTTTTCCTGTTTCCAAAAACAGCTATTGCCCAGAATATCACTGCAATAAGTGTTTTATTATCAGTGAGGTCCCATCCCAGGGGTATTCCGGTCCATGCCTCCCCGAAGGCATGGTATTGAACCATGGGGCCCAGTATCATACCTCCAATTAATAGCATTATGAAGGTCCAGGTACCCCATTTGCGATATGATTTGTGCTTGCCTATGGCCATCAGCCCGGCAAGTGTTGAGAGCAGCATGGCAATGAACATTATCAGGATATGAGGTGTGAGTATTTCTGACGGCACTGCTCCTTTAAACCTGATTACTATTGGTTCATTTCTAAAATATGTACTGGTGCCGGAACCATCTGTAATTTCAAAGTAATATTCAATCTTTCCTGCGGGTGCCTGTGCCGGTATGTACGCAAAAAAGCCCACCTCCTCGTTGATATTAAATATCCTGTTCATTATGAATGAGTTCACAGGATGTTTTTCATAGTCAAAATCAACAGCCTGAAAGGGTTCGTCAACCTGGAAACGCTTATAAAAAAGCCTTGCTTTCGCAGTCGAATCCTTAATGGCAAGTTTAATATAATGCCTGTCTGATATCTCAATGCTCCGTGTCAGTTTAAGATTGTATTCTTTACCGTTAACCCTTACATCGAGTTGTTTTGGATAAGTGGGTCCCGTTCTTCGCTGGTAGTAAGCTGCTGATAGGGTTATAATTACAGCCAGAACCCAGTACAATGTTGATTTCATTTCTTTAAAGTGTAATTTCTATAATGCTATTAATAATAATTCTTTTTTACCATCCCTCAGTACTTCAACCTGTATGCTTACACCATATTCCAGTTCTGAGAGTCTGAACATATAATCCTGGATATTGTTAATTTCCTTGCCATTTATTGCAGTGATAATATCACCCTTCTTCATCCCTCCAAGAGCTGCGGGTCGACCCGGGCTAACAAAATCAGCCCTGAGCCCGTTTTTTACGGTACTGGCAAAATCAGGCATTATGCCGAGGGTAACCCCCTTATGCCTCATGTTCCTGCTGGCCGGTGTTTTCGGACCTGCTTCAGTGAAGCCGAGTTTTGGATTGTTACCGGCCAGTTCCGCGCTTATCTCGTATACAAGGTCAGAAATATTGGCCAGGCTGCCATAGCTTATTTTATCAGGCGTATCACCGGGTGTGTGGTAGTCAAGGTGGGCACCTGTTGAGAAGAAGAGAACAGGTCTATCCAGTCCGTAAAATGAACTATGGTCCGAGGGACCGTAGCCTTCTTCGGAGAAGGAAGGGCTGAACATGGAAGTATCAATATGTTTTGTGACAAGATCCCTGAATTCCCTTGCTGTTCCTATTCCTCCTATTTGAAGTAATTTATTTTCTTTCATCCTGCCCACCATATCAAGGTTTATCATTGCGTTAATCTTATCAGCTTCAACCGGCATGTGTTCGGCAAGGTATTTAGAACCCAATAAACCCATTTCTTCAGCTGCAAATCCTGCAAATAATATTGACCGGGCATTATTATGTGCTGAAGCAAACTTTTCAGCTATTTCCAGCATTGATGCTATGCCTGAAGCATTATCATCGGCTCCGTAATGAACGGCTATGGTATCGCCTGCCCTGCTCGAAGAACCCGGACCTCCCATCCCAAGATGGTCAAAATGACCCCCAATGATAAGATATTCATCCTTAAGTAATGAATCATTCCCGGGTAACATCATCAGCACATTACGGGTAGTAACTTTTTGTTCCATAAGTTCGGATATGCCTTCAACAGTGCAATCCATCTCAAAACTTACAGGTGCATAGGTACTGTTAAGTCTTTTTTCCAGCTCACCAATTGTTACATTATTTTCCTCCAGTATTCTGTTTGCGGTTTCTCTTTTTACACGAAAAACCGGTATTCCCGTGGAGTATTCACCTTTTGAAAGTGGTTCAAATTCATCCTTCGGATCAAATTTCTCCCCTGAAACCAGGAGCACGCCTTCGGCTCCTTTGTCTTTGGCTATCATTACCTTATCCCTGTCAGAACTGTACCGGGCAAAATTGCTGGAGGCCTTATCTATTTCAGGATCGGTTCTGAGTATCATTACCCATTTACCTTTCACGTCAATATTTTCATAGTCGTTCCATGTCAGTGTATCTGACGTAATAACAAATCCATAACCTGCAAAGGCTGTTTTTCCGGTAAGAGAGCTGTTTTCACTGAAAGCAAAAGGCATGAATTGTTCAGTAGAAATTGCTTCGTTGTTAATGAGCAATTTACAATCACCTGCTTCCAGGCTGGCCACCAGTTCAAAACTTTGCAGGCCGTTCCCCACAGCAGGTAACAGCCCCCATGATTTCATCATATCCCTGATGTATTCGGCACCTTTTATATCTCCTTCCGTTCCGGGCAGCCTGCCCTTCAGTTCATCCGATGCGAGAAAGTTAATATGTTCCTGCAGCTCAGCTGTGGTAATGCCCGGCTCATCAATCTTATTTCCCCTGCATGAAAAAAGCAGGATAAGGGCAACAACTGCCAGATATTTTATAATATATCTCATGTGCTTATAATTTTATCCGACAAAAATAGCACTCTTTCCAGAATCAAAAAACCCGGATGCTTTTTATCAGGAAAACATTCGGGTTTTAATACTCATGCTTGTCTGTCCTTAGCTATTCAAATTGTTTGAAGGTATCTTTTATAAGATTCATGGCTTCCCTCAATTGTTTTTCGGATATAATAAGTGGAGGAGCAAACCTGATAATATGTCCGTGTGTGGGTTTGGCTATGACACCATTTTCTTTCATGGCCACACAAACATCCCATGCTGTTTTATCCCCCTTGGGTCGTATGACAACAGCGTTGAGCAGGCCCTTGCCACGAACCAGTTCTATCATCTCAGATTTAATGCTTCTGAATTCATCCCTGAATATATTACCCAGGGCTTCAGCCCTTTCAGCCAGCTTTTCTTTTTTTACTACCTCAAGAGCTGCAATTGCCACTTTGCCGGCAATAGGATTGCCTCCAAAGGTTGATCCGTGTTCACCAGGTTTAATGACCAGCATTATATCATCATCTGCAAGCACCGCGGAGACAGGATAAACACCTCCTGAAAGGGCTTTACCAAGGATAAGGATGTCAGGTCTTACTCCTTCATGATCACATGCCAGGAGTTTTCCTGTCCTTGCAATTCCCGTCTGAACCTCGTCAGCAATGAAAAGGACATTTTTTGCCCTGCACATCTCATAGGCCTTTTTAATGTAACCATCATCAGGGACATATACGCCTGCTTCTCCCTGTATTGGCTCTACCAGGAAGCCTGCTACATCAGGATCTTCCAGTGCCTTCTCCAGGGCACCCAGATCATTGTAAGGTATGGTGATGAACCCTGGAGTGAAGGGACCATAATCCTTCCTTGCATCAGGATCGGTAGACATAGAAACAATGGTTATTGTCCTGCCGTGGAAGTTATTCTCACAAACAATAATCTTTGCTTTATTATCTTCAATTCCTTTTTTCTTATAAGCCCATTTGCGGCATAGTTTAAGGGCTGTTTCATCTGCTTCTGCCCCGGTGTTCATCGGAAGCACCTTGTCGTAACCGAAATATTTCGTTATGTATTCTTCATATTCGCCAAGTACATTATTGTAAAAAGCTCTTGATGTAAGTGTCAGTTTTTGTGCTTGTTCCGTGAGGGCCTTGATAATTTCGGGATGACAATGGCCCTGGTTAATTGCTGAATAGGCAGAAAGAAAATCATAATATTTATTGCCTTCGACATCCCACACAAAGGGTCCCTCACCGCGTTCAAGAACAACCGGTAAAGGGTGATAGTTGTGTGCTCCGTACTTTTCTTCTTTCTTAATGTAATCCTGTGAATTCATGTATTTGATTTTTAATTACTTAATATTTATTGAAATTGAATACAATCATACTAAAATCAAGTCATTTTTCCTAAAATTAACTTAATTATTCTACTCCTCATCCAGGAGATCAGGCCTCAGCTTCCTTGTTCTTTCCAATGATTTTTCATGCCTCCACTTTTCAATTTCAGGAGTATTTCCTGAAAGTAGTATACCGGGTACTTCCCAGCCCTTGAACCCGGCCGGTCGTGTATATACAGGCGGTGCCAGCAGCTTGTCCTGGAATGAATCATACAGGGCAGACTGCTCATCCGAAATGGCCCCCGGTATAAGCCTTACTATTGCATCGGTAATAATCGCAGCAGGCAACTCTCCCCCTGAAAGAACAAAATCGCCTATCGATATTTCTCTAGTTATGAGATGGTCTCTTACTCTCTGGTCTACCCCTTTGTAATGGCCCGCAAGTATTATTATATTTTCTTTAAGTGATAATTCATTGGCCGTCTTCTGATCGAAAAGGCTGCCATCAGGACTGGTATAGATAATCTCATCATATGAGCGTTCCGATTTTAACTTCTCAAGAGCCCTGTAAATGGGTTCAATGGTCATTACCATGCCTGCTCCGCCACCAAATGGGTAGTCGTCAACAGACTTATACTTGTCTCTTGCATAATCCCTGAGATTAATAATATTAATTTCAACATGACCCCTGTCCCTTGCCCTTTTTACAATAGAATGGTTCAGCGGGCTTTCAAGTAAGTCCGGAAGAACGGTTATAATATCTATATGCATTCCTGGTTTTTTATCTTTTACAAAAATAGTAAAAACAAAGAATACCCCCTTTGAAAATGTGTAATGAGAGCTTGGTAAGGGCAGGGAGCATAGAGCCAGCTTCTGCTGAAGCCACTGCTGACGATACAGGGAATTGACCAGGTGACTGGGCAACGAAGAGATATTTAATTAAAGATTGAGGAGCTCATCACTTTTGAATTTCTCCTCCTGGTTTCGTAACTTGGAGACTCAAGTTGAACGGCAATGCAGTACAGAATATTTTTAATATTGATACTTGCTTTTTCAGTCCTTGTTTTTCAGTCATGTACTGACATAATGTGTATTCTTACAGGTTATAGTCCCCGGGAAATCAGGAATAGCTGTGATACCCCGGAACCTGGTACAGAATTGTCCCCCAGGTGTAACCTTATACTGAAACATGCAGAAGAATATGCCGCCAATCCTGATTCGGTCTTTGATGAAAAGAATAGTCTTTTAAAACTTGTAAAGCCCGGAATAAAATATACCGAAGATATTTACCTGCGGGCTGATACCTCGGAGATCCTCATGCGTCTTTACTGTGATGTGGCTGAGCAGAAAAGAGATCTTTTACCAGTTTTAATATATTATCACGGAGGAGGATTTATCTGGGGATCGGTTGAAATTTTTGATACTTATTGCAGGAAGCTGGCGCGTGAAACAGAAACAGTTTTAGTATCAGTTGATTATCGTTTGGCCCCTGACTATAAGTATCCCACCGCTGTAAGGGATTGTTATTCAGCCTTGAAATGGGTGCAAAAAAATATCAGTCATTATGGAGGAAATCCCGCAAACATAATTGTAATGGGAGAGAGTGCCGGTGGCAACCTCGCCGCAGTTATGCCTCTGGTAAGCCGCGACAGCTGCGGACCGCAAATTAATGCCCAGATAATAGTCTGTGGGGCTACCACCTTCGAAGAAATCCTTTACCCCTCGCGAAGCCATTTCATGCTTGAGGGATCAACCTATATGATTAGCGAGGATTATTTAGACAGGTGCAAATCGGCATATCTTCCTGAAAGTGCCAGTGTAAGTCACCCCTATATTTCACCGCTAAATGCCGAAATGGATAAAGAGATACCGCCAGCTATGGTTATAACGGCACAGGTTGATCCTCTCAGGGATGAAGGCAAAGCCTATGCCATGAAAATGAAAGACGCGGGTATCGATGTAATATACCGTGAATATGAAGGAGTAATACATGCATTTATGAATTTTTACATGTTTCTTTCAGATGCCCGTCAGGCAATTAAGGATGTTGATGAATTTATAGAAGGGGTGTCTGAATCAACACCTCCTCAGCAGACCGGTTCCTGATTGCCTAACTTATTTGACTTATTTGCCCGTATAAATTTGGATCTCAAAGCCTCAAAGTACCTGCCTTATGAGATAATGTTAGATTTTCACCTGCCGCGGTTTAAGAAAAATTCTTATTTTGCAGTCTAAATATAAACATCACTTCATATGAAAAATCTATACTTTTTTTGTGTTACAATTTTTATGACAGGCCTTTTTGCCTGTTCTCCTGCCGAAAAGGCTGACCTGGTAATACATAACGGTAAAGTAATTACCATAGACGAGAGCAATCCACGTGCTGAGGCTATTGCCGTGATTGGTGACAGGATTGTGGCCGTTGGCAAGAACTCACGTATCAATAAATATATTGATGAGTCATTCACTGAAGTTATTGATGCGGACGGAAGGCTGGTCATACCCGGTTTTAATGATGCTCATGCCCATTTCGGGCCTGTTAATCCAGATTACATCGAGCTTCGATATATAACAAATCCCTCGGTTATAACTGAAAAAGTCAGGGAACAGGTGGCAAGGTCAAAACCGGGAGAGCTTATCAGGGGAGGACACTGGGAACATGAGATGTTTGTTACGAGGGAATGGCCGACAAAGGAACTTATTGATGAGGTAGCTCCTGATAATCCGGTTGCCCTGAGCAGGGCTGATGGCCATTCAGTACTGGTGAACAGCTATGTGATAAAGAACTCGGGTATTACAAAAGATACACCTGAACCATTCGGCGGTGAAATACAACGTGATCCTGAAACAGGTGAACTGACAGGCATCTTTAAGGAGTCGGCGATGAGACTTCTGAAATATGGAGCCCGTCTTGTGGAAAGGACCGGGGAAGAAGAGGCTCAAAGGGAATGGGACGGCTACCTGATGGCACTGGAAAAAGCCAGGCAGCTTGGGATTACAAGTATACAGATACCTGGCAATGCCGACTGGGAGATGTATGAGAGAATTGAAAAGGCTGGTGAACTTACTTCAAGAATAGATATTGGCGGGGTGCTTACTGCAGATGAGGAGCAGTTATTGCTTTATCAGGAAAAACGCGAGCATTATCCGGCTGAAAATGACTGGCTCAGGTTTGCTTACCTGAAAGGTTTTATTGATGGTACCCTCGGGTCGGCCACAGCACTGATGTTTGAACCCTTCAGTGATGAGCCCGATAAGACCGGATTACCTCAAATGACATATGAAGAACTGGAGAAAAGAGTTCTTGCATCAGATGGGGCAGGCTTCCAGATAGGCATACATGCCATAGGAACAAAAGCAAATAACTGGATACTGAATGCTTATGAAAAGGCAATCGAAGTGAATGGTCTGAGAGACAGCAGGCACAGGAGTGAACATGCACAGCTCTTAATACAGGAAGACATACCCCGCTTTGCCGAACTGGGGGTCATAGCCTCAATGCAGCCCACCCACTGCATAACCGACAAGAGGTTTTGTGAGAAAAGGATAGGACTGGAAAGGAGCAAAGGTGCTTACGCTTGGCGCTCACTCCTAAATGCAGGGGCTCACACAGCCTTTGGGACTGATTACTCTGTTGAACCGCTTAACCCGATGGAAGGACTCTATGCAGCGGTTACCAGGAAAGACCGCCTGGGCGAAGAAGGGGAGGGGTGGTTCCCGGAAGAGAGACTGACCATGGAAGAAGCAATCAGACTCTATACCCTCAAATCAGCCTATTCACAATTCATGGAGGATAGAAAGGGAATGTTAAAAGCAGGCTATCTGGCTGATATTGTTATCACTGACAGGGACCTGATGACAATACCGGAGGAGGAGATAATGAAAACCACGGTTGATTATACAATAGTGGGAGGAAAGGTGGTTTTTAGTAAAGATGAAAGGTAAAAGACAAAAGAGGGCCGAGCGTAAATAATTTGCCCGGTGGGCAAATTAAGCGGGGAGCCAGCCGCGGCGCCTTAGCCTCAGCCTATCTTAGCTTTAACAGCTTAATATCCTTAAACTCCACCGGATGACTTTCTGCCTGCAGGCTGATAAATCCTGAACCAAGCAGGGTGCCATCGGGAAGGGGAAAGCCTTCCGGGAGGTCATCCCCATCGATCTGCGGACTGTGATAAGTGATAACAGTATCGCCTTCAACTATATGATGGATTATACTGTCAGCGTAAACAACAATTTCGGTTGAGACCCATACATCATTGTGATACGTTTCTGAATTACTGTTGGTGCAGTGCCTCCTTATCAATTCGCCATCCATAATTATATTGGTGCCGGGTGTGCATACGTTGAGGGTTGACCTTTCTGATTCACCATCACCACCAAGGAACTGCGCTTCTATTGAAACAGGAAAGTCCTGGTCCAGGAGCATGGATTCGGGCGACTGGCTGTGAAGCATAATCCCACTGTTCCGGTATCCCCAGGAGGGACCCCCGGAGACCTGTTCGCCGGTGAAGCGGTACTTTAAGCTCAGCTTGTATGATGACAGGCTCTCCCTGTAAAATATGTGGCCGAACTCACCGTCAAACTTTTCATAATTATCATATGACACTTTCAGTAGCCCATCCTCAACCCTGAATGTATTACTGAAGTTCTCACCAGCAGGATACCCGGTCATTTTTATTGTCCACCCACCGAGGTTCTCACCGTTGAAAATACTCTGCCATTCATTTTCATCATTGTTACTTACGGAACATGTTGAAAGCATCAGGCCGAGTGTTACGTAAAGAAATATTAAGCCTTTCATATCAGTTTATTTATTTAATTCAAGTATCATATATGCAATTTTTTTCCTGTATTCGAGGATATCGCCCGGATTTTTGGTGTAAGTCTTACCGTCAGTAAATAATTTGCCTTTCGTGTCAAGTAATTTTGCTGCCTCTTTCTTAAGGGGATGGTCCTGATTAACGTTCTTATTAACAAGGTTCTCTAGCATTAAAAGATACTCATAATCTTCTATTCCCTGTCGTAAAAATTCCAGCCTAATTGATGGCACGGGACCTGTAAGGTATATATTTTTATCATTGTTTGGGTCTTTATTGGGCGGATAGAAAAGCCTGCCGTCACCATTGCCCCACAGCGTTTGTTTGCCGTAGGGCCAGCCATAACCCTGTACAAAAGAAGCCGGCTCAGTCCATGGATTTTGCAGATAGCCTGCCGGCGAAGCAGAATAGGAGTCCCAGTAATTGCTTGACCATACAAGTATTCCGTTTAGCTTCCATGCATATGTAATCCATAACCACATCCTCATATTTATGGCATCATGGTCAATGAACAATGAAAGCCAGGGTGATTTTGGCGCAGTGCAAAGGTAAGACCAGTATTCCTGCCCCCTGTTCACTATCTTTTTTGCTTTGCCCGGGTCTACCCTGTGAAATATGGTACAGCTGATATCTGTAACATCCATTATTTCGGGTCCGGGTTCATTCTCTGTCAGGAATGTATTTATAAGGGGAGCAGATTTTTTAATTGTTTCCATTCCTTCCCTTACAAAAGGATAATCTTTTTTTTCCGGTTCATCAAACCAGTATACATACTCTTTTCCCAGCCACCCTTTTTCTTCAAGATGATCCTGTATAAGACGTAAATATTTGTCCATGAGCCTGTCATAAACAGGGCTTCCCTGCCGGAATCCCTCGAATACACCCTCCTTCCGGCTGTAGTATGTCCCGCTGCCCATACCCTTGAGATTTAAACGGAATGAATTAAATCCAAATTCATCAAGGTACCGTGTGCCGGCCATATCAAAATCCGTGAAGTCCAGTTCAATATCAATCTTATCCGCATTAACCTCAAAGTCAGATTGTTTTAATATGTTCGTATTGCCACCGGCTTCTCTAAAAACAATGTTGTCAATCCATATGGTACCTGTGTCCTCACCGGCTAAGGTCCTGAATGAGGGGAATATGGAGAGTCTTACATGTGAGACACCATCACTGAAAGTCCCCGGTGCGAATTCCTGGCTTTTCCACGTGGTGTCGCAGGTGTAAACTTCCATTTTATTCTCAAAGGGCAACTTTTCCCCTTCCGGGTCAAAACCTTCAAGGAGTATGCAGTATTGCTGGTCCTCTTTTCCTCCCTTTACATCCCATCGTAAAACATATTTCTTAAAGGGATCAATCTTAATATTACTTTTATACCTGGCTGCCGGTGCGCCTTCCGGGCTATCGTCTTCAATCATTAAGGAATAATCGCCATTATAGGAATTTTCAAAATCAAATATTCCCCCTTCCCATTCAAGACCGCTGACCTTTTCTATAATGGGATAAAGGTAAAAAGGATCATAGGGGGCTATCTTATATTCTCTGAAAGCCTTCATGTAAAGGTCAAATGTTTCCCGTATGTCACCGGCTAACCGGAGGTTATGGTATTTTGCTATCTTGTCAACACTCAGGCCAAAGCCTGAACGCAGACCCGGCACTTCTGGAAGGGTAAAGTCCCACACGGTGAGTTCTACAGGTATCGTTTTCTCCCAGAGTGCATTTCCTGTTGTTATAGTGCCCTGGTATATCCCTGCCGCGGTAGCTTGAGGTACCTTAATGTTAATCCAGAACGTTGTATTCTCACCTCCGAAGGCAGTGACCGGGCCATTCACAGGGGGCAGTGGATCAGGCCAGTAGCCGGTATACCCGTAACTGTCTGTTGCCTTGCTTATTTTGACGTATTCCACTTTCCGGAATTCAACATTTTGCCTTTCTATTTTATTATTGCCCCTGACCAGATCAGAAATTTCTATCCTCAGGTCTTCTACCCTGGAAACAGTATTGATAACCAGCTGGAAAGCTTCGTATTCATTACCGGCAGACCACAACGTGATGGTGTCTCCCATAGCTGAAGGAAGCGGAGTATCACGCATGATTTTATAGGCTCCTTCACACCACCAGACTGACTGCCCGGGACCTCTTTCAAGCAAATAGCCAAATCCTCCTGATGACAGGTGGTAAGGATCTGTTTTCTGGCTGATCAGATTTAAGGAGCTTGTCAGAATGATAATAAATGCAAAATACAGTCTTCTTACCAGTAACATACTTAATTATTTTTTCAGTTTAAAAGCCTAAAGTTAGTAATTAATGTTTCCTCTGCATATTAGTCATTACTAAAAAAAACGGGTATTTTAGCTCAAAAAACTTAATTATGAGAATAACACTGATAGGCTACGGTAGAATGGGCAGGGAAGTTGAAAAGCTCGCCCTGGCCCGGGGACATGAAGTTATCCTCAGGATTGACCGCGATAATACTCATGATTTTGATTCTGATGCATTTGCTGCATCCGATACTGCAATTGAGTTTACATGCCCTGAAACAGCATTTGATAATATCAGCAGGTGTATTAAAAAGGGTGTTCCCGTAGTCTCGGGGACAACAGGCTGGACAGGGCAATTAGCCCTTATAAGAAAGATGGTTGAGAAAGAAGGAGGGACATTTCTTTATGCATCAAATTTCAGCATTGGCATGAACATACTTTTTAACCTGAACAGGAGACTGGCTGATATAATGAACAAATTGCATGGCTACAGGGTCAGCATTGAGGAGACACACCATACAATGAAGAAGGATGCCCCGAGCGGAACGGCAATAAGCCTGGCCGAAGATATAATAAATGGATGCACAAGGTATGAATCATGGAAGGAGGGCCGGCCTTGTGAAGATGAATTTATAGGGATAAAATCGATCCGCGAAGGACAGGTAACCGGAACCCACAGGATAGACTGGACATCTGATATTGATACCCTTACACTTCAGCATATGGCGCACAAGCGTGAGGGCTTTGCCCATGGTGCGGTTTTTGCTGCTGAGTATATCCGCAACAGGAAGGGTGTATTTACAATGAATGATTTGCTCGGGTTTTAAATTAAAACATTACTTTTGCCACTCAATAAATTAAAGGAACAATGCTGGATATTCTTAAAAACAAATACTTCAGATTTGCGATAGTAGCGCTAATATACATTTTATGGGTTATCTGGGTAGGGAACTATTGGCTTCTGCTGGGACTGGCAATAGTCTTTGACATCTATATTACAAAAAAAGTAAACTGGGCTTTCTGGAAGAAAAGGGAAGGACCTAACAGTACTTTTGTCGAATGGCTTGATGCACTGATTTTTGCTGTTATAGCTGTTACCCTCATTAATATCTTCCTCTTCCAGAACTACAGGATACCTACCCCTTCAATGGAAAAATCCCTCAGGGTGGGCGACCATCTTTTTGTTAGCAAGGTGGCCTATGGACCAAGGTTACCAAACACACCCATAGCCTTTCCCTTTACCCAGCATACAATACCCATAATAAAGACCAGGTCCTGGTCAAACCTGATAACAGCACCCTATAAGAGATTGAAAGGTTTTGGTGAGGTGGAAAGATTTGATGCTGTTGTTTTTAATTTCCCTGCAGGCGATACGGTAGTACTTCAAAACCAGGCTGCAGCCTACGATGAGATAGTCAGATCCGAAGCACGAAGCCTTGAAAATTACGATACCTTTATTGGTGGGGGTAAAAGATCCAAAGAAGAATATCTTGCCATGGCCCGTGAAGAGATATGGAAAAATAATGATATAATATACAGGCCTGTTGACAGGCGTGAAAATTATGTAAAAAGATGTGTTGCCTTGCCGGGAGATACCATTGAAATAAGGGGAGGAGTACTCTATGTTAATGGCCTAAAGGAAGATGCCCCTGAAACACAACAGATGAATTACTGGGTACAGACTGACGGGACAAGGATCAATCCCAGGACCTTCGAAAAACTTGATGTATATAAGTCAGATCAGAACATGGTGTCAGGCTCAATGTACTTTCTTCCGCTCACCCGTTCTAATGCGGAACAGATCAGTAACTTCAGGAATGTTGTTGAAGTTAGAAAAGATCTAAGAAGACCGGGAGAATATGGCGAGGTAATATTTCCTCATAATCCCTATTATCCATGGAATGAGGATTATTATGGCCCGCTCTGGATTCCGAAAAAAGGTGTCAGCGTTGAGCTTGATTCAAACAATATTTCCATATATGAAAGAATAATTGATGTATATGAGGATAATGACCTCAAAACAGAGGATGGCAGTATATTCATCAATGGTACTGAAACAGCTACCTATACTTTCAAGATGGATTATTACTGGATGATGGGCGACAACCGCCATAATTCAGCCGATTCACGCTACTGGGGTTTTGTTCCCGAAGATCACATAGTGGGTGAACCCAAGTTCATTTGGCTGTCAGTTGATAAGGAAGCCAGCGGCCTTAAAAAAATCAGGTTCAAAAGACTTTTTCACAGGGTAAGATGAAATTTTTCTTTACCGCCTCAGCCTTTCCTTATAAACGTCTCCTTCCCGTCACTGTCCAGAACAATATCGGCAGATCCCTGTTCTATTTCACCCTTGAGTATTGCAAGTGATATTTTATCCGTTATTTCCTTCTGAATAAGTCTCTTCAACGGACGTGCCCCAAACTGTATACTGAAACCCTTATCCTGGAGGTAGTCAATGCAGCTATCTGTTATTGCGAAACTTATATCCTGCTTGCTTAGTGTCTTCCTGAGCCCGCGGAGCTGTATGTCAATTATGCCCCTTATATTTTCTTTTGTAAGCGGCTTGAACATAATCAGTTCATCTATGCGGTTCAGAAATTCAGGCCTTACGCTTTTTTTCAGTATTTCAAATACCTGGTTTTTTGTTTTCTCAATTATCTGCCCGGCATTGGCCTCACTATAGTCCTCGAAATTCTCCCTTATAAGGTCTGAACCAAGGTTTGAAGTCATTATGACTATGGTATTCTTGAAGTTAGCCACCCTTCCTTTATTATCGGTAAGTCTGCCATCTTCAAGTACCTGGAGCAGTATATTGAAGGTATCGGGATGAGCCTTTTCGATCTCGTCAAGCAGGATAACCGAATAAGGTTTTCTCCTCACTGCTTCTGTCAGCTGACCTCCTTCGTCATATCCCACATATCCAGGAGGTGCACCAACAAGCCTTGATACGGCATGCCTCTCCTGGTATTCGCTCATGTCAATGCGTGTCAGAAGGGATTCATCATTGAACAGATATTCAGCCAGGGCTCTTGCAAGTTCAGTTTTTCCCACTCCCGTTGTTCCGAGGAAGAGGAAGGAACCCACCGGGCGTTTTTCATCAGAAAGGCCGGTACGGCTTCTTCTGATTGCTGCTGCAACTGCGTCAATAGCCTCGTCCTGGCCTATTACCCTTTTGTGAAGCTCTTCCTCTATAAGCAGCAGTTTTTCTTTCTCACTCTGCAACATCCTGGTTACCGGTATACCAGTCCATCTTGATACTATTTCGGCAATGTCTTCAGAGGTGATCTCTTCCCTGACAAGGCGTTTACCGTCTTTCTCGTAGTCTTGCAGTTTTTCAATAGCCTTCTTTAGATCCTCTTCGGCTTTCGGCATTAAACCGTACCTTATTTCCGCAACTTTTGCCAGGTTGCTCTCCCTTTCTGCTTTTTCGGCCTGGTACCTGTAATCTTCAATCTCTTGCTTGATGTTCTGAATCTCTGTGACAACATTTTTTTCTTCCTGCCACAATACTGTCAGCTGCTTCCTTTCCTCCTCCAGCTCAGACAGTTGTTCTTTTATTTTTTCAACACTTTCCTTTTCCTTTTCTCTTTTAAATGCCACCTTTTCAATTTCCAGCTGCTGTATCTTCCTGTCGAGGACATCAATTTCTTCCGGTTTTGAATTCATTTCTATCCTCAGATGTGCAGCTGCCTCATCAATAAGATCGATAGCCTTGTCAGGAAGGAAGCGGTCATTAATATACCGAATTGAAAGCTGGACAGCTGATACTATTGCTTCATCCTTTATCCTTATCTTATGGTAGTTTTCATACCTTTCCTTTATACCCCTCAGAATTGATATTGCATCTTCCTCATCGGGTTCATCAATAAAGACCTTCTGAAATCTTCTCTCAAGCGCCTTATCTTTCTCGAAATATTTCTGGTATTCATTCAGAGTTGTGGCACCTACAGCCCGCAATTCTCCTTTTGAGAGTGCCGGTTTGAGAATATTTGCGGCATCCATTGCTCCTTCACCGCCGCCACCGGCACCAACAAGCGTGTGTATTTCATCAATAAACAGAATAACGTTTCCATCAGATGATACTACTTCCTTGACTACAGATTTGAGTCTTTCTTCAAATTCTCCCTTATACTTGGCCCCGGCAATGAGGGCTCCCATGTCAAGTGAGTAAATATTTTTCTGAAGAAGATCGTCAGGTACATCACCGTTGACTATCCTGAATGCAATACCCTCGGCTATTGCAGTTTTTCCCACTCCGGGCTCCCCAACAAGTAGGGGATTATTCTTGGTGCGCCGTGCCAGTATTTGCAGAACTCTCCTGATTTCGTCATCGCGGCCTATGACAGGGTCCAGTTTACCGCTTCTGGCCCTTTCATTTAGGTTAATGGCATACTTGCCAAGTGCATTATATGTTTCTTCGGCATTCTGGCTATTCACAGTGCTTCCTCTGCGCAATTCCTTCATTACAGCTATAATATCCCTCGAATTCAGTCCACTGTCTTTCAGTAAGTCAGATACATCAGATGAGGTATTGAGCAGGCCCACCAGGATATGCTCCAGGGCTACAAATTCATCACCGGATGCTTCTGCTTCCTTTCGGGCCATTATCAATGCCCTGTTAGCCTGGTCTGACAGGTAGACCTGCCCGCCGCTGACCCTGGGATAGGATTTAACTATGCCATCAAGGGCAGTTCTCAGCACCTGGTCGTTTATTGTTAGTTTTTTGAATATATATGGTAGTACATTATCATCAGTTTCCATTATCCCCTTAAGCAGGTGACCGCATTCAATGGCCTGATGATCCATTTCCATAGCCAGTTGCTGTGCTCTCTGTATCGCTTCCTGCGATTTTATGGTAAATTTCTCGAATTGCATATTCTTCCTTTCATAGAGATTGCTGCAGGATGATTATTTAAACCCTGCAGCAATCAATCATTCTTCCTCTTTAATATTTTAACTAATGGAGATCTGCCTCGCAGGCTTGGGCTTGATTTCTTCTCTTTTAGGCAGTGTAATATACAGGATGCCATCCTCGTATTTTGCCTTTATTTTCTGGTGGTCGATAGCGTTATCGGCAACCTCAAAGCTTCTGCAGAACGACTGGTAACTGAATTCCCTGCGATTATACCTTTCATCTGCTTTCTCATCTTCCTTTTCTGATGAAATAGTCAGCCGGCCATTTTCATAGTTTATTGAGAAGTCTTCTTTTTTCATTCCCGGTGCTGCTACCTCAATCATGAAATCATCATTTGTTTCCCTAATATTTACTGCAGGCAAACTTGTATTCGTTGTTGAATAGTTTGAACTTGCCCTGTCCATCAAATCATTGTCCCAAAAACGATCGAACATTGATGATGGGAAAAATGGAAATCTTGCTATTGTCATTTTTTTATCCTCCAATTTTTTTTAGTTATACAATTTACAAGTCCATTTTCAAATCCTGTGCCACCTGATACCTCCGGACAGGAATTGGTTTAGCTAACTGATAGATAATCAATAATATAATATAAGTCGCTAATTTATAAGGTATTTATTTCCATTTTTACAGGATGACAATATGGCCGAGGTGTATTTGGTTATTAAGACATTATGACAGCCTGAATCCAACTATAGCTTAAGATTTGCAATAAAAAAAGGCGTTGCGTAGAAGCGCAGCGCCTTTTAAGGTTCTTTCGAAATATGTTATTAATTTATTTTACTTTTTCTACTATTGCTTTGAAGGCATCAGGATGATTCATTGCCAGGTCGGCAAGTGTTTTCCTGTTCAGTGCTATTCCTTTTTTATTGATCTTGCCCATGAATTCAGAGTAGCTCATATCATACTGCCTGGTGGCAGCATTTATTCTCTGTATCCACAGTGCTCTGAAATTACCTTTCTTCTTTTTCCTGTCGCGATACGAGTACTGCATGCCTTTTTCAAGGGCATTTACAGCAACCGTGTAAACATTTTTTCTGCGACCGAACTGACCTTTTGTTTGCTTCAGTACTTTCTTTCTTCTGGTTCTTGAAGCAACTGAATTAGTTGATCTTGGCATAATACTTCAATTTATTGAATGTGAGCGCTGCCTTTTCAAGGCAGGCTTTTATGGCATCACACTCTGTTAATACTCTTTTTTACTATCTCTCTCCTGCGTATGCATTATTTCTTAGCCAACAGAATTTTTACATTCTTCTCATCTGCTTTGTCAACCAGGCCGGAATAAGTTAAGTTCCTTTTCTGCTTGGTTGTCTTTTTAGTGAGAATATGGCTTTTGTACGCATGCTTACGCTTAATCTTACCCGATCCTGTAAAAGAAAATCTCTTTTTTGCACCGGGATTCGTTTTCATTTTTGGCATTTCGTACAGTTTTTATATAATTTGAAAGAACCTATTTTTTCTTTTTCGGGGAAAGTGTTATTATCATTCTCTTTCCTTCCAGTTTTGGCATCTGCTCAACTACACCGTAGTCTTCTACGTCCTGTGCCAGTCTCAGAAGAAGTATTTCGCCCTTCTCCTTGAATAAGATTGACCGTCCTTTAAAGAACACGTAAGCTTTTACTTTAGCACCATCATCCAGGAACTTAATAGCATGCTTCAGCTTAAAATTATAGTCGTGATCATCTGTATTTGGGCCAAATCTTATTTCCTTAACCACCACTTTTGTGGCTTTGGCCTTCATCTCTTTCTGTTTCTTTTTCTGCTGGTAAAGAAACTTCTGGTAGTCAATGATCTTACATACAGGCGGATCGGCTTTTGGAGATATCTCAACCAGGTCGAGTTCCATCTCATCTGCGAGCCTGATCGCTTCACCTATTGACATTACCTGTGGTTCAACATTATCACCCACAACCCTGACTACCTTTGCGGTAATGCGATTATTAATCCTGTGGGGCATTCTGTCATCACGTCTCCTGGGTGGCATGTTACTTCTTGGTCCTGCTATGGTTATTCCTCCTTTAGTTTTTTAATTAGCTGTTAATCTTCTGTTTATCCAAGTTCCTTTTTGATCTGCTCTCTTATAAAATCAACAAATTCCTCCGTTTTCATTATCCCCTTATCACCTTCTCCCTGCTTTCTGACGGATACCGTTGATGATTTTTCTTCATTTTCGCCTATGATAAGCATATAGGGAATTCGCTTTAACTCATTATCCCTTATCTTTTTACCTATCTTCTCGCTGCGCTCGTCAATCAGTGTGCGAATATCGTAATTATTTAATGAATTTAAAACTTTTTTTGAATAATCATGGTATTTTTCACTGATTGGCAGTATAATAACCTGGTCGGGGCTTAACCAGAGGGGCAATTTTCCTGCTGTGCTCTCTATTAATACTGCTACGAATCTTTCAAGACTTCCGAATATTGCCCTGTGTAATAATACAGGCCTGTGCTTTTGATTATCTGCCCCAATATATGACATGTCGAAACGTTCAGGCAGGTTATAATCAACCTGTATTGTACCCAGTTGCCATTCACGGCCAATAGCATCCCTGACCATGAAATCAAGCTTGGGTCCGTAAAAAGCAGCTTCACCTTCAACCACCTTTGTCTCAAGGCCTTTTTCGCCTGCAGCTTCTATTATGGCCCTCTGGGCTTTTTCCCAGTTTTCATCATTACCAATGTATTTTTCCTTGTTAGAGGCATCACGTAATGATATCTGTGCCGTGTAGTCACTGAAATTTAATGATCTGAAAACCCATTGCACCAGGTCGATTATGCTTTTAAATTCCTCTTTCATCTGGTCCGGCTCACAGAAATGATGGGCATCGTCCTGGGTGAAGCTCCTGACCCTTGTAAGACCATGCAGCTCACCGTGCTGCTCATACCTGTATACCGCACCGAATTCGGCCATGCGCACAGGCAGATCCTTGTATGAATGAGGAGTGGCATTGTATATTTCACAATGATGGGGGCAGTTCATAGGCTTGAGCATAAACTGCTCACCTTCCTGTGGAGTCTTCATGGGCTGGAATGAGTCAGCCCCGTATTTTTCATAGTGGCCTGATATTTTATATAGTTCAACATTCCCGATATGGGGGCTTGAAACAATGACATAGCCCCTGCGCTTAAGTTCTGCGGTCATAAAATCTATAAGCCTCTGTCTCATGTCAGCACCCCTGGGTAACCATAAAGGCAGACCCATCCCCACCTTCTGGGAAAAGGCAAACAGGCCAAGTTCTCTGCCTATTCTTCGGTGATCACGCTTTTTGGCTTCTTCCAGCATTATGAGGTAGTCATCCAGGAGCTTCTGCTTTGGGAAACTTATGCCGTAAATCCTGGTCATCATCTTCCTTTTCTCGTCTCCCTTCCAGTATGCCCCCGCAACACTTAACAGCTTTATGGCTTTTATATTCTCTGTATCCGGCAGGTGGGGACCGCGACACAGGTCAGTGAACCTGCCTAGCCTGTAGAGAGAGATTGTTCCGTCTTCAAGATCACCAATAAGCTCCGTTTTATATTCATCACCCTTCTCCTCAAATAGCTTCATGGCATCAGCCTTGCTTATCTCAATCCTCTCCACCTTTCTTTTTTCCCTTGCCAGCTCTTTTATTCTGGCTTCAATGGCCGGAAGATCCGACTCGCTTATAACCACACCCTCACCGGGATCAACATCGTAATAAAAACCGTTTTCAATTGCTGGTCCTATCCCAAATTTTATACCGGGGTATAATTCTTCAAGGGCCGATGCCAGAAGGTGAGCACTGGTATGCCAGAAGGTGTGCTGGGCTTCCTTATCTTCCCATTTATGGAAAATAATTGTCGAATCCCGGTCAACAGGCCTGGTAAGACCCCTGACCTCCCCGTTAACACTTGCTGCATATACCTGCCTGGCCAGAGCAGGGCTTATACTTTCAGCAATCTCCATGCTGCTTACTCCTTCTCTGAATTCCTTTACTGAATTGTCAGGAAACCGTATATTGATCATAGTCCTTAAAATCTTTTAAATAATCAGGTTGCAAAGATAGTGATATTTTCACACAGGTAAATAACTTCACTCCCTGTGAATATTTGAACACAAATATGATGATTTGGTTCAGTTGCCCTGGTAATGAAATACTGGAATACTGGAATAGTGGATTGCCGGGTTTAACCCGATTAAACGATTAAACATTTCAACACTTCAACAATTATTAAACCTCTGTAACATGCAACCAATCAAATAGATATTAAATCATAAATAATAAATCATAAGTCATAAATAATATTTCACACTTCCGGTTGGCACCAAATTTGATTTGTTTTTATTGAAACAAAATATCAGAGTCATGAAAAAGATATATTACATATTATTCATTATCCCACTGATCCTCGGTTCATGTGAAATTAGCCCTGATGCCTTCTTTACGGTTGATAAAGTAGATGCTTATATAGGGGAGGAAATTTATTTTACCAATGATTCATATAATTCTGTGGATTATGATTGGGATTTTGGCGATGGGACAGGTTCAACTGCGGTGGATCCCATACATAGCTATTCTGCTTCCGGAACCTACGAGGTGACACTTACGGCTTATAGTAAGACCGGAGCCTATGACATTGCTTACCAAACTATTACAGTTAGCTCCCCAACCATTCTCCAGATAGAAGTCCTGGAATGGATTGATGAATACCCGGTACCCGGGGCCAATGTAAGGCTTTATCCTACCCTTGCCGACTGGGATGCGGAGGATCATATGGTGGCTGAAGGCTATACCAATGCAAATGGCAAGGTCATTTTCAATTACCTGGGACCTTATGTTTATTATGTTGATGTATGGGAAGAAAATCACAATAACTGGGACCTCAGGGGCTATATGAACGATATTTATATAAGAACTGATCAGCTTGTACCAAACGAGATAAATACCTTTATAGCCTGGGTTGATTATGTTGGAACAAAGGGTGGTACTGAGCGTGACCGTTCATATGTGGTTAAAAAACTGGAACGTAAGCCAAAGAAATAAGGAAGAATTTTAACGATTCACTTCTTTATCGGGAGATAATCATTCCATTGCTTCGAGTGCTTTTTTCACGGAACCGTGCAGGAGCAATAATTTGCGGGCTTTCTCGCTATCGATACCCAGCTCTTCGACTATCATTTTTGTACCCCGTTCGATAAGTTTTTGATTTGTAAGCTGCATATGAACCATTTTGTTGCCCTTCACCCGTCCCAGCTTTATCATAACAGCCGTGGTTAGCATGTTCAGTATGAGCTTTTGAGCAGTGCCAGCCTTCATTCTTGTACTGCCGGTAACAAATTCAGGCCCGGTAACGGCAACTATAGGTATATCTGAGTGTTTTTCAAGTTCAGTGGAAGGGTTACCGGTTATGCAGGCCGTTAATATATTCCTCTCCCTCGCTCTTTTCAGGGCACCAATGACATAGGGGGTCCTGCCTGATGCTGCTATGCCCACAACTGTGTCGAATCTGTCAATATTAAAGGCTTGCAGGTCATTCCAACCCAGCTCTTCATTATCTTCGGCTTTTTCCACGGCTTTCCTTATGGCCCCGTCGCCACCTGCAATTAGCCCGATAACGAAACCATGATCAAGCCCGTAGGTGGGTGGTATCTCGGAAGCATCAACTATGCCCAGCCTGCCACTGGTACCGGCACCTATATAGAAGAGCCTTCCTCCCTTTTTCATCCTTTTCACCACTTCCTCAACCAGCCTCTCAATGACAGGTATCACAGATCGTATAACCGGAACTATCTTCATGTCCTCATCGTTGATCTTTTCCAGTATGTCCCTGGTTGACATCTTATCTATATCCCTGTACAGGGATTCCGATTCCGTTATATTGTTTCCTGATGACATTTATTCTTTTCTTAGATGATAATCCATTATTCTTTCTGCCGGCTCTTTTATTACTTCACCCGCCTTCAGTCCGGCTTCCTTTAAAACCTTCAGTAATATTACCTTGAAATACCATGCGATTGACCCTGTGAATGAGATCTTCATCTCCTTGTAGCCATCATAATGCATTATATTCCTTTCAATAAAATCTTCAAAGGAAGCTATAAGTAATTTTTTACAGTAGTCCTTATTTAAGTTTTCCCTGAGGAAGACAACAAAGCTGGCGATGTATTTACTGGGGAATTCTCCTCGATATACCTCTTTGATAACCTTATCTTTATCAGTAGCGAATTCCTTCCCGAATAACTTGGCCACCTCCGCTGGCATAATGCCTTTCAGATAGTCTGCAAGAAGCTGTTTGCCCAGGCTTGCTCCGCTTCCTTCATCTCCAAGGATAAAGCCCAGCGGGGGAATGTTGCTTATTATTTTCTCACCATCGTAGAGACATGAATTAGAACCAGTCCCCAGTATGCAGGCTATCCCCATGTTGTTGCCCAGCAAAGCCCGCGCTGCACCCAGTAAATCGCCGTTTACTTCTACAATCGAGCCCGGGAAAATCCTGCTTATGGCCTTGCTGACCTTGTTGCACAGAAAATCCCCGGAGCAACCGGATCCATAAAAATGTATTTCATGCTGTTGACCTGGTTCTGCCAGCGGGCTGATATTTTCATGTATAACTGACATTATCTGATGAGCCGATGAAAAATTAGGATTTAGACCCGTTGTCTGTATCCTGTTCTTTACCTCACCCTCACCGGATATTATCCAGTTGGTTTTCGTTGCCCCGCTGTCAGCAATAATAATCATGCAGCAAAAATATGAAAATAAGGCATCAAGTCAGATACCTGAGATTATTATAAAACACTGTCAATAAGTTTTATTTCATCATCAGAGAATTCAATATTATCCAGGGATTTAACATTTTCGGCCAGTTGGTCTTCTGTGCTTACTCCTACCAGCACGGATGTAACCCTTTCATCCTTTAGTATCCATCCCAGTGCCATCTGGCTTAATTTCTGTCCCCTTGACTTGGAAATTTTATTCAGTGCCTTTATCTTATCAAGCCTGGATAGTACCTGGTTCTTCTCAAGGTATGTCATTTCCTTCCCGGCCCTTGAATCATCAGGTATGCCCTTAAGGTACCTGTCTGTTAACATCCCCTGGGCAAGAGGTGAAAAAGCTATCATTCCCTTCCCGAGTTCTTCAAGGGTATCAAGCAGTTTGTCCTCAACCCACCTGTCAAAGAGTGAGTACCTGGCCTGGTGTATCAGGAAAGGAGTTCTGAGTTCCTGCAGAATCCTGGAAGCTTCTGCTGTTTTGTCGGCATCATAATTACTGATACCCACATAGAGTGCCTTGCCTGACCTGACTATCTGATCAAGGGCCAGCATTGTTTCTTCAAGTGGCGTCTCCGGGTCAGGCCTGTGGTGATAAAAGAGATCAACATATTCAAGACCCATCCTCCCTAAGCTTTGCTCAAGGCTTGTTATCAAATATTTTCTTGAGCCAAAGTTGCCATATGGTCCATCCCACATGTCGAAACCTGCCTTTGTTGAAATAAACATTTCATGACGGTAGGGGCCAAGGTCTTTTTTTAATATTGTACCAAATGTTTCTTCTGCAGACCCGAAAGGAGGACCGTAATTATTGGCCAGGTCAAAATGTGTGATCCCCAGATCAAAAGCCTTCCTCGAAATTTTCCTTGCTTTTTCCGGTGAGTCTATATAACCGAAATTATGCCATAAGCCAAGTGAAATGAGGGGTAGCAGTATCCCGCTTTTGCCGCACCTGCGGTATTTCATTGTACCATACCGATTCTCATCAGGCAGATATCTTACCGGATTAGACTTATCATATACTTTCATAAGTATCAAATTATTTGTTTAATACAAAAATATGCAAAATATGTTTAAGCCATCAAATCCGTTTCCTTCTCCCTGCATCGTCAGCCGACTGCGTCAGACGTAGCCCGTAGAGCGAAGTCTGAAGCTTCAGCGAAGGCTGGCCCCCTGCACCAAGCAAAAAGCCAAACTGAAAAATTCAGTTTGGCTTCCCCTTGTGCCCAGGACTGGAATCGAACCAGCACGACCTAATGCGGCCACCAGGCCCTCAACCTGGCGCGTCTACCAATTCCGCCACCTGGGCATTTTTAGCCCTGTCACCTGGGCTTGTTGTTTTGCGATTGCAAATTTAATTCTTAAAATCAAAAAAAAAAATAAAAATAATACCGGGGGCATGTGCTAATATTTTGATTAAATTAAGCATTTTCTTTCAGCATTATTTATCTTACCTCTTACAGTAAAGTTTTTCTTATATGAATTCATTGTCAGCCATAGGATTAATCGCAATAGGAAGTCTTGGGGCTTCAAGTTTTTATGTTCCTTTCAGAAAGGTTAAAAAATGGTCGTGGGAGTCGTACTGGATTTCCCAGGGCCTTGCTGCATGGTTAATAGCACCATGGCTCTTCGCATTCTTATTCCTTCCGCATGGTACCTTATTCCAGATCATAGCTGTAGCACCGGCATCAGCAAAATGGCTGGCAATGCTTTTCGGAGCTCTCTGGGGAGTGGGAGGCTTGACTTTTGGCCTTAGCATAAGATATCTGGGAGTGGCTATGGGGCAGAGTATTGCACTTGGATTCTGTGCGGCCTTCGGTACACTCATACCTCCAATAGTGGCAGGACGAAATCTCTTTGGCGATACTGAAGGCATATTGATGGTGACCGGGGTGGCAGTTTGTGTTGCCGGGATAGCAGTGATAGGATATGCAGGGGCTCTTAAGAAAAAAAATATGAGCGAGGAAGAGCGAAAACTTGCCGTAAGGGAGTTTGCACTGAAAAAGGGCCTGTTGATAGCTGTAATGTCCGGTATAATGAGCGCGGCATTTAATTATGGCTATGAGGTGGGTCAACCAATTGATAAAATTGCTCTTCAATTTGGTGTTAACCCTCTTTTTCAGAGCAATGTTACCCTGATTTTTATCCTTATTGGCGGCTTTATTACTAACTTTGGATATTGTGCCTACCTGAACGTTAAAAACAAAACATATAAAGATTACCTGTCTGTTTCGGGTACAGTGTTCTTTAACAACCTGTTCTTTACCTTCCTGGCTGGCTTTCTCTGGTTTCTCCAGTTTCATTTTTATGGCATGGGAAAAAGCCAGCTGCCGGGAGAAATAGCTGTTTTTGCCTGGAGTATACTCATGGCCCTCAATATTGCCTTCAGCAATATCTGGGGCATAATACTCAGGGAATGGAAGGGGGCAGGAAGAAAAACAATGATAGTACTGGCTGTCGGGATAGTAATTCTTATACTGTCAACATTCGTAATTAACCTGGGATGATAGGGGTTAGTACAAAACCTGAAACCTGAACCGAGCTCTCGAGCGGCTGATGATTGTGGCTGGTGGGAGCGAGTAAACCTGAAACCTGAAACTTAAAACTCCATAATATAAATACCCTTCTATGAAAAACACAAACACAATTGAACAATCTTATAAACTTGCACGGGAACAATATGCAGAACTGGGAGTAGCTACAGACCAGGTGCTGACAAAGATGGATGATGTCGTTATCAGTCTCCATTGCTGGCAGGCCGACGATGTGGGCGGATTTGAAACACCGGGGGCTGAACTGGGGGGAGGAGGTATCCAGGTTACCGGAAATTACCCTGGGAAAGCACGAAATGCCGGGGAACTGAGAGAGGATATAGAAAAGGTAATGTCATTATTACCCGGTAAGCAGAGACTTAACCTGCATGCCATATACGGAGATTTTGGCGGGCAAAAAATTGACAGGGACCGGATCAGGACAGAGCATTACCGTGACTGGATAAGCTGGGCGCGGGAAATGGGCATTGGTTTGGATTTTAACTGTACCTGCTTCTCTCACCCGAAAGCGGATGATGGCTTTACACTTTCTTCCAAAGATCCTTCTATACGAAACTTCTGGATTGAGCATGTGAAAAGATGCCGTGAGATAGGAGCAGACATGGGCCAGCAGCTTGTAAGTCCTTGCGTCCATAACCTCTGGATACCCGATGGCTCAAAGGATACTCCCGTTGACCGCTTTACTCTCCGGAAAATACTGAAGGAATCCCTCGATGAGATATACAATATTGATTATCCAAAAAATCACCTCAAGGATTCAGTTGAAAGCAAATTATTCGGTATCGGATCTGAAGCAATGGTGGTGGGATCATACGATTTTTACCTCGCATATGCTGTCAAAAATAATAAGCTTTTATGTCTTGACAACGGACACTAC
>JAVVEL010000008.1:0-88280 GCA_032260385.1 Bacteroidales bacterium | reverse complement strand
TCCCCTGAAGATTATCGAATAACTGTCTTTCTTATTTGACCCGCTGCCGCTTGTATTCCTGTGCTTTGCCACCACCTCGGAGAATTCTATGTCTGTCTTGCCCAGCTTGCCCCTGAAATGATCCTCTCCCTTATAACTATCACACGAAAGGGGGAAGATATCACTTTTCACAAATTCAGACCTGGGCACAGTGCCCTCCGGGGTGTAAGTGAGTCCCTCATCCACAAAATTTGCTATCCTGGCAATGATCCTCTTCTTATACTCCTCCCGGTAGCTCTTGCTGAAGATGCTAATAATGATAAGTGCGGCCACCCCCGTAAGCATGGGAATCATCACACGCAGGGCCTCATTGTCCTTAGGAAATAGAATTACTTCCGTAATAATTACGGCGACGGTTAGCATCAAGACAGTAATTACCCTCCTGTCCACAGTCTTCCTTTTCCTGTCAATTTCTTCCAGATCGGGCAGCAGTTCTTTTTCGTAGAACTCCCGAAAGTTTCTATAATTGTTCATCAGCTTCTTTGAATTTGTCTTTTTCCAGTAGTGCTTCGGCAGTCATCTTCTCCCTTTCTGATTCCGGTATTTCAAACAGTGTCCTCCTGCGGAAATTCATCATTGAAGCAATTACATTGGATGGAAACACTTCAACACTGTTATTATACAAAGTTACTGCAGCATTAAAGAACCTCCTTGAGGCTGCCAGCTGCTCCTCCACCTCGTTAAGCGATCTCTGCAGATGGAGGAAATTCTCGCTTGCCTTCAGGTCAGGATAGTTCTCCACAGCAACAAGTATTTCAGACATCGCTTTCTGTATCCTGTTTTCAACAATTACACGATCCTCGTTGGACAGGTCATCTGTCAGTGCCTTTGCCCGCAGCATGGTAATCTCCGTAAGCAGATCCCTCTCATGCCTCATATAGCCCTTAACCGCATCGACTATGGCGGGTATAAGGTTATACCTTTTCTTCAGCATCACATCTATTGAAGCAAAGGCATTCTCAACATCATTCTTCTTCCTTACCAGCGAATTGTAAATAGCTATTCCAGTAATAAGGATAAGAAAGAGAAGAGATACAACTATAATTAAGTAAGTCATTAAATCAGTTTTTATCGCTAAATAACATACCCATGGAAATACGGCGATACAGTAAAAATAACTTATTTTTGAATAAGCCAAAAAAGATAAAAATATGAAGCAGATTTTAACCAGAGTAATTACGGGATTATTTTTCAATGCAGTAATATTATTGCCGGTCATGTCACAGGTGAGCGTGGCCGACTACAATAGGGCAGACAGCCTGGCTGAACAGTTCAGGAACAAAATGTGGTATGGTGATGTAAGGCCCACGTGGGCAGGTGAAACAAATGTGTTTACATATGAGAATCAGACACCTTCAGGTGTTGAATATGTTGTTGTTGATCCTGTGAAGCTGACCAAAAAGGAAGCATTCAAGACTGAAAGGCTGGCCAAAGAGATGTCAGAAATATCAGACAGCGCCATCAGGCCGGACAGACTGCCCATAAGGAGGGTCACTTTCAATGAAGACCTGAAAAGTTTTACATTTATCTGGAATGATGTTGAATGGACGTGTAAACTTCCATCCTATAAACTGGAAAGCGGGGAAAGGCAAAATGACAGGAGGAGAGGCAACAGGGGATGGGTGTGGGACAGCAGGGATGAACTGTCGAACGACCCCGTATCTTCTCCTGACAGTAAGTGGGAAGCATACATCGAAGATTATAACCTGCATATTAGAGATAAAAAAAGCGGGGAAGAATACAGGCTCAGTTATGACGGAGGAATTGGCGCATACTATTCATCGTATATGGAATGGTCGCCCGATTCCAAAAAGATCATGGCATACAGGGTGAAGCCGGCTGAAAAACATATAATCCACTATATTGAATCGTCACCCGACGACCAGATCCAACCTAAACATCATTCATATGAATATACCAAACCCGGGGATGCACTGCCGCAACATTATCCACAGATATTTGACATAAGTTCAAAAAGGCATATAAGGGTGGATGAAGCAATAATACCAAACCAGTATTCAGTTGGAAGGTACAGATGGAGCACTGACAGTAAATCACTGACATACGAATACAATCAGAGAGGCCACCAGGTCTATCAGATCATAAAAATCAATGCTGAAACAGGAGAACAAAAAATCATAATAAACGAGGAAGCAGAAACATTTATAGATTATAGCGGTAAAAGGTACCGTTACAATGTTAATGACGGCAGTGAAATTATCTGGGCGTCCGAAAGGGATGGGTGGAACCATCTCTACCTCTATGACGGAGAAAGCGGGAGGATAAAAAACCAGATAACAAGAGGAGAATGGGTGGTCAGGGACGTTGAATATGTAGACACCCTTAAGAGGCAGATAATATTCATGGCAAGCGGCAGGGAGGAAGGAGATCCCTATTATATCAACTACTATACAGTAAATTTTGACGGATCGGGCCTTCGTAAGCTGACTGATGGCTATGGAACTCACGATGCTTATTTCTCCCCTGACAGGAAGTACTTTGTTGACACCTGGTCAACAGTCGACACCCCACCTGTTGCCGTACTAAGAAAGACTATTACCGGAGCCGGGGTAATGAAACTTGAAGAAGCTGATATTACTGAGCTTAAAGCAGAAGGATGGAGAGCCCCCGAAGTGTTTGTAGCAAAAGGAAGAGACGGCGAAACTGATATCTGGGGCATAATTATCAGGCCTCTTGGCTTTGATCCTTCAAAAAAATATCCCGTTATTGAATACATCTATGCAGGTCCGCACAGCAGCTTTGTGCCTAAATCTTTCAGGCCCTACCTCGGTAATATGCATTCACTGGCCGAGCTGGGTTTTATCCTGGTCCAGATAGACGGGATGGGCACATCAAACAGGTCAAAGGCCTTTCATGATGTATGTTTTCAGAACATAAAAGATGCAGGCTTCCCAGATAGGATAATGTGGATGAAAGCCGCAGCTGAAAAATATCCTGAGATGGACCTTTCCCGTGTGGGCATCTACGGGACATCAGCCGGGGGGCAGAATTCAACCGGGGCCCTCCTCTTCCACCCCGAGTTTTACAAGGTGGGAGTGTCATCCTGTGGCTGTCATGATAACCGCATGGATAAGATATGGTGGAACGAGCAGTGGATGGGATGGCCTGTAGGCCCTGAATATGCCGAATCGTCAAATGTTGAGAATGCCCACAAGCTTGAAGGCAAACTCCTTTTAATAAACGGTGAGATGGATGATAACGTAGACCCTGCCTCAACAGTGCAGGTGGTCGATGCCCTGATTAAAGCAAAAAAGGATTTTGACTATCTCTTTGTCCCCGGCATGAGGCACTCAAGCGGCGGTGACTACGGCGAGCATAAACGAAGGGATTTCTTTGTGAAGCACCTCCTGGGTCTCGATCCACCTGAATGGAAGCTCTTTGAGGATATAAAATAGTAATATTTACAAACATATACCCGATTCAACGATTACACGATTAAACAGTTCAACAAATTCTAAACCTCTAAACTTTAAACATGCTAAATCTCAACTACATCAGATCACAGTTTCCGGGACTCGAAACCGACTGGGTGCTTTTTGACAATGCCGGTGGCTCACAGATAGCCAGGCCGGTAGTTGACAGGATAAATGAACATTTCTACACTTCAAATGTGCAGCTGGACGGCTCCTACCCTCACTCTGTGCTTGCCGAAGAAAGGCACGATGAAGCACACAGGAAGCTTGCAGAATGGATAAATGCCGACAGTCCGAAAGAAATAATAATGGGATCGTCAACCTCGTTGCTGGTAAAGATACTGGCAGATAATTTCAGACGCATACTGAGGGACGGGGATGAGATAATTGTAACAAATTGTGACCATGAAGCCAATATAGGTGCATGGAGAGACCTTCAAAATTACGGGTTTAAAATTAAAGAATGGAGGTTAAACCCCGACACTCTTGCACTGGAGAAGGAAGACCTCGAGGACCTGCTTACGGAAAAAACGAAACTGGTGGCTTTCACAGCAGCCTCTAATGTGCTGGGGATGCTTAACCCGGTAAAGGAATTCACCCGAACAGCTCATAAATACGGGGCACTGGTATGCGTTGACGCGGTAGCGTATACTCCTCATCGCCTGATTGACGTAAAGGAAACTGATGTCGACTTCATCGTTTTCAGTTTTTATAAGACTTACGGACCCCATTACGCAATGATGTATGGTAAGTTGGATATTCTGAATGCTCTGCCAGGATTTAACCACTTCTTTATAAAGGAGCCTCCGTATAAATTTCAGCCGGGCAATTACAATTTTGAGTTCTGCCATGGGCTGAGTGCACTCCCCGATTATTTTGCTGATCTGGCTGATAAACATGGGTATAAAGGCGATGATAAGCGGAAGGAAAAGTTTAACTATATATATAACCTGATAGCCGAACATGAGGAAGGATTATCCGGAAAAGTGCTTGACTACCTGAATGCCCGAAATGATATTAAAATTATTGGCCCCGTGGAATATAACTCTGGCATACGTGTGCCAACAATATCTTTCGTACAGAAGAACCGTGATAGCAGGGAGATTACGCTAAAGACCGATGAAAAGAAGGTGGCAATAAGGTGGGGGCATTTCTATGCTTACCGGCTTATTCAAGACCTTGGCCTGCACAAACAAAACGGCGTGGTAAGAATATCGATGGTCCACTATAACAGCCAGGATGAGGCAGACAGGCTGATAAGTGCACTTGACCATGCTTTATAACCGGCCTGCAAGGGCTCATTTACACTGATGCTGCTTATAATAGGGGCTTATAAAGATAATTTTATTAAATGCCCGCTTCCAGGCGTTCAGGTTTCCAGATAAGGGAGTCAATCGCTTCCCGGGTGGGGCTTTTAAGTTGCTTTTCTATTTCAGCTATCTTTCTTTTCTTGAATGCTTTCTTAATTTTTTTTCTGTATTTGTCTTTCTGATGTGTCATTATAGGGGTATAATTACCTTCCGTCAGGATTTTCTGACCGCTCCATGGGGGGTGAACAGCCTCTCTTCTGTCCAGATCAATAATCATCACAAGTCCATCCAGTAAGCATACTTCCCTGAAGTCATCATCAAGACCTACCAGGATTTTATTGTCAGATTTATAAAGCGGTTTAATGTTCATCGTATATTATAGACTATCGTTTGCCGTGAATTAATCCCTTCGGGCTCAAAATTAATAAACAAAACTAATATTCGAATATTACCGGTAAGGGAATATATTGCCTGGACTTTCCTGAGATAGTTCTTATATCCTGCAACTATCCAGCTTTTTATCCAGCTCTATTCCGCACTTAATACAGAATTCCATTTTTTTCTGGTCGAGATCTTCCACGTACGTACTCGAACGCATAATGCATGCCGGGTTATGACAGTGTATCAGACCGAAGGCATGGCCAAGTTCATGGATGATAACTTTTCTGAACCGTTCGATAAGCAGATTATTATCCGGCTCAAGCCCGTAGAGCTCATTTCTCAGACGGTAGAGTGATACTATACCTGTACTCCCATCAAGCATTGACTGTCCGAAAATATAGGTAAGGATGGGGATAAACAGGTCGACGCGAAAGAGGGATATTGTTTTTATTGCATCGTGGGATGAGAGCTCTGATAAAGCATTGATTAAAAGATTTGCATCGTACTGCCTACGGGTTGGGCTATAAAAACCGGCGAGGTTAAGTGGGCACTCCTTCACTTCGGGAGGGAAGCCGAAAAAATTCGATATATCCACTGAGATTTTATCGATAACACTTTGTTCAAAATGCCCGCATAAAATCAATATTATTTTTTTTCTTTCCAATAAGCTCCTTGTTAAGAATTGTATATTGGTTTACAATTATCCAGCATCATGGAGAAAGGCCAATGAAGGTTTAATGGTTTCCTTTCTTCAGGTCATATTTTTTTATCTTGTTATATAAGGTTGCCCTGTCCACATCCAGGGCTTTTGAAGCGCGTGAGATATTCCAGTTATACTTATCGAGAATTGATGATATATGCTTTTTCTCCAGATCATCAAGGCTTTCAATGGAGCTACTCATGATTTCTTTCCCCATTGGCAGGTCTTTGAGCCTTATCTCCTTACCATTTCCAATAACTATTGCTCTTTCAATCATATTTTCCAGTTCTCTGACATTACCGGGATACTCCAGTTCCTGGAGGTGTTTGAGGGCAGCAGGCTCAACGGATAAAAGATCCCTGCTCATTGACTTGCAGTATTTCCTTATAAAATGATTCACAAGTAAGGGAATATCCTCCACTCTTTCCCTGAGTGCAGGTATCCTGATATTTACCACATTCAGGCGGTAATAAAGATCCTCTCTGAAAATACCGTTATCAACCATACTTTTTAAGTCCCTGTTGGTAGCACAAATAACCCTGAAATCGGAACTTATTTCCTTATTCCCTCCCACTCTGACAAAAGATCTTGTTTCAAGTACACGCAGAAGTTCAATCTGCATTTTTGGTGATATGGTACCTATTTCATCAAGGAATATTGTACCCCCGTCAGCCATTTCAAACCTACCCTTCCTGTTAAAAGTTGCTCCGGTAAATGCACCTTTTTCATGTCCAAAAAGTTCGCTTTCAAGCAGGCTTTCAGAGAGGGCTCCGCAGTGAACGCTGATCAGAGCGAAGTACTTCCTTGACGAATTGGCATGTATAGCCCTGGCTATAAGCTCTTTGCCTGTCCCGCTTTCGCCAGTGATTATAACAGATGAATTTGACTGGGCAACGCTTTCGACTTCCCTGAGAACCTGTTTCATCGCTTCACTCTCCCCTATCAGGTCTTCAATATCCTCCAGGGTTGTTATACGATCCTTAAGGCTTTTGTTTTCTGCCCTAAGTGTAATATGGGATGCTGCATTCCGTATCAGGTGTGACAGGTCATCGGGGTCAAAAGGTTTAGTAACATAGTCATAGGCTCCGTTTTTCAATGCCTGAACTGCTGTGTCAACAGAAGCAAAAGCAGTCATAATAATAAAAATTGGCTCCTTATTGAGGGTTTTTATGCGACGGTGCATTTCCATCCCGTCCATTCCGGGCATTTTAATATCGGCCAGTATGATATCAAAATCCCTGGCTTCAAGCATCGTGAGGGCCTGCTTTGCATTCTCTGCACATTCAACAGCATAGCCGTCGTCAATAAACCAGTTATAGAGTGAATCCCTCACCGATTCCTCATCATCAACCACCAGTATAGATACTTTCTTTTCAGCCATAACATATTATTTTATTCCCTCTTCAGAGGTAATATTATTGATATTGTTGTTCCTTTTCCCACTTCCGAATCCACTTCCACCTTGCCCTTGTGATTCTGTATGATACCGTGCACTATTGAAAGTCCCAGTCCCAGCCCGCTTGTATCTCTTTTTGTTGTATAAAAGGGTTCAAATATATGTGGCAGGTTTTCAGCAGTTATTCCCATGCCGTTATCTGAAATTTCTATCCTGATTTTATCATCATCTTTAATCCGGGTTCTGACGATTATTTCGCCATTTTCCCTGATAGCTTCAGAGGCATTCACCAGGATGGCCAAACAAGCCTGCTTTAACTGGTTTGGACTGCAAAATACCAGGTCCTCGTCAGCCCTGAAATCCTTTACCAGCTTGATATTGGCTATTTCCGCTGAATGAGTTATCAGGTTGCATGTTGCTTCCATGATATCATGAAGCTTCTTAATTTCAAAATTATCCTGGTCTTTCCTTGAAAAATCGAGCAGGCCTTTAACAATTTCTCCGCAGCGTTTTGTTTCCGATTCAATGAACCTGAGATGTTTTAATATTGCATCCTTTTTGGGGTGATAATAATCGGCATTATTTAAGAATCTCTGAACCAGCTTTGTATATACGAGTATGCCTGAGAGTGGATTATTAATCTCATGAGCCACTGATGATGACAACTTGCCGAGTGATGCTATACGTTCCACATGTATCAGCTCATTCTGTGCTTCCGACAATTCTTCCGTCTTTTTCTGCACCTTATATTCAAGCTGATGTGACCAGTTCTGCAATTCATTTGTTGCAGACGCAATATTATCCAGCATATTATTGAAGGCCTCTGAAACCTTTCTCATATCCTCAAGGAGGTTAGGCTTCATTTCAAGTCTGATGCTGTTATCCCCCTTTGAAACAGCCTCGCTGGCCCTTATGATAGCATAAAGCGGGTCTTTGATTCTTCTCCGGGTAAAGATAACCAGGAATGTAACCATCAGTAATATAATAATCATGGCCAGGATAAGAAAATCGCTTGATGATTTATCCACCACAGCATCAAGCTCTCCGAGGGGCAGTTTAATAATAAGGGAGCCGAGCACCTCATCATCTTCATTATGGTAGTGACAGGAAGCCGTATAACATGATCTCTCGTTAAGTATGGGTTTCCATATCAGGAGCTGCCTTGTATTTTCACCTGCCTGCATTACGCTGCAGTCTGCTGTATCGCCAATTACCCTGTATGTCTTTTCTTTTTCAGGGAACATTGTTGAAAAATCATCATGGCAATTCTGGCAATTGGGGTCTATACCGGGTTCAGGATTTGCTGAAAGTGAAGTAAAAGCAAGGCTGTCTTTATCGTTATACATATTCACTTCGTCGATATTCGCCATGGTGCTAATAATATCGAGGGTTCGCTGCAACATGGCTTTATCATTCTCAAGCATTGAATAATACAGCGACCCTTCCACGAGTGAGCTTATATTATCACCGCTCTGCTTAACGGTGGCATTAAAAAAATCAACATAGACAGATCTGAAAACCAGATTGAACACTATAAAGAGAACAAAAAATGATCCCGTTATAATAAAAACCACGCGTCCATAGATAGTGGACCTGAATCGCACGTATTCTTTATACAGGTTCAGGTTGGTAATATTCCTGAAGAATCTCCTGATTTTTTCCTTCATTTCACAGTCAGCTTAACAAATATTTTAACCCGCATACTTATGTGCAAGAAGCATGGAGACCACCTGAAACCGGCCTCCATGCCCACACCTTTGTTTCTGAGCTTTTTAATAAACTTCTAATTTATAAAAAATGAAGTCAATCCCTATAAAAAACTCATTAATTTAAAGTTAAACCGTCAGAAAACCTTCCTGAAAATCTTTCCAGACTTCTTCCGGCATACCTGCAAGGGGATGGTCCGTGAGTTCACCTCCCTCCTGTAAGACAACCATTGAAGTCTCAGGGTAATGCCTTTGCAGGGAATGTGCCACGAAATCTTTAAATTTCAACAATTCCTTCTCTGCCCATTTCTTTGCATCCTCGGCCACCACGTAATCAGCTGTTTCATCGGTCCATTTATCAGGCTTTATTTTATAGAGCCAGCCCTTCCCATAAGGATCTTCGCTTAAAACTTCAGGCTCAGATCCTACAAGCTCATTAACATCACGTATTTCTCCTGATATTGGTGAAGCTATTTTTAACTGCTTCCCATCCTGGGTTATTTCAGCTATAAGGTCACCCTTGCTGATTTTTTCACCAGGTTTCCTGAAATTTTTCAATTCAACCCTGCCGGTTATATGCATCAGCATATCATCAAGCCCGATGCTTACTTTTCCCGAACGTTCCATGTGCGTCCATACATGGTTCTTGCTGTAGAATAATCCCTCAGGAATCCTTAGTACGGCAGCGCTCAACACTCCAAGTGTTTCACCGATGGCTTCCCTGACCTTCAGAGGCTTATTAAGAGCTCTCCAGAAAGGTATTATCATTATCAGAAAAGCAATCACAACCAGGTATTCCATACCCTTGGTATCAAAAATGTTTGTGTAAGTAAATCCTTCCATTTCAATATGTTTTTATTATAAATTTAATCTTTTGCCCATGAAGGGCCTTCACTTAATACGGGCATGCGGTTAATTACCCATCTGAAAACCCATATTTCTATGGAAATAATCGCCAGGGTAACCACAATCTCTTTCCATGTCGGGTAGTATTGCACCGGGGCATCCCAATTGTAGCCAATAATGGTTACATTCATACGGTTAATAATAACCCCGAGCATTGTCAGCACAGCTGCAATCTTAACCAGGAGCAAATTTCTCCTGCGGTAACTATGGAAAAAGAGCACCAGGGGCAAGAGCACGAAACCGATAATTTCCACCAGGTACCAGTGTCCCATTCGTGTGCCCAGAAATTCATAGTTTTTACCATGTACAAAATTGAGAACATGCATGAAGAAATAAACAAAGAGGGTTACCGCGCATATTTTTGCCAGACTATGGATGATATCATGATGCGATTTATGGTCTTTTTCGCTTATCCTGTCTGAAAAGACCTTGTAGCTTATAGAGCCTTCGAAAATTACCATTGAGAGCCCGGCAAAAATGCTTGATACAAAGAAGAGTATCGGGATCCATTCTGAATACCATAGCGGATGGATTTTCTCCCTTGCAGTAAGATAGAGAGCTCCGAGGCCTGACTGGTGCAGGGTTGACAGGGTTATACCCAGTATAACAGCTCCTAGTGTCATCCCTGAGAGTATTTTACGAGCCCGTTTTGCTCCCAGCCATTCAGCAATAGCCGGAGAAAATTCAATCAGCTCCGCTATCATGTACAGCAGGAAGTGCCAGGCTACCAGGAATAATACCGAACTTACTCCAAAACTGTTTCCTATTATAGGATTTATAACATTCCACGGTTTGCCAAGGTCCAGCAGAAGGGCTCCGGCATAAAATACATAGGCAAGGAAGCCGTTCAGAACCGTTACCCTCACAATCGTATGGTATTTTTTCAGATTCAGTATGTATACCATGAAGGTGACCACATAGGCACCGCCGGCAAATGCGACCCCTGTAACCACATCAAAACCAATCCACAAACCCCAGGGAGTTTCCTGGCTAAGATTGGTCACAGCACCGAGTCCTTTAGCAAAACGTATAACAATAAGTATAATACCAATTATTATTACAGGTATGGAAATAAGATTAAAAGGTGTGAATAATTTTCCCTTGGGTTTGAATTCATTTGCCAGGAAACTCCCAAAGGATCTCCTGCCATTTTCGCTGTTTAGTGCTATATCAGTATTACTCATTTTCTTCTTCGATTTGATTGTTTTTACGACTGGTTGCTTTATTTATCCCCAGCAGTATTGCCGGCCAGAGAACAAAGATTGCCGGGACACTGTAGAGGAAGCCCTTTGTGAGTTCAGGATAGGGCTTATTCATCACACTGGTATTAAAGCCAATTTCTTCGAAGGGAACTGGCGAAAGGTATAATACACTGGTACCTCCCGCCTCATACTCCCCATAGATATGATCATAATACTGATCAGGGTTATCATTGATTCTTTTACGAGCCTCAGCCAGCATTTCCCTTCTTGTTCCGAAGATCAGTGCACCTGCCGGACAGCCTTCAACGCAGGCAGGTAATTTTCCTTCCTTAACCCTGTCCCAGCACATATCACACTTAACTATATCAGGATTAGAACTGTGATAATCGAATTTTGGAACATCATAGGGACAGGAAACCATGCAATAGCGGCAACCCATGCATTTTTCATCCCTCCATATCACCGGGCCTTCTTCTGTTTTGTACATCGCCTTGGTCAGGCAGGCAGTTGAACAGGCAGGCTGATTACAATGTTTGCAGGAATTTTTTACATATGCTTCCCCTTTTGAAGTTGAATACACGTTAATGACCGTTCTTCTTGTTTCATTTGTTTTCCTGATTTTCCCTACCTCGGGGATATCCTCAATATCGGGATCCGGCAGGCTGTGCTCCAGGGCACATTCCCATTCACAGCCCTGGCATCCGGCACAGAGGGTTGAATCATAAAGGATGGCATTAAACTCTTTGTCACTGTCTTTTTTGACTGCTGCTGCTGCATTCAGCTTTTTCCCGGTTCCCACAGCGACACCGGTCAGGCCCAATGCTTTCAGAAAGTTTCGTCTGTTTATATTCATTACTTTAGAATTTATTTGGTGTGTAAGTTTCTGTAGTATTTCCGTTAATTTGTTATTATACGACAGGGTCGATAAATCCCCTCTGAAATTCTTCCCAGACATCCGGTCCGAAATTCTCCATAAGCCTGTCTTTTATTTCTCCTCCATCCTGGAGTACAACATGAGAATAATTCAGGTCATTCAACTTTACTGCTCCTGCAATAAAATCCTTTAATCTCGTGAATTCAGTTTTTAACCACTGTCGGTAATTATCTGCCATGAAATATTTTCTTGTTTCTTTCAGCCAGTTATCGGGTTCAATGTTATAAATCCATCCTTCTGCATAAGGTGAATTGTTAAGCATTGAGGCGTTAAAAGCAAGTTCATGGTTGGTTTCCGCTATACGTCCTGAAACAGGTGAGCAGATATCAAGTTGTTTGCCATCCTGAACAAGGCTGATAAGGGTTTCGCCTTTTTTTACTTTGAGCCCGGGATCTATCATTTTAATTTTCGTCACTTTACCGGTAACATGCTGAAGAAAATCATCTATGCCTACTTTAACCCTGCCGTCTTTCTCCATAAAGACCCATGTATGTGTTTTATCATAGAATAATCCGGCCGGAGCCACCAGGGATTCTTCATTAAAGACAGAAGCACCCTTGCTGAATACAGTTGCAGGCTCTTTTGCTGAAGCTTTCACAAGTTTCACCACCAGGAAGATCAGGAATGCTGCAAGCAAAACTGTTGCTGCTATAAAAAGTATGGTAGCTGCCTTTACCGGTTGCTTTTTGCTGTCAACAACAAGCATATCAGCCGCATTAAGAGCTTCAATCTTAGGTTGCCTCTCACCTGGTATAAGCTCTGAAAAACCGGCTTCTGATATATAAGCCTGCCCTCCCGAAAGAATCCAGCTGATGAAGCCTTTCTCCTTAACGTCAACAGGTGCTTCAGATGATACTATATGTATATTCCTGCAAAGTGAACCAGGGTATTTGCCTATCCAGACTCCCCTGTTAAAATCATTGAGGCATGAATAAATATTCTCATTATGCTCCAGGGTCCCGTTACCGTTGATATCGACAGGCACAATCTGCAAGCCTTCTCTTACGCCGTGCTCTTCGTAATCGATTATTCCGGAAAGTCTGCAGAAACCAATAGCATATTTGTCATTCCTTATATACTCGATTAACTCGCTGTTGCTATTCACATTTTTTATGTTGCTGCGCAGATTTTCTGCCTGCAGGAACTGCGAAAGAGAAAATTTAAGTGACTCATCATCCAGGCAATAACAATTGATAGCTGTGTTATCACCGGTAGCAAGGACTTTACCCCAGGTAAGCAAACCGGGCTCAGTATAGATACCCGAAAACTGCCCCGGCGATATGCCTTTTGTGCTTATCTGTTCACTGAATGGATTCTTTGAACTTATTACAGGAACAATCACATCCCTTGCAACAACCATGGTCCATAATGAAGAACCGTCAAGTGAGCGAAGGTATTCTTCCGTTACCAATCCCAGGGTACCTTCCTTCTTAAGTTCATTAATACCTGCCTCGTCTTTTATGTCTGAACTTTTTATTTGAGCATCAGGGTTTTCCTTTGAGTATTCGGTAATCCACATTGATACCAGTCCGGACAATTCGGGGCTGACAATCAAATGCACTGCCTCGTCCTGAGATTGTGCATAAGCTGGTGACACGTTAATATTTAATACTGATATAAGTGCCACGAAACCGATTAAAACAATTAACTTTTTCATGATTACTGACTTTTGCATTTATTTAATTCTTCTTGGTGACTTAATTCTTTCATTCAATTATGTCATGCCAATAATGGTGCCAAGGTCTGTATTTATCTGTTTATCTGTTTGTTATGAGATTTTAGGCAAATTTTAAAACTGTTCTCTGTGTAGTATTATTCAACACTCTTACACAGAATTAGGTGTGAACAGTCTTTTTATCAGCTTGTTAAATGGTGTGTAGTATTTTACACCATATGTTGTATATTTCAACATTCGTCGGAAGACGAATTGCTATATTGTTAATTATTAGGTTTTTGAGAGAGCGTAATATTTGAGCTGGAGAACCCGGGGTTTCTAGAACAATCGAGAAAGACAACCATGTTGTGGTTTTTACTTTTTACTTTTTACTTTTCCCTATTTACTTTTTACTTTTATCTTCTTACTTTTATCTTTTGCCTTTTGTCTTTTGTCTTAAATAACACTTCTCATGAATAAAACCCTTAAACGCACACTAGCAGTACTGGCAATGATTGCTGGTGTCTTCCTCATTTTTGTCATTATAATGATCTTCAGGTACTCATATGCGATGAAGCAAATGACACCGGCAGAAACACATGCAATTAACGACAGTGTTTTCTGTATCAGGGATAAGTATGTTAATGCTTATATCTTTAAGGGCTATGACGGTTATTTAATGATAGATGGAGGCATAAACAAAAATAGAGTCATCGAAGAATTAAGCAAGCTTGAGATAAATCCTGATGATATTCTTACAGTTATCCTGACCCATTCCGATCCGGACCATTCCGGGGCCCTCAAGGCTTTTGAAAATGCAAAGATTTTTCTGCATGAGGAGGAAGAACAGATGGTTACAGGTGAAACAGCAAGATTTATTTTCAAATCCAAATGGAAATACGATGATTACAACCTTATCAGGTCAGATGAAATTCTTAATATAAACGTTTTTCTTGTAAGGGTACTGCACACCCCGGGCCATACTCCGGGTTCATGCTGTTTTATTGTGAATGACGACTACCTTTTGACAGGTGACAACCTTATTATTCTGAACGGGAAATACACTAATTTCTTTGACATAATAAATATGGACACGGAGACACAGATTGAATCAATCAGGAAATTGCCTCCACCATCTGAATTTAAATATATCCTGACCAGTCATACCGGAATGGTCCCGGGAGACGAATTATAAACCGCGCCCCGAAGATCCGGTGCGAGTTTGCGAACAGCCAGTGATTGTGGCTGGGTTCAACAAGCCCTAAACCCCTAAACCTCTGAACATATGAAATATATAAAACCCTTCGCCTCATTGATAATCCTTCTCCTCCTTTTCCCGGTGCTTTCCTCTGCACAGATACCCGAGGACAAACTCAAGGCTATCGACAGTCTCTTCCTTGAATGGAACCGCCCAAACAGTCCCGGTGGCTCCGTGGGTATTGCGGTCAATGGCATACCTGTGTTTTCAGAGGCATACGGCCTGGCCAGTATGGAATACCTGGTACCTAACACCTGCGGAACAAAATTCAATATAGCCTCGGTCTCAAAACAGTTTACAGCCATGGGCATCGTTAAGCTCCACCTGGAGGGAAAACTAAACATAGATGATGATATAAGGCAATACCTGCCCGAAATGCCTGATTTTGGTCATAAAATAACATTCCGGCATATGCTGCATCATACCAGTGGTTTACGTAGCCTCCACACCCTGCTTGCCCTTGCCGGCTGGAGGGATGATGATATGAAAAATAACGATGACCTGCTCAGGTTCATGACCATGCAGGAGGATCTTAATTTTGAACCCGGATCCGAATATATGTACTGTAATACAGGTTATATTCTATCTGCTATAATAATTGAAAAGATTACGGGCGAAAAGTTTGCGGACTGGATGAGCAAAGAAATATTCGAGCCCCTGGGACTGTATAATACCTATGTTGAGGATAAATACAACAGGATAGCCCATAATTACGCCACATCATATAATGGCTCTTATAACAGTGGCTTTGTAAGGGCAACAGAATACTGGGCATATACCGGTTCCGGGAACATCCACTCAACAGCAGCCGACCTGCTTAAATGGATGAGGTATTACTATAATTCCCCTGAAGGATGGCAGGAAGCTTTTTCGTTGATGCTCACTCTGGATCCCTTCAATAACGGTAAGCCAAATGATTATGCCTTTGGCGTAAGGATAGACGATTATAAAGACGAGACAAGGATCTCCCACAGCGGGTCCATAGGTGGCTTCAGGTCATATGCCTGCACTTTCCCGGAGTATCAGACTGAAATTGTGGTTCTTACAAATTTCTCTTCTTCGGACGTAACAGGAAAAATAAACAATATATCCGATATACTCCTGGGTAAAGAGAAAGAAGAAAAATCTGCCATTAACTATGAAGAAATGCCTGTGGACCATGCCTCAATTGAAAAATTTTTCGGCACCTATGAAATAGAAGGTCTTGACACCAGACTATTTGAAATTTTATCGGAAAACGACACACTTTACTGCCTGTATACCGGCGGAAGGAAAACAGAGATACATACGGCAAGCGATACTGTTCTGTTTAATAATGAGAGGGACATTAAGATAATCCTGATCAATACATCACCGGCATCCATAATAATCCATAGCGACGGACAGTTCAGGAAGGGGACAAAAACCGATAAATTCCTTGTGACAGATAAGTACCTCTCCGGAATAGCCGGTGAATACTGGTCGCCCGAACTTGAAACTCAATACAGGTTCTATATCAGGGACGGGAAGCTCTACGGCTACCAGACAAGGCATGGCGAATTTGAGCTTGAAAGCCTGAAGGAAGATGTTCTTATCTCAGACAGCGGGTTTATTGGTAAGATAGACATAGTACGCAAAGGGAAGAAAGTCACCGGGATGAAAGTTACCAACTCACGAGTACGGAACCTATGGCTGGAGAAGAGGTGAATTATTTAGGACGGGTCAGAAATCTCGTTGCTCGTTGCGCGATACTAGTTACTTGCTCAACAGACCGATTAAACGATTAAAGATTTAATAATGAAACAGATTATCTATTTAACTCTATTACTTGTTATATCAGCTGGATGTAAGACTCAAGAAGAAAAAGTCCTGCCGGGCAATGAGGTTATTCTGGGTATCTTCGGGGGCATGGGTCCGGAAGCAACGGCTGATCTTTACAGGCAGATCCTGGAACTTACACCTGCGGAGAAGGACCAGGAGCATATACCCACACTGATTTTCAGTAATCCCAGTGTACCTGACAGGATGGAATCGATAGCCAATGGAGGGGAAGTGATTAAGCCCTATCTCAGGTTCAGTTTGAAGAAACTTGAAGATGCCGGAGCATCATTCATTGTAATACCATGCAATACAGTTCACTATTTTTATGACTATATGCAGGAAACCGTCGATATTCCCATAATTCACATGATCAGGGAAACAGCTTCTGAAGTAGCAGACAGGTATCCCGGCGTAAAAAAAGTCGGCTTGCTGGCAACCACTGGTACAATTGAATCGGGTCTTTATAATACAGAACTGGAAGCTAAAGGCTTTGAGGTACTTACCCCCATCGATTCCATAGAGATTAACATCGTAATGAAAGCCGTTTACGGCATAAAAGCAAAGACTGATCCACAGTTAAACGAGGATCTGCTGGCCATTGCAGGTCAACACCTGGCCGACCGGGGGGCAGAAGTGATAGTACTGGGTTGCACGGAAATACCACTTGCCTATAATCCTGATCGCGTAGAGCTTCCGGTTGTCAATGCCACAAGGGTACTGGCGGAACGGGCAGTGGAGAGCTATCAAGAGAGGCGGGAGGCGAATGGATATTAACCTTCTAAGCTTTTATAATAAATCTCCCAGTCCAGCACGGTTCTGCATTTTAAATACACATTTGGAGAAGGCGGGGTTTCCCCTGAAATCGGGTCGGCACCGTAGAACCCTACATTGACTAGTCCCTTTGAAATATCCATCATCATATAAACATAATAAAAACCCTCTTCTACATCCCGGATATTAATTGCATAATGAAGCTCACCCTCGACGTAAATACCCTCAAATGATTTTACATGATTACCGTTGTATGGATCAGTATCAACGTCAACATAGACAATATATGGTAATCCTGAAAATATTTTATCTGTGCCAAATACTCTTATGGTACCGGACATATTGCAATCATATTCCTTCTCTGCTTCACTGCAATTTGTGAAACTGAAAATACTCAGGATAAAAATCATAGCAAGGAAAGGTACTCTTCTCTTCATTTGAATAAATACTTTTATTATTAAAAAATCATTTTGTTTTCCGTCTGAAATAATCAGGTGGATATATTATGACGTGATTTTATCCGCCGGTAACAATCAAAAAACAAAATTTTTCGTTAAAGTATGTTAAAACAAAGGGATGTATGAAATATTGATATTTGTCAGCCAAAAGTTATTTTTCAAAGACGGAATTGTTTTATGTTTTAAGGTCCTGTCGTACTATACTGGCATGTAATAGTTAATTCATTTGTCAGGCAAGGTCTTGCATTATAAGTACCCCTTAAAAATTCTATTAAAATAATACCTGCAGTATACATACGTATTTCATGGTAAATACTAAATTTGATTAAGCTATTTAAGAGTAAAAAAAATTATTGAAAGCCTCGTTCTTGGATTACTAATAAATAAATAATGAAGCACATTTTTTCTGATCTTGATCGGGCCCGGCTCGACAAACTGATATCCGAATCTGAATTGAAGACAAAGGCACAAATAGTACTGGCCACAGTCAAAAGGAGTGACTCTTATGCGGAACTTCCCTGGAAGGCTTTCGCCATGGGTGCATCCCTTGCCGGACTGACGGTTTTTGTGATTCATCTTGTTTTGTTAGGGTGGATATATGATACAGTTATTCTTTTCTCAATACTCACAATTTTTGCATGTGGGGCCCTGCTTGCAGCCCTCACCCTTTTATTTCCAGGGTTCGCAAGGTTCTTTCTTTCCAGGAATCGCAGGGAAACAGAATCTTTACAGTATGCTGAAGCCCTCTTCCTGTCACGTGAATTATTCGATACTGAAAGTCGCAGAGGGATTCTGATCCTTGTCAGCCAGTTCGAGAGACAGGTTGTCATACTTCCTGATAAAGGAGTGAGAGACAGGTTAACTGCTGATGTGCTTAAAAATATTATATCAAAAATGACCAAAGCCCTTAAACAAAAGAATATGAAGGATGCCATGGAAACAGGTCTGAATGGACTTGTTGAAGCACTATGTCCACCCCTGGACACAGGACCTGATAAAAAAGAATTAGCCAACGAAATTATCGAATAAGAATAATGATTAATAAGAGATACATAATTATTTTGGTATCTGTGCTTATAGCTCATAGCCAGCTTGTAAGTAGTACAGAAGTCCCCTATCTGACAGGTCGCGTGAACGACAATGCCCGGATCCTTTCTGATAATACCCGGGAATCACTTAGCGAAACGCTTAAAGAAAACGAGATCAGAACAACAAACCAGATTGTTATCCTGACACTGGCTTCACTTGAAGGTGAAAATATTGAAGATTTTGCCAACAGGGTTTTCAATGAGTGGAAGCTGGGCCAGGAAGATAAGGATAACGGTATTCTTATCATTGTGGTGCCTGGTGAAAGGCGTATGCGAATAGAGGTAGGATATGGACTGGAAGGTATTCTTACTGATCTGGAAGCAGCGGCCATAATTGATAAGATTATGGCACCGGCCTTCAGAGGAGGTGACTACGATAGTGGGATCAGCGGGGGGGTAAGTGCTGTTATTACCATTCTTGAAGGAGGTGATGTACCGGCAATTGAAGAGGCAGGAAAGGAAGCCGCTTCCCCGGGGGATGCTTTTTTTTCAGACTTTGAGAATCCCGAGCTGCCCTTCACCGCCCGTATCCTCCTTGGTGGCTTTATCTTTGGTATACTGGGATTATTTACGGCCATGGGCATTATCAATCCTGGTGCCGGTCGATTCCTTTATTTTTTCCTTATACCCTTCTGGGCTATGTTCCCGATAGTCGTGCTCGGATCAAAAGGAGCCCTGATCTGTTTCCTTACCTACCTCATCGGCTTTCCTGTTGCCAAATTATTCTTAAGAAACAAAGACTGGTATAAGAAGGCAAAGGAAGATCTGCGAACGAAAGGGAGGGCATCAATCGGTGGCTTTGCATTTTCCACAGGTAGTTCGGGCGGTTCATGGAGTTCAGGCAGCAGCGGGTCGCACAGCAGCTTCTCGGGTGGTGGTGGCTCCTCAGGGGGTGGCGGCGCCTCGGGTTCGTGGTAAGAATCTTACAGCTGCGCGGGAATTACGAACCTCCTTGTGGTCGGTTCGTGATTCCTCGAATGGGTTGATTTACAGGGAAATTCAAGGATGCCGCGCTAAAGTGCGGGAATTACGAACCTCCTTGTGGTCGGTTCGTGATTCCCTGAGGGGGTGCTTAACAAGACTATAAAGCTCTGATTTGCTGCGCAAATCATTGAGTTTCTCATTTTCTGGCAGTATTCCAAGCAAGCTTGATACTGCCAGAAAATGAAAAACTCCGGAGCATTGCTCCGGAGCTTTATAGTTTTGTAGCGAGACCGGGAATTGAACCCGGGACCTCATGATTATGAATCATGCGCTCTAACCATCTGAGCTATCTCGCCATGTTTTGCGGGTACATGCACCGCGTTGTCATCTCCCCTGCTTTTGCGGGTGCAAATATAATACATCCTTCCAATATATCAATATGGTTTTTTATTAATGTTATTTTTTCTATATTGCGTAAGATCGTAAAATATTTGTCAAAAATTGAATTGATGAAATCAAAATATGAACTCGAATACAATCTGAACAGCTCACCAAAAGTACTGTTTCCAAGATTAAGTACCGCAGAAGGACTGGCCGAATGGTTCGCCGATGATGTACACATCGACGGTGATGATTTTATTTTTATTTGGGATAATACCGAACACAGGGCAAGACTGGTACAACTCAGGGAAAATAAACATGTGCGATTCAAGTGGGCTGAAACAGCCGAAAATGAGGACAGATACTTTGAGTTTAAACTTGATATTGATGAACTGACCGGGGATGTGGCTCTCTTTATTACCGATTTTGCCGAAGAAAGTGAGAGAGAAGACGCCATTTATCTCTGGGATACACAGATAACTGAGCTCAAGCGGGCACTGGGATTGTAAAACGGGCACGATTTATGCATAAGTCCTCCAGGGCCTTCCCCTTATGTCATTTTTAAATAAATAGAATTTTATTTAGTAGCTTTGAAGCCCCTAGCTTAGCACTATGATGAAGAAATTAGACTGGCTGGTTTTAAAATCCTTCATTGGACCGCAAATACTTACATTTTTTATCGTCCTGTTTGTATTTGTCCTTCAATTCCTGTGGATGTATATCGACGACCTGGCGGGCAAAGGTCTTGAACTGGATGTGCTGGCTGAGCTTTTATTCCACTTTACCCTTGTCTTTGTACCAAATGCCCTGCCCCTTGCCATTCTCCTGGCTGCGCTTATGACTTTCGGCAACATGGGTGAGAACTTTGAGCTAACAGCAATAAAATCATCGGGCATATCACTGCAGAGAATAATGCGGCCTCTTATCATATTCATTGTCCTGATAAGCATAGGCTCTTTTTTCTTTTCCAATAATGTAGTACCCTATGCGAACAGGAAGGCTAAAACCCTGATGTATGATATTACACAGAAGAGACCTGAACTGAATATCCAGGCTGGTACTTTTTATAACGGGATAGATGGTTTCAGTATCAAAATAGGTAAGAAAGACCCTGAAACCAACAAGCTTGAAAAGATACTTATTTATGATCACAGGGACACACAGGGAAATAAATCGCTGGTAATGGCTGACTCGGGCTATATGAACATGACACCGGATGAGTCAGGACTGATATTCACACTCTATAACGGCTACGCCTATAACGATATAGAAGAAAAAGGCAGATCGGCAAGCCAGAAGAAATATCCCTTCAGGTCAGACCGTTTCAGTGAACAGGTAATGATAATAGAACTGAGTGGCTTCGACCTGGAACGTTCCGACCTAAACCTGTTCAAGTCGCACCAGACCATGCAGAATATGGCCCAGCTTGAATATTACATTGATTCACTAAGCGAAAGACTGAAAACACGGGAGGAAAGTTACGTGCGTGAATATAAAACATCAAAAATATACTCCAGGAGAAATTACTACACCAGAGATATAAAAAGTGATACGGTGGAAATAGAAAACCTGGTTTTCAGTGTTGACAGCCTTTATGCTTCGCTTGATCCTATACAGCAACAGATGGTGGTCTCCCATTCCCTTAACCAGGCCAGGTCAGGTCTGCAGTATATAGAAGAAAAAAGTAATATAAGGTATGCCGAATTAAAGCATATACTGAAATTCAAAGCCGAATGGCACAGGAAGCTAACCCTTGCCGTTTCATGCATTATTTTCTTTTTCATAGGAGCCCCGCTGGGAGCCATAATAAGGAAAGGCGGACTGGGTACGCCCGTAGTTATTGCTGTTCTCTTCTTTGTTATCTGGTATGTCCTCACCCTTTTCGGGGAAAAGGCCGCTAAGGAAGGGATTGCCCCGGTACCATTTGGGATGTGGGAATCAACGGTTATATTAATGGGAGTGGGTATCTTTCTTACCTATAAAGCCACTTCAGATGCAGCCATAATGAATAAGGAAACATACACAGCCTTCTTCAAAAACATAGGAAAAAAACTTGGTTTAACACAATCCGTGAACAAGGCTGAGTCTGCTGATAAGCAATAAAAAGTTCCCCTTATAATTGAAGAATTTATGGGCCGGTGAATAAGCCGTCCGAAAAAAAATACCTGGCCCATGACATAAGTCATAAATAGCCCGGGGGTATTTTTAGTGTTTTGTCTATGTATTTTGGCTTACAAATCATACTTTTGCACCATAATCGAGACAGATACAGTATTAAAATCCAATGACAAAAAATAATATACCAAAAAATCCATTTCATACCATAGATGAAGCAATTGAAGAGATACGAAGGGGAAGGCTGATTATTGTGGTAGATGATGAAGACAGGGAAAACGAAGGTGATTTTATTTGCGCTGCTGAGCTTACCACCCCGGAAATTGTGAATTTTATGGCCACTCACGGCAGAGGGCTTATCTGCGTACCCCTGCCTGAAGAAAGATGTGAGGAGCTTGAACTGGAGCTGATGGTCGGAAAAAACACCTCTGCCTATGATACCCCATTTACGGTAAGTGTGGATCTTATCAGTAAAAGCACAACCACCGGCATATCAGCACATGACAGGTGTCTTACCATCAATGCCCTTGTTGACTCCCGTACCAGGCCCGAAAACCTGGGCAGACCGGGGCATATCTTTCCGCTAAAGGCCAAATCAAAAGGTGTGCTCAGGCGTGCCGGACATACAGAAGCGGCCGTTGATCTTACAAGGCTGGCAGGTCTCCGACCCGGAGGAACACTTGTTGAAATAATGAATGAAGACGGATCAATGGCCCGTCTTCCCGACCTGCTGAAACTGTCAGAAAAATTCAATATTAAAATAATCTCGATAAGTGATCTTATAAAATACAGGCTGGAAAAAGAGAGTATCCTTGAAAGGGGACTGAGAGTCCATCTGCCCACCGAGCACGGAGAATTTGATTTTATCCCGTTCAGGCAGTTAAGTAATCATCTTGAACATGCAGCCCTGGTAAAAGGATCATGGACAAAGGATGAAACTGTGATGGTAAGAATACACTCCTCCTGCTTTACCGGAGATATTTTTGGCTCACTGCGCTGCGATTGCGGACCACAGCTGCATAAGGCAATGGAAATGGTTGAGGAGGCAGGCAAGGGAGCAGTTATTTACCTTAGCCAGGAAGGGAGGGGAATAGGCTTATTCAATAAAATACGTACTTACAAATTGCAGGAAGAGGGACTGGATACGGTTGAAGCAAACCTGGAACTTGGATTTGGAGAAGATGAAAGAGATTATGGAATTGGTGCCAATATAATGAGAGACCTTGGCCTGGGTAAGGTTAAACTTATCTCTAATAACCCGGTTAAAAGAGCCGGACTCGAAGGCTACGGCATTGAAATTGTTGAAACCATTCCCCTGGAGATCACTCCTAACCCCCATAACGAATTTTACCTGCAGACCAAGGCCGATAAAATGGGTCACTATATCAGTTGTTATAAACATCCCAAGAGTAAACTTTAAAGGAAAATCAATGACCCCACCGCGAATCATTTTTATGGGAACACCTGAATTTGCAGTACCCAGCCTCGGGTCGCTTCTCATAAATGATTATAATATTGTCGGTGTGGTGAGTGCTCCCGACAAACCTGCAGGCCGGGGACTGAAAATCCAAAGGTCAGCCGTAGCTGAATATGCCACAGAAAACTTACTTAATCTCATCCAGCCCCTTAACCTGGATGATCCTTCTTTCATCAAAGAGATTGCCGGCCTCAAGCCTGATATTATCGTTGTTGTGGCCTTCAGGAAATTGCCTGAAGAAGTATGGAAAATTCCCACTAAAGGCACCTTTAACCTGCACGCTTCCCTGCTTCCACAGTACAGGGGGGCAGCACCTATTCATCATGCTATCATTAACGGAGAAAAAACCACAGGCCTGACAACCTTCCTTATTGACGGCAATATAGATACGGGTAAAATACTTTTCAGGAAGAAGGTTAATATTGCTGCAGATGACAGTGCCGGTAACATGCATGACAAGCTAATGAGGGAAGGAGCAAAACTGGTGGTTAAAACAGTTAAAGCCCTTGCCAGGGGCAATGTTAAAACAATAGACCAGTCGAGCCTCCTGGGTGATAATGAAATGCTAAAAAAAGCTCCGAAAATCCACACCAGGGATTGTTACATTGACTGGAATATGAAAAACAATGATGTTTATAATTTCATTCGCGGTTTATATCCGCAACCGGGAGCAAGAACAATCTTCAGGAAGGCCGGTAAGGACCATATCGTAAAAATAGGTAAATGCAAATGCCTTAAACAATATGAAAATTTAAAACCCGGACAGATCGACAGTGACGATAAAACCTATCTGAGGATAGGAACCGGAGGATGTGCCATTGATATAGAAAGGCTGCAGATGGAAGGGCGAAAATTAATGCATGTAAGTGAATTCCTCAGGGGTTTCGATATTAATGATACACTGATTATCAAAGGCCTTCAGGCTTAGTTTTTCTCAGCCACAGCTCGGTTCCCGGGGGTGGTTCATAGCCCGGTTTCATCCTGTTCTTCCTGTACAGGACCCTGAGCCTGATACCATACAGTTGTGATATACTGTGCATTGTCTCTCCCTCATTCACAATATGATATTCCTTGCCCCGCTCTGCCATGTTTCTTTTTGGGTGGAGATAAAGTATCTGGCCCGGCCTTAGTTCGGTATCATCTTCAAGATCATTAAACCTGTATAATTCCCAGCTTAACAATCCGAATTCGGCGGCCAGGCTTTCAAAGGTATCATGCTCGTTAACGGTGATATATTCAACCATGTTTCTGACCTTAACCCTGCTCCCCCTGTCGACTGTATAGGCATCTGCAACAAGATCGCTACGATCATTGACATCACCGGTTTTCTTTATTCTGTCTGCTTTTTCAGTATTCAAGGAAGCATAAATTTTACCCTGATCAGGCTTTTTAGCACCCAGTACCATTTGATCATAAACATGAAGATCATTTTTTTCTATCATATCAATAAGCATATCGGCATATCTCGGATTGGTCGCATATCCGGCACTCTTAAGCCCCCTGGCCCAACCCCTGTAATCGTCCTGTTCCAGGTAGAAGAGGAAACTATATCTTGATCCATCAACCAGGAAATCAGAATGGTCTTTGAACGATTCACTCACATCCCTGTATCTCCTGAAGCATTCACTGCGCCTGTCGTCATTGTGATAAATCCTTCTTCCAGTCCATTCCTTATGGCATTTTATCCCAAAATGATTATTGGCTGTGCTTGCAAGCCTGCTGCGCCCGTAATCACTTTCAATCACAGCCTGGGCTAAAGTAATGCTGGCCGGCACCCCCGTTCTGCGCATCTCGCTCATAGCCAGATCAGCATATTCTTTAATGTACTTTTCAATGTCGGGGTTTTCATCCGCCGGAATGCTTTCAGTCCTTGCCCACCTTGCGGACTGGCACGAAGAGAAGAGCAGGGTCGCTAATAGTATATATGGAAGAGCTCTCATCTGAATAATTTGCCTTAAAAATAATAAGCTTAAATGTATTTACACCCGTATAAACGTGAAGATATTAAATAATAGTCCATAATTATCAAATTTTTGCCTTCCTCACGCAAATAGAACAAGGGCTTGAAAAATTTTTCATTATTTTGCAGGACATACTGAAGCTATGGCAAGGGAAAAAATAATTAAACTGATACTTCAAGAATATGCCGGTCCGGAAGAGCTCGGTGGTGATGACCGGAAACTCATCAGTGAAGCGATGCAGGCAGCCAAAAATGCATATTCACCGTACTCTGATTTTTCGGTAGGTGCAGCACTGAGGCTTGACACCGGGGAAATAGTAAGGGGAAACAACAGGGAAAATGCTTCTTTCCCGGTCAGTATCTGTGCTGAACATACCGCTGTTGCCTGTGCAGGGGCAAATTATCCGGAATCTGTAATTATGGCAATTGCAATATGTGCACGAAAGGGGAAAGATTTTACCGATATGCCGGTATCTCCATGCGGTAAATGCAGGCAGGTATTATCGGAAGAGGAAGACCGGTCAGGAAGTAAAATCAGGATAATCCTTTACGGGAAATCAAGGATTTATGTGATTGACGGTATCGAAAACCTGCTGCCCCTCCATTTCAGCAGCTCTGCACTGCGGCCTTAATCATCACTGTCAATAAGCATCTGGAAGCCCGCACCATGAATGTTTTTTATTGAAATATTGCTGTCGCCCGACAGGTATTTTCTCAGCTTCGTAACATAAACATCCATGCTCCTTGCAGTAAAATAATCATCGGACCCCCATATGGTTTTTAATGCAGTCTCCCGGCTAACCAGGCTATTGGGCGACTGTGCAAGAAGTTCAAGGAGCTGGGCTTCCTTGGGAGAGAGCTTTCTTTCCTCCTGCCCTGACTTAAGTGACCTGATTTTTGTGTTGAAGGTATATTTGCCTATTTTAATATCGTCACTGATTCTTTTCATCCCTTCCCTGCGACTTGTAATGGCTTTTATCTTGGCCAGGAGTATATCAGTGTCGAAAGGCTTGGTAATATAGTCATCCGCACCGAGACCGTAACCGTGCAGAACATCATCTTTCAGTTTCTTCGCTGTCAGAAAAATCAAGGGTATTGTCCTGTTGATAGCCCTTATTTCCGAAGCTATGGTGAAGCCATCTACATTGGGCAGCATAACATCCAGTATACACAGGTTGAATTGTCCCTTCCTGAAAGCAGGGATGGCATTTTTGCCATCATCAACCCATTCAACAGTAAAATCATTGATTTCAAGATATGATTTTAGAACCGAACCAAAGCTGAGATCATCTTCTACAAGAAGTATTTTTGATATATCACTCATAGGATGTCTTCGTTTTGTGGTATGGATATTTCAAATGTTGTGCCCTTGCCTGCTTCACTGAATACATTAATATCACCATTATGCGCGTCGACTATAGCTTTAACATAACTCAAGCCAAGCCCGAAACCCTTAACATTATGGATATTACCACCGGACTGCCGGTAAAACCTGTCGAATATCTTTGATTGAACGGTTTTGGACATTCCTATCCCTTTGTCAGATACAGATAATACAAAATTACCATTCTTATTAAGAGTGCTCAGTGTTATCTCGGGTTCGCTCACACTGTACTTATTTGCGTTATCAAGAAGGTTATGCACCAGGTTAGTAAGGTGTTCCCTGTCACCATAGACAAGAGGGTCGCCGGCCTCGGGGTAGAAAAAGATATTCCCGTTTCGTCCTTCCACCTGTATTTCAATGGTTTCTATCGATCTCTCTATCACTGAATGCATATCCACACTGGAAAAACTGAATTCCATTTCTTTCCTGTCAAGAGATGAAATCTGGAGTATATTCTCAACCTGCTTGTTCATTCTTGCATTTTCCTTCTTTATCATGCCTATAAAGTGCTTTACCCTGCTTTCGTCATTTATGATTTTAGTGTTACTTATTGTATCAGCAGCAAGTGAAATGGTTGCAATGGGTGTTTTAAACTCATGGGTCATATTATTTATAAAGTCCGATTTCATTTCAGATATTCTCTTTTGCCTTATGATAAAGAATATGCTCAGGGCAAAGGTAATGAGTATTATCATGCTGAAAAGGAGAGAGCCACCAAGCAGTAAGGACATCGAAGAGAGGATATAGTTCCTGCGTTCAGGGAAGACTACGGAAAGTCTCGTATTTCGACGTATCAACCTGTCATTAAACAGGTTAACTGTATAATTGCTGCTTAAAAGGTCGGCCGGGCTAACTTTCTCATACATCCCGCCAATTACCCTGTTATCCTCAATAACAGCAAATTCAAAAGGTAATGTAATTCCGGAGTTTGCGAGCTCACTGTAGAGAACTGATAATATTTCGTCTCTGTCGGCCGGACTGTTAAGTTCCCATTCATACAGCTCAGAAATCATTTTGTCGCCCATCCGGCGAAGGTCGCTGGATTTTTTCATAAGCCATGATCTGAACCTGTCATTATTAATATTCAGAGGGCCCGGGTCATTTACTTCGATATTGGCCTTCGGGATTATCTTCTCATTGCTGTCGGTAATGAAGTACTGCTGGTAATCTCCCAGCACCTGCACATTATTGCCATCATCTGTCAGCTGGAAGGAAAAGCTCTCCCCTACGCCGCTCAGTCCTCCATATCCCTGCACCGGCGCTTTCCCATTCCCGGCAAAGGGAACTGTCTGCATCTCATCAGCCTGTGACTGTAATAAAGAATCGGCTACCATCATTTGCCTGTAGAAAGCCAGTTGCCTTGATGACTCTATTTTTCTTGCAGTGCTCTGCAGGCTGTTGAATACAGATCGGTTAAACAGGTCATTGCGCACTCTTACGGCATTATTTATCCAGACTATCTGCACCCAGATAATGCCTGTTAATGAAACCAGCATCAAAGATATAAGCCCTATGAACTTCCACCTCTTCATAATGCAAAAATATAATTATAAAATTAGAACAATCCACTTTTTAACTTTTCCTTAACTAGATTTAACCTCAGTTTAACCTACTCAGGATAATAATGTTATACATTTACTACGGATTTCGTGATAATCACCTAATCTACGGTTAAAAATCCCTGTAAAAGGGTGAATGTAAGGCAGAATAGGGATCAGGGCCGGAGGGTAATTTTGACATCCTGACCTCTGATATTTTCAGTTTGAATGAAGTGGCTGTTTTATTTTGAAGCAGCCATTTTTTTATTTAAGCTGTTTTATTTTTGGCCAGATATCGCTATCAGGCAAGGGTGCAGTAATTTCAATTTCCTGTTTTTGAACGGGATGGATAAACTTTATTTTCCATGCATGGAGGGATATGCTTCCGTCATTATTTGACCTGGGATAGCCATATTTAAGATCACCCTTAACGGCACATGCTGCCCTGGCCAGCTGGCATCTTATCTGGTGATGACGCCCGGTATGGAGGTCGATTTCCAGTAAATAATACCGGTCTGTCCGGCTGACCAGCCTGTAGCTCAGATGAGCTTCTTTACTACCCTTCACCTGGCTATCATAGGCATAGGATTTATTCTGTTGCTCATTTTTCTTCAGGTAATGCACTAAACTGCCTTCTTCTGCGGGTGGCCTTTCCCTAACCACAGCAAGGTATTTCTTGGCCACCTCTTTTTCCTGGAACATCCTGTTCAATCTGGCCAGGGCTTTCGATGTACGTGCAAATAGTATAACACCGCTTACCGGCCTGTCAAGCCTGTGAACCACCCCAAGAAAAACGTCACCCGGCTTTTTGTATTTCACAGCCAGGTATTTCTTCACCCTGTCAGAAAGAGTCTCATCACCCGTGCTGTCTCCCTGCACCAGTTCACAACACTTTTTATTTACGGCGATTATGTGGTTGTCCTCGTATAGAATATCCATACCGGCTTAATTAATACTGCTCCTTTTCGTTGGGGAAATCCAGTGAACGTACATCTTTGATATAAGCCTGAACCGCCCCGGTTATTTCCTGGTAAAGATTATGGTATCTCCTGAGAAAGCGCGGTGAAAATTCCTGGTTAATCCCGAGCATGTCATGAATTACCAGCACCTGTCCATCAACCTTATTGCCGGCACCAATTCCAATTGCAGGTATAGTAAGGCTTTCTGCCACCTCGCCGGCAAGAACGGCAGGTATTTTTTCCAGTACAATGGCAAAAGCACCCTTTTCTTCCAGTAACCTGGCGTCACTCTTCAGCCTCTTTGCCTCCTCTTCCTGTTTTGCCCGCACAACGTAGGTGCCAAACTTATGGATTGATTGAGGTGTTAAGCCCAGGTGCCCCATAACAGGGATGCCGGCAGACAGTATTCTTTCTATTGATTCTGCTATTTCAGCCCCTCCTTCAAGCTTAACAGCATGTGCACCTGTTTCTTTCATTATCCTGATTGCTGAGGAAAGAGCCTCCTTTGAATTTCCCTGGTAAGTCCCGAAAGGCAAATCCACCACTACCAGTGATCTTTTTGCCGCACGCACAACAGAGGCAGCATGATAAATCATATTATCAAGGGTAATGGGCAGGGTAGTCTCAAACCCGGCCATAACATTCGATGCCGAATCGCCTACAAGAATGACATCAATCCCTGCCTTATCCACAATTGATGCCATGGAATAATCATAGGAAGTGAGCATGGTAATCTTCTCACCTTTTAACTTCATCTCTGAAAGTACATGTGTGGTAACCCGCTTAACCGTGTTATGGATTGACATAGCCTCTTATTTTATTATTACACAGGGTAAAGCTACAAATTTGTTTAATAATAAGTGATCTGACCGCTACGAAAATGACATAACTGCCTTTTTGTCATTACTGGCTTTAGTTTATTCACATAAAAATACGATTGAATGTCATATTAGCATAAATTCCACATAAAAATCCCATGGCATAATCATTGCTGAAAGGATTGGAAAATTGGAAAACATTTAAAAATAAGTTATAAAATGGGAAAAATAATTGGCATAGACCTTGGAACAACTAATTCATGCGTTGCTGTGATGGAAGGAAACGAGCCTGTAGTGATACCAAACAGCGAAGGCAAGAGAACCACTCCGTCAATTGTTGCCTTTGTTGAAAATGGTGAACGCAAGGTAGGTGATCCTGCAAAGCGTCAGGCCATCACCAATGCTGAAAAGACAGTATATTCAATAAAAAGGTTCATGGGTGAGACTTACGACAATGTAAGCAGGGAAATTACCCGTGTGCCCTACAAAGTGGTTAAAGGAGATAACAACACCCCCAGGGTCCAGATTGATGATCGCAAATATTCGCCACAGGAAATATCCGCAATGATATTGCAGAAAATGAAGAAGACGGCAGAGGATTACCTTGGACAGGAAGTTACGGAAGCTGTTATAACAGTTCCTGCCTACTTCAATGACTCCCAGCGCCAGGCAACCAAAGAAGCCGGTGAGATTGCCGGATTACAGGTAAAAAGGATAATAAATGAGCCTACTGCTGCCGCACTGGCCTACGGGCTTGATAAAAAGACGGAAGACCTCAAGGTTGCTGTTTTTGACCTTGGAGGAGGAACCTTTGATATATCCATACTCGAACTTGGTGACGGAGTATTCGAAGTTAAATCAACAAATGGCGACACTCACCTTGGCGGGGATGATTTTGATGAGCTAATAATTAACTGGCTGGCAGAAGAGTTTAAGAAAGATGAAGGTGTTGACCTGAAAAGAGATCCAATGGCACTGCAGCGTCTCAAGGAAGCAGCAGAGAAAGCCAAGATAGAGCTGTCGAGCTCATCAAGCACAGAGATCAATCTGCCTTATATAATGCCCGTTGACGGGATACCCAAGCACCTCGTTAAAACACTCACGAGGGCACATTTTGAAAAACTCACCGATTCACTGATACAGGCTGTTATTGAGCCCTGTAAAATTGCACTTAAAGATGCAGGACTGAAAGCTTCAGATATCAACGAAGTGCTCCTGGTTGGTGGTTCAACCCGTATACCTGCAATACAGGAAGTGGTGCAGAAATTTTTCGGCAAAGCTCCTTCAAAGGGTGTTAACCCTGATGAGGTAGTGGCCGTTGGTGCAGCAATCCAGGGCGGGGTTCTAACAGGTGAGGTAAAAGACGTACTCCTGCTTGACGTTACACCCCTTTCACTTGGTATTGAAACAATGGGTGGGGTAATGACAAAACTAATAGAAGCCAATACCACCATTCCTACCAAGAAGAATGAAACATTTACTACTGCTGCTGACAATCAACCCTCTGTTGAAATACATGTACTGCAGGGAGAAAGGCCAATGGCAGCTGGTAACAAGACAATAGGACGCTTCCACCTTGACGGCATTCCGCCTTCACCAAGGGGAATACCGCAGATTGAAGTGACTTTTGATATTGATGCAAACGGTATACTCAATGTGTCAGCAAAGGACAAGGGTACCGGGAAAGAGCAGAGCATCAGGATTGAAGCTTCATCAGGACTCAGCGAGGATGAGATCAAGAAAATGCGCGACGAGGCAAAAGCCAATGAGGAGGAAGACAGGAAGGCAAAGGAAAAAGTTGATAAGATCAACTCTGCCGACAGTATGATATTCCAGACCGAAAAACAACTCAAGGAATACGGAGATAAGCTGCCGGCAGAAAAGAAGGAACCCATAGAAAAGGCTCTTGCAGATCTTAAGGAAGCACATAAAAACCAGGACGTGGAAGCTATCGATAAAGCTTTGAATGACCTTAATGCCAGGTGGCAGGCTGCCTCTGAAGATATGTATAAATCCGCTCAGGCAGATGCCCAGCAGCAGGCAGGACCTCAACAGGGGCCTCAGGAAGAAGGGCAGTCAGGCAAAGGCAGCGGTGACGATGAAGTTACTGATGTTGATTTCGAAGAGGTTAAATAATCAAAGTCTCAATATATAATTGAAAGACACTCTGAAATTTTCAGAGTGTTTTTTTATTTTTACATCATTAATAACAGAAAAACCATGATGTGCTTTTCAAAGACCATACTGTTCCTTATTCTTATACTTACACCATTCTCAGTTTTAAGTCCGCAGGAAATACTTAACCGAACCGATGAAAACGGCATGAAACAGGGTCACTGGATAAAAAAATACCCTGACGGGCAGATTATGTACGAGGCTTATTTTACAGATGACAGGCCTGAAGGTGAATTTAAAAGATATGATGAGGACGGAAAGCTGACTTCAGTACTCAATTATACCGGGGATACTGCCTATGCACACTTTTATCATCCAAATGGTTTTATTGCCGGGAAGGGTAAATATGTTGACCGTAAAAAAACAGGTGAGTGGTTCTATTATTCCGATTATATTGAAGATCATTTACTTATGAAATGCCTCTATGAAGACGACCGGGCAGAAGGGATATGCGTAAAATACCACTGGAATGGTGAGATTGCTGAAAAACTGGAATATAAGGACGGCATAAAGTCAGGTAGCTGGAAACAGTACTACACCGACGGAACACCATCGCTTGAAGCTTCATACCAGGATGGGAAACTGAACGGGGAATTCAGGACATGGCATCCAAACGGGAGTAAGGAAATTACAGGCCTGTACAGGAAAGATATAAGGACGGGCCCCTGGCTTTTTTTCAACCGGGACGGAACAGTGCGAAAGGAAATAAAATATAACATGGGGATTCCCGAAAACAGGGCAGAACTGATAAGGGAAGAAACTGAATACCTGGATAAACTGGAAAAGGAAGGCGGAAAAATAAATGACCCTGAAATAACAGGTATAATAAGGTAGCCCTCCCGATGCCGTATGTCACAGTCTTCAAAATTTCTTAATATGTTCCTTAGAATAAAATGATGATGAATGATAAAAATGACAGGTATTCATTAAGTGAACTTCAGAAACTAATAAAAAAATCAATTGAAGAAAGCTTGCCGGGTTTTTACTGGGTGAGTGCCGAAATATCGGAATTGAAAATCAATTATTCAGGTCATTGTTATCTTGAACTTATAGAAAAAGACAGCCACGAAGACATCAGGTCGAGGCTACGGGCCATTATCTGGTCACAGAAAGCAAGGCTCCTCCTGCCCTACTTTGAGAGTGCCACAGGCCAGGCTCTGTCAGAAAGCATTAAAGTTCTGCTGAGGGTAAAAATAGAATACCATGAAGTATATGGCCTAAGCCTCGTAATATATGACATAGATCCTGCATATACCATAGGTGAGATGGAACTCAGGAGAAGGCAGATAATAAAGCGCCTGGAATCTGAAGGAGTGATAAACCTTAATAAAGAACTGCCTTTCCCCCTCCTGCCCGTAAGGATAGCCGTCATCTCATCAGAACAGGCAGCCGGCTATGGCGATTTTACGGATGAGCTTATAAATAACAGTTATGGCTATGTGTACAAAACCAGTCTTTTCAGGGCAATAATGCAGGGCAAAGAAACCGAAGCATCAACTATCGGAGCTATAAACAGTATTTACAATGACATAGAGAACTATGACCTTATGGTAATAGTAAGAGGCGGAGGATCGCAGGCAGACCTGAGCTGGTTTGATAATTACAAGCTTGCCTATCTGATTACACAGGTGCCCATACCGGTACTTACGGGAATCGGACACGAAAAAGATCTCTCTGTTACCGACCTGGTAGCTTACCGGTCATTTAAAACGCCTACTGCCGTTGCAGATTTCATAATAAACCAGAGTCTAAAAACCGAGGAGCACCTCCTGGAACTGAGAGAATCGATTATTCATTCCAGCCGTGAACTGGTGAAAACGAAAAGGTCTGTTATTAACAGGATCAGTGTTAATATGTCTCCCGGGGTGAGATCATCACTCCAGAATAAGCGGGTCCTGCTTAACAGGTCAGGCTTAAGGCTCTCAGGCAATATACGCTCCTACCTTTCAGGTAAGCATGCCAGGCTGAACACAATTGAGACGAATGTCAGTAAAATTACATTGAAGCATATCCATGATAAATACAGGCTGACAGGTGATCTTAAGAACAGGTTTAAACCGGCTTTAAAAAGATACATAAATCAAAAACAGGCAATTTTGGATAATTTTTCCAGATCAATTGATTACCTTAGCCCTTCCAGAGTACTGAAACGTGGATATTCCATTACTCTGTATAACGATAAAGCCGTCAGATCGTCGAATGAATTGAAACCTGGCTCCGAGATAAGCACTATTTTAAGTCTCGGCAGAATAGAGAGTAAAGTATTTGACCTGAAGAAACCTGCTAAATGAGAAAGGGGAAAAGATTTTTAATAAGTCTGCTAGTTATTGTATTGTTTCAAGGCTTATATGGCCAGAATACATACTTCCCTTATTGTTACAAATATCATGCGAGCGAAAAATTAAATTTCAGGCTCTTAGAGGACTTGTACGTAAAAGCATCGGAGCATCTAAACAACGCTGACGCAAACAGCCTCGAACTCATTGCCAGCCAGATGAAGAGCCTTTCATGCAATAACTATCCCATCTATGATGGATTGTCAGAAAATATGGAAGGTGTAATCAACTATTTGAAAGGAGACAACAGTAAGGCCCTGAAACATTTCCTTACAGCTCTGGCAATTTATTCGGAACAGGAATACTACCAGGGTGTTAACGTGCTTCTTAATAATATAGCCATAATATTTGCCCTGGTTGGCGATTACCAGTCATCAAAAAAATACCTCTTGCGTGCCATTGATATCAATGAAAAAAAGGGTATGAATTATTACGATATTTTCAGCTATAATCTCGCTGAAGTGGAAGTGGAACTCGCTAATTACCATGAAGCAATTGATATACTGGAAAAATTACTCAAAAAGGAAAGTATTACTTTAAATAATATATCCCCGGTTTCTGTCATTGGATTAATTATCAGCGCTTACAATAAGCTTGGTGAGCGTGATCAGGCTGAAAGCTGGATCAACAGGGGCTACCTGGCACTGGATGAGAACAGGCATAACGATGTGGACCAACTGGTATTTTATACATCAGTAATGGAGTTTCACCTCATTGAGGGTGAGTATGAAAAGGTAATAAGTACCTCCAAACAATTTAATATTGACGATAGATACAGGCTGCCCGACCAGTATGACCACCTCGAATACCTCTGCAGAGCTTATACATCCACAGGTGATTACGACAAAGCCTGGAAATATGATAGTATACTGTCTGAAATTCATGCTGATGATAATATAGTTGACAGGGAAGAAATTATAAGCCTGTTAATGATTGAGTATGAAGAAACGAGAAACGAAAGACTCCAGGCAAGTATTAACCGCGAAATGGAACTTAACCTTACCAGGCAGAATGTGGCGCATAAACTTATGATAACCTCACTGATAATACTTTTTGCCTTTGTTATACTTTTTGTTATACTGCTACGGATAAGAAAATTAAGGAATAGATCCAAGGAGGAACTCAGCATCGAAACGGAGAAGTTTGCTGCAGTAAACAGGGAACTGCAAAAAACCAATAAAGAACTTGAGAAAGAAAATAAATTGCTTGACACTCTCATATCAGTCTTTGCCCATGATCTCATAAATCCTTTCCAGGCTATACTTGGCTTCAGTAAATTAATGGTTGATGACTTTGAAGCACTCGACAAGGAAAGTATGATTGAATACAGCAATATGCTCAGTGAAACATCATTTCAACTAAACCAGCTACTGATAAATCTGCAGAGCATCGCCACCATACAGGCCGGAAAAGATAAACTTGAGATGTCTGAGATCAATGTGATCCCTGTGATTCATGATGTGCTCGCACTCTATAGACCCCTGGCAGAAAGGAAGAAAATCAATATCACTGCAAACTGCGACAAGGATCTTACTGCCAGAATAAATCCCGATGTACTGAAAACCGTCATGCGAAATGTCCTGAATAATGCCATTAAATACAGCCATACCGGTGAGGAGGTCCGAATCAACGTTTATGAGGAGGATAATCTTATCTATATATCGGTGGAAGATGATGGTGTAGGGATGGATAATGAAGTAAGAAGAAATATTTTAAAGGGTAATTACCTTATGTCAAAGCCAGGAACAGGTAGTGAAAAAGGCAGTGGACTGGGACTGGCAATATGCATAGACCTGCTTAGGATGAACAAAGGCGAACTGGAAATAGATAACAGGAGCGAACAGGGTACAGGCGTAATCCTCAAAATAATGAAAGCTGATGCTTAGCCGTGGATTACATATTGCCGTTTTTATTTTCCTGGCTATGACCGCCAGAAGCCAGGGCAATATTACCGATACAGTCCTCCAAACTTTGCCCGAAATGCATGATTCAGTAAAAATGGAAGTACTGAAGAAATATGCACTTGATGAACAATACAGGTCCTTGAGAAGCGGGCTGATATACGCAGGCAGGCGAATGGAGATAGCAAAAAAGCTTAATGATGCGGAAAAAATAGCAGAAACATGGCATATTTACGGGAACCTCTATACTTCATCCGGTTTACTTCCGGAAGCAGAAGAAAATTACCTGAAGGCTTTGACACTTTTCGACAGCCTGAAGCTTTTTGAAGATAAGGCCTCAATATTGCACAACCTGGGACTTGTAGCCTTTAAGAGGAATGATACCTTAAAAAGCATCGAAGCTTATAAAACATCAATCGACTTAAGGAAGGAAGCCCTTGATGAACGGAGAATAGGAGACGAGCTCACAACCCTGGGTGAAACATATCTTGCTTTTAAAGACTACGACAACAGCAGAAAATACCTTCTGGAAGCACTGGAATATTACCGTGGCGTAGAAGAATATGGAAGAAAAATGGATGCATGGGCCTTCCTGATTGATAATTACTATGAGTCAGGTCAAAGAGGCGCCAGGAGCTGGATAGATTCGATGATACTGGAAAACAATAAAATGAGGTCAGAGGCACATAAAAATATGATCAAGCTCAGACTCTGCAAATACCACCTTAAGAATAATGAGCTGGAATTGAGCGCAGCTTATATAGACAGTATTAATTTTGAGCTCTTACACAATTATGAAGTTATTGACCCGTTGGATGTTATATCTACCCTGGCTGAAAAATACAGAAATCAGGGAAATGAAAGTCAGGCCTTAACCTACCGTCTCTTGTATCGCCAGCATCGTTCTTATCATACAAGAACGGAAGTACAGAACCTGGTCTCAAATTATAACATCAGACTGAGTATCAAGGCATCTGAAGAAAATATTGAATGGTCACAACAACAAAACGAATTAATAGTCAAAAGGATAAAACTGGAAAAGATTATCTCATTTATAATAAATCTCGCCCTCTTTTTAACTATTGCTGTACTCGCTTATCTCTTATACAATCTCAATGCCATAAGGAAAACAAATATTAAGCTGGAACAAAGAAGAGCCGGGCTGCAGGAGGCTTATGAAAGATCATCCAGGTATAAAGAGAGAATACTAAGCATTCGTGAAAATAAAAGCGACTTCTTTTCAATTATATCCCTCAAGCTAAGTAAACCCTTCAGCAACCTGACTGCCAAATTATCAGATATAAGTGAATATCTCGGGACACACAGTAAAGACCTGAAGCTTAAAACACAGATGGAACAACTCTATAAGGATTCCTCGGGCATAGAAAAAGGTCTCGAAAGAATACTTCTCTGGTCAAAGCTCCAGAGAAATAAATATATGATTGAACAGGTCACCTTTAACCTTAATGACTTTTTACACGAAATATTGCCTGCCCTTCTTGGTATAGCCCTTAAGAAAGACATAAGAATAAGGTTTGATGTTGACCCCGGGATAGAAATAAAGTATGACAGGTTTTGCCTGCGAACAATACTGACAATTCTTACGGAGAACAGTATAGAACACTCACATCCAAGATCAGACATAATAATAAGGGCTGAAAAATCAAAATCAGGATGCACACTCTCTGTAACTGATTTCGGAAGCGGCATCCCGGAAAGTCTTAAAGATAAAATATTTGATTTAAGCAGGGTTAAAAATGAAAGTACCACAACCGACACTCATAAAATGGGGCTTGGGCTGCTGATAGTCAAGCTTATGACAAAAAAGAATCATAGCCTCCTTAGCCTGGAAAGCAAAAAAAATTCAGGAACAACAATATTTATTCATATCAATAATACCCATGACTGAAAACAAACCTACCTTTAATAAGGCTGTTGCCGAACTGGAAAATATCCTTGAGCAAATAGAATCGGGAGAACTTGACGTTGACGAACTGTCAGGAAAAGTAAAGCGGGCTTCGGAATTATTACGGCTATGCCAGGCTAAACTAAGGGACACAGAAGAGGAAATAGGTAAAATTATCAATGATATGGAATAAAAAAAAATCAGGACTATTGTGTGCCCTGATTTTTCCCTAATGTCCCTAAACCTAAATCCCAGAAAACAAACTACTGTTTTTCAAGTGTTACCTTCTGTTCTTTTAACGTAACAAAGGTATTAATTGTTACACTAATCGCCTATTAAAAATTAATATTTAACTTTTTTTTAATATTTACTTCGCCTTTTCAACACCTAATACATCTTTTATTGCTTTTTCAAATGTGTCTTTTGGCAATGCGCCCATTGCCATCTGGGGCTGCCCTTCCTTCGGAACAAATAAAAGAGAAGGAATACTCCTGATTCCAAAAATGGCTGCCAGTTCCTGCTCCGATTCAGTATCGATCTTGTAAATATCAAGCGAACCGTTATACTCTTTCGCTAATTCTTCAAGTATGGGTGCAACCATTTTGCATGGCTGACACCAGTCTGCATAAAAATCAATCATGCAGGGCTTTTCGCCTTCAAATTTCCACTCTTTGTTTTCTTCGTAATTAAATACCTTAGTCAGAAATGTTTCTTTAGTCAGATGCTCTACCATAATGTTTTTCTTAATTTGTTTTTTTCTATAACATCAAAGACTATACCCTTGTTCAAATACTTAAATAATAACGGCTTTTTGAGCATTTAATTGTAATTTTGTCATATACTATGAACAATTCGTCATATTTAGATATGAACAGATGTATATCTGACAGTATTTTTACCCTTATTTCCGATTGTGCATACAGATCGGGCGTAGAGGCATATGTAATCGGTGGTTATGTACGTGACTGTCTCATGGGGCGGGAATATGACAACAAGGATATTGATATCGTTGTCAAGGGTAGCGGCATTGACCTCGCAAAAAAGGTTGCTGCCACTATATCACCAAAAATAAAGGTAACAGTATATAAGAATTTTGGCACGGCCATGTTCAGGACCGGTGGACACATAATTGAGTTTGTCGGAGCCAGGAAGGAATCATACAGCAGTGACTCACGCAAGCCAGTGGTTGAAGACGGCAACCTGGAAGACGACCAGAACCGGCGCGATTTCACTATCAACGCTATGGCAATCAGTCTCAACAGGCAGAGCTACGGGAAATTGATAGACCCTTTCAGGGGTATTGAGGATCTTGAAAACAAGATTATAAGAACGCCGCTTGAACCGGGCAGAACATTTTCTGATGATCCGCTGAGGATGATGAGAGCAATAAGATTTGCTTCCCAGCTTGGCTTTAAAATTCACCCCGGCACATTAGAATCAATTAAAGAAAATTCCGGGAGAATCTCTATTGTTTCATACGAAAGGATTACAACAGAGATAAACAAAATATTAATGAGTCCCGAGCCCTCTCGTGGCTTCAGCTTACTCTGTGATAGCAGGCTCCTTGAAATAATACTCCCCGAAGTATATATGCTCAAGGGAGTTGATAAGAAAGAAAAACATGGACATAAAGATAATTTTGAACATACCTTGCAGGTCGTGGATAATGTTAGTCAAAAATCGACTTCATTGTGGTTACGCTGGGCAGCCCTCCTGCATGATATAGCCAAACCTGTGACAAAAAAATATGTTGAAGGGACGGGATGGACCTTCCACGGCCATGAATTTATCGGATCAAAAATGGTTCCGGGCATATTTAAGAGGTTGAAACTGCCGATGGGGGACAGCATGAAGTATGTCAAAAAGCTTGTTGCACTGCATTTAAGACCCATTATTCTTTCTCAGGATTCAGTAACTGACTCTGCCGTCAGGAGGCTGCTTTTTGATGCCGGGGATGATATTGATGATCTTATGACTCTGTGTGAGGCCGATATTACCTCAAAGAACGAAAAGAAAGTCCGGCAGCATCTGAGAAATTTCAGCCTGGTAAGACAAAAACTCAGGGAGATTGAGCAGAAGGATCATATCAGGAATTTTCAGCCACCCTTAGATGGTAATGAAATAATAGAAATGTTCGGTCTTAAACCCGGCAGGGAGGTAGGATTTTTAAAGGACAGCATAAAGGAAGCCATTCTCGATGGCATCATACCGAATGAGTACGAAGCGGCAAAAGATTTTATACTTAAAAAAGCTGCCGGGATGGGTATTAAGCCCGCTTCAGGATAACTTTACCTTGAACAAAGACCTGCAGTTACAGGGAGGTGATCGCTGAATCCTCCTGTATAATCATATCCCCACCAGGTACTGAATGGTCTTAATCCTCTGTACGATGTATCATCTGTCAGTAAGACTCCGGAGTTAATAACCCTGAAGCTGTTCCTGCGATAATACAGACCGCTGTCCGATTCCAATAATACCCCGGATATTATTATCTGGTCAAAATGATACCAGGTGCCCTGGTACTTATAAGTACCCGGCCAACTATTGCCATCAAGGACAGTGTTTACCAGGTAATCACTTCGTTTATTATTTATTTTTAACTTGGCATCAAGGACTTCGCAGACCGATTCCGAGGTGGGTTCATCATTCAGGTCACCCATAATAATTATTTTCCTGTCGTTTCCGATACTGTCTATTTTAGCTCTCAGATATGATGCAACTGCCTTTCGCCGTATCTCTGAAGGTATGGTTCCTCCCCTTCTTGAAGGCCAGTGACATACAATCACATCAATTGTATCATTATCATATTTAAACCTGGTATATAGGAAAGCCCTGGTATTCAATAATGTCTCGTCTGCACTAACGGGGCACCATGATTCGGTAGACAGCAGGTCCAGTTTTTCTTTCCTGTACAGGAGGGCTGTATTTATTCCCCGTTCATCCCTGCCTGTTGATATTACATATCCGTAAGCCTCGCGGGAAAGATAGGTTTTCTCGCATAGGTCCCCGAGTACACCGGGACTTTCAACTTCACACAGTCCTACCAGGTCAGGTGCTTCCATATCATTGCTGCATAGCATGATTACTTTGAAAATATTATTCAGCTTCCGGTAATATTTATAGGAATCCCATTTACGCGGTGACCCTGGCAGGAATTCATCATCATCAAGACTACTGTCCAGGGTATCAAATAAATTTTCAACATTATAGAACATAACCTGCAGTGCATCTCTCTGACTGTCCGGCATTTTCTCCGGAATTTTATTCCCTGAAGGCAAAAGTAAAATAAGTGCAGCCGCAGGGAGAAGAAGAAGCAAACTATTTATTTTCAGCCTTTTCATCTGTCTGTCTCTCATAGGCGCCAAGGTCCGGTCCATCGTCATCCAGCCTGTCAAATCCTCTCAGGTCAAATTGCACCATATCAGCATAGTAATATGATCCGGCATTAATCAGTGGTGAAAGCGTATCGGGCCTGAAATCATAATCACTCCAGCTGACAAAACGGGGATCCTGGTTTAAAATACAATTATCACAGGGATAATCCAGGAGGTCAGTACTCTGAATAAGACAACTGACAAACTCAACATCGAGGTTCCCTTCATCATGGCTATCCGTATATATTTCCGTATCCTTATTCCCGGTAATAACGGAATTATAAAATCCTGCTTTAACCAGCTCTCCTGTATACCGTTCTTCGTTATAATCAAAAAAGTCACTTATATACAATGCAGGGCTAAGGCGGTTTGAATAGTCCCATTGATTTGCCATTGTGCAGTGAATAAAGGTATACTTCCCTCCCATGGCAAGAAATGCACAATAAGCTCCGCAATGGGAAATTACCGTATTCTCTGCATAAATGTCCGCTCCCAGTGAAGATATGCCGCTGACGGACATATGTGAAATAATCAGATTATGCAATTGAAGTCCGGGTGCAGGATCTTCTGACTCAAGATTGCCCGCGTGCAAACCAGAAACGGCATTCCTTATACCTGCATTCCTGATAATATTACCGGTGCTTCCGTTTAGAAAATATAAGCCCTGCCACTGGCCCGGTATGTCAGAATACATTGGTTCTATCCTGTCAGAATCAAAACAGACGGGCTTATCAACTGTTCCTTCAACAATAAGGGTCCCGGCCACATACATGGTTGAACCCCTGTGGAAGAGTATCCTGGCACCCTCAGTTATTGTAAGTACCTGCCCTGTATCAACCAGCATGGAATTATAAACCACATATGGTTTCCCTTCTGTCCATGTAGCCGTTTCCACTGTTGCCGAAATGACCAGGTTAATATCCTGGCCCCAGGCAATAAGGTTCACATCCAGGATATTATTTCCTGTTTCAAATTCAATTGAATCGCTTATCAAAACCGGATTATCACTGTCATTGGGGTCAATAAAGGCGTCAATAAAGATAAAGAGGCTGTCTGCAGGTGCTATCTCAATATCAGTAAAAACGGTCCCTGGTATTCCGTCAAAATTCATCCTGAACGGTGAATCATCGCCCCCTGCAAGCTCTATCCTGTCAATGAGCAACCATGACCGGTAAGGATTTTTTATTCTCAGTTCCCTTGTTACCGCGCCTGTACTGGTAAAAACGGTATCAAAATGTATGGTGTCATCCGAAAATTGAAGACCCGGCATTTCACCGGTGAAATATCTTTTTTTTTCACATGATGAAAAGCATAAAACTATTGTCAGAAAGAATAAAAATAGTTTATTCATCAATTATATGCAGCTGGCCCTGAGCATCAATACTGGTTTAACCAGCGGTATCTCCTGGCATTTTCTCCGAATTTAACAGCAAAAGACAACTCGTGAGAACCATAGCTATGTTGCCTTATATCTGTAATTGCTAGGTCAAAGGCATAGGCAAAATAAAATTTATCCCAGGTAAATCCGACCATCATAATCACGGCATCCTGCGTACGGAATGATATACCGGCCCAGTAATCCTGGCGATAATAAATTCTCGTTGTAAGATCCACCTGGGCTGCCTTAAGTACCATATCAGATGTTTTAATAAGTGCTGACGGTTCAAGTAGCCAGTCATTACCTGACAAAGGGATTTTCACTCCTCCCGTAAGGAAGAAGTGTCCCAGTTCCGTGCGCGGATTTTTTGCTGCGTTGCCCAGTGTAAGTGTCCCTCTAAACAGCTGGGTGGCAGAAAATCCCAGGTAATAGTTTTTCGATGTATAGCTGACCCCGAAATTAAAATCAGGAATAAAAACAACCCTGTCATAATTATTCAGGAATTCATCATCAATATCGGCAACAATGGCACCGTCAAGGTCAATGGCAAACTGGTAGAGTGTTGAAGCCAGGCCGAAGGATAGTTGTGAGCCGTAGCTGTCCACTTCAATATGATAGGCGTAGGTTGCCGAAAAACCTGTCCTACTGATGATGCCATTCCGGTCATTGAATATATAGCCCCCCAAACCAACCCGGCTCGGCCTGGATGGCCTTACAATATCTTTCCTGACGTTTGTTGATTCCTCGATATAGCTGTTTTTCAACCACCTGGTCTGAAAACTGACAGCATAGGTACTCGGTGAGGAAGGGATTCCCAGCCACTGCTCACGCGCAGTCAGGTTCAAAGTAGTGTAACCGTCATTACCTGCATAAGAAGGATTAATTAAAAATCCATTCATTATATACTGGCTATACATTGGAACCTGCTGGGCCTTTACTGATAATCCCAGCAGCATCCCGCATATAATGATCAGTATTTGTTTGGTCTTTCTCATATTGACAGAAGAATTAGTCAATTTATCTAATTATAGTTATGGTACCTGTCCTGGGTGACGATCCGTCACCAAGATCAAGTATGTAATGGTACGAATCTACTGGCAGCGCTTTACCCCTGTAGGTCCCGTCCCAACGGTTCTCGTCCAGGTTCCCGGCACTGAAGATAAGCTGCCCCCACCTGTTGTAAATCTTTATTTCGGCATTGGGGTAAAGGTCTATATTCCTTATTACCAGGTAATCGTTCTTCCCGTCCACAACACCCGGTGTTATGACCTCGCTCACTTCAAGACAGTTTTCCCCTACAAAATCAACAGTTATCCCGGTCTGGGCAGAACACCCGTTGGCATCCGTTACCTGTACCGGATAGTAGCCGCTGAAAACAGAAGAGCGATCTTCCGTTGTTGCACCGTCCCACAGAAAAGTATATGTCGGGACACCACCGGATATTTCCAGATCTATTGCCCCGTTGGCTTCATCCGGACAGGAGGCGTCAGTAACAGTGTAATCAATAAGCAGTTCCTCCGGCCCGTTAAGGTTAAACTCATAGGATGTGGAACAGGCAAGCTCATCTGTCACCGTAATAGTGTAGGTGCCTGCTTCGAGGCCTGAGATATCCTCACTTGAAGATGAAAAGCCACCCGGCCCTTCCCAGCTGATACTCAGTGCGCCGGTTCCCCCACTGACGCTGACATTTATATATCCGTCTGTTTCCCCGTAACAACTCACGCCATAACCATTATAATCTGACATACTTACAGGGGTGATTACTATCTGGGGAGGTGATGTAATAATTACCTCGAGAATAAAGTTATCACAATAGTTGGCATCGGTCAGATTAAGTGTGTACAAGCCTGCTGAAATACCAGCCAGGTCTTCTTCAGACGACGTAAAACCACCGGGTCCCGTCCAGTTGACAAGGTAGGGTTGTGTGCCACCACTGATTGATATGTTTATCGATCCGTCTTTTGCTCCAAAGCAACTGCAATGAGTAACATCATCCAGGGAGTACGAGAGCACACCCGGATCAATAATCGTTATTAAGGTATCCCTGCTGCAGCCATTGTCGTCAATTACAGAAATATCATAATCACCGGCAGACAGTGCCGTGAATTCGCCTGATGACTGGTAAGGAGCACCGTTAAGGCTGTAACTGTATGGAGCCAGGCCTCCCGTGCCGCTTATTCTTATTACACCATCTGTCAAACCGTTACAGCTTATGTCTGAATGCTCATTAACCAGAATACCCGGCAACTCGTTTATTGCAATTATTTTATCATCAGAATCTGATTCGAATAAACCTGTTACGGTAAGTGTTAGAGTCACTGAGCCGGAACTTATATCGCCCGCACCGAAAGTATAGACAGGATTTTCAAGGGTGGCATCATCAAAGGATCCGTCGCCGGAGGTGGTCCATAATATGGTACCTCCCTGGGAAGAAGCATCAGTAACAGTATATGAAATTTCCGAAGCACATACTGTAGCATCAGCCCCGGCATTGGCCTGTGGTCTTTCACTAACAGTCAGTTTAATGGTATCACTCACCGGGGTACAGCCAATTATAGGGATCACATCCATGTAAAGTATAACACTTTCAGTATCAGATGGACCGAGTGTATATACAGGGTTAACAAGTGTGGGATCATTAAATGTCCCGTCGCCAAGACTTCCCCATAATACAGTTCCATTTTCAACTACGGCGGCATCGAGGTTATATGAACCATCTTCTATATAAACAAAGTCATCAGGGCCAGAATATGCAGTCACTGCTGTGGTATCTCTTACCATAACAGTTGCCGTTCCGGCGCTACTGTTGCCTGCTCCATCATAGGCTGTAACATTTATAATATTCGGACCCAGGCTGGTGCAATCGAAGGTATTTATATCTATTGTAACTGAGGTAATTCCACAATTGTCGTAGGAGGCTATGTCATCAAAAACATAGGAGCTGTCTATGTTTACAATATTTCCTGCACCAATATATACCGTGGTATCGATGGTTACCACTACCGGTTCTGCGTCATCGACAACATTAATATTAGCATAACAAAATGCAGAGTTTCCGCTTCCATCTGTAACGCTCAGTGTGACCTGTGTTGTTCCGGAGGATATTATTGTTCCGGCAACCGGATCCTGGCTCACAGTAATGGCCGGACTGCAATTATCAGAGGCAACAACTTCTCCTGTCAGGTCAGGAACCAGTGCCTCGCAATCAGCATCCGCACTCAGTATTTTATCTCCTGCGCAGGTCGTAATTACAGGTGCCTCATCATCTATAACGTTCACATTAAAACTGCAGGTCGCCGTATTGCCACAATCATCGACCGCAGTGTAGGTGACACTTGTTGTACCAATAGCGAAAACAGTACCCGGGGCATGACTGGTGGTAAAAGAGGCCAGGCTGCAGTTATCCGAGGCCGTTGGCTCTGTCCAGCTTACTGCTGCGTCACAGGACACAGGGTCGGCCGGTACTGTTATATCTGCGGGGCAATTACTGATCACAGGATCAGTAATATCATCAACAGTTATCGTTTGCTGCACATTTATCGAATTGCCACAGGCATCACTTACAGAATATGTCCGTATTATTGTCTCAGGGCATGTATTACCATCACTTATCTCGCCAACAAAAGCCACCACCGGGGCACCACAATTATCTGCGGCATCACTTACTACCGAAATATCAGGCGGGGGTACGTCAGCCAGGCACTCAACACTTACCGCGGCAGGATTGCTTGCAGTAGGGGGTGTCAGATCCTGTACTGTTATTACCTGGCTTACATTTATGGTATTACCACAGGCATCAGTCACTGAATAAGTTCTTGTAATTACCTCGGGGCAGGTATTCCCATCACTGACATCTCCGACAAAGGCCACTGCCGGTGAAGATGTACAATTGTCTGCTGCATCAGTCACCACAGATATATCCGGTAGTGGAATATCAGCCGGGCATTCTACTGTTACCGGGGCAGGATTGCTGGCAGTGGGTGGTGTTCCATCATTAATCGTAATGGTCTGGCTTACATTAATTGAATTACCGCATTCATCAGTAACCGAGTAGGTTCTCATGATTGTCTCCGGGCAGGTATTTCCGTCGCTGGCATCACCTTCCCATGCCACAAGAGGTGCTGCAGTACAATTATCAGCGGCATCAGTAACGACTGATATGTCAGGAAGCGGCACATCCGTTAGGCACGCAACGCTTATGGGCGGTGGGTTGCTGGCTGAGGGATCAGTTATATCCTCTATACTTATTATCTGCTCAATAATTGATGTATTTCCGCAATCATCGGTAATTGAGTATCTCCTTGTTATTACCTCAGGACAGGTATTGCCATCGCTCACATCCTCCACAAAAGCCACAACGGGGTTTGCCGTACAGTTATCTGTTGCGTCAGTTATTACGGAAATATCAGGGAGAGGCACGTCAGCAGGGCACTCCACTGAAACGGATGCAGGGGTGCTTGCGGTGGGTGGTGTGATATCATTTACAACAATCAGCTGCCGGACTGTTATTGAGTTACCACAGGCATCTGTTACCGAGTATGTCCTGGTAATTGTTTCAGGGCAGCTATTACCATCACTCAGCTCACCCACGAAGGCCACCACCGGAGCCCCGCAATTATCGGTTGCATCTGTTACCACTGAAATGTCAGGTGCAGGTACCTCGCTGTCACATTCCACATTTATGGTTGCAGGATTGCTGGTCGCCGGCGGAATATCATCGTCCACAGTGATCAGCTGGGTGCAGGTCTGGCTGTTACCATTGTCATCTGAAATCTGGTAAGTCCGGGTTAGTATCTCGGGGCAGCTGCTCCCATCAGTAGTTTCCGATAACATAATGAAACTGTCAGGGTCGATTTCACAATTATCCGTTGCAGTTCCACCGGCGGCTGTAAACTCATCATAAGTACTGTAAGCCGGCTGCTCAGAAATATCACAGATTGCGGTAAGGGCTGGCGGGCATATTATCACCGGAGCCGTATTATCTTCCACAATGACCACTATATCTTCTGTTGAAGTGCAGGAATTCTCATCAATAACAGTTACCGTATATGTTCCACCTGTCAGTCCCGTCTGGTCTTCATCATTGAAAGACAGGCCACTACCGTCTGCAGTGCTCCAGACATAGGTATAGGGCTCGGTACCACCTGAGACCGAGATGTCGATGGCTCCATCATCATCCGTCTTACATTCAACATTGCTTACGAGATAATCTATTATTATTTCAGTGGGCTGTGATACGTTGAATGTTTCAACCGTTACACATCCCAGTGCATCAGTCACCTCCACGCTGTAGTTGCCTGCAGAAAGACCGCTGATATTGTCTGTGGTCTCACCGCCTGGCGACCATAGGTAGGTATATGGACTTGCACCACCCGATGGAGTAACAGTTATTGCGCCGTCATCATAGCCAAAACAGGATGGCTGTGTTATAACAGCATCAATTATATAGGGAGCACATGCGTAAGCTATACCGAATTGTGTTCCGAGTGCAGATAGCCCGTTTGACATAAAATCCCTGTATATGTTCGGCACACTGGCGGTAACATGATTGCCATCCAGTACCCAATCTAAATTATTTGTCCTGGAAAGTATCCTTGAATTGATGTTCAAAGGATAACTTGAGAAGCCTGTTGCCTGGAGGTCAAGGTTATAATTGGCAGCGTCAAAACCATTGGCCGCGGTAAAATTCCAGTAGCCTTCAGTAAAATGGTAGAGAATGTCTGTAGTGCCGTCGAGCAATGGAAGGCCGCCTGATCCCGGATCGGCAGGAATAAATTCCACTATCACCGAGCCAGGGCTGTTCAGGAGGTTAACATAGAGGCTGGCGGGATGGTAGGAGCCTGTTATGCCTACAGGGAAAAGAGTACTACCGAAGGTATTGATCCACCTTTCCATCTTACCCCTTACTATCCCTGACACATGGGTCAGTGAGCCAACGCCGGCTGCACCGGTACCGATGGTAATGACATTGGTACCGCTAATTATATCACCACCGGCCATCTGGAGATTGTTTTCTACCACCACATCATCTGAGAGGATTAGGTTTCCTCCTGTATTCAGGTATGCCAGGTTATAAAAGGTTTCCGAACCACTAATAGCCTGGTCCGTCAGACCATTGAAAGTCACCACGGAGGATCGCGGGTTAAGGCCGTTTCCGGTATTGGTCCAGTTACCCGCTATGCTTATATTGTAATTGGAAGGGCTGACATCCAGGCTGCTGGTACCGGATATTTCCAGGTCTCCCTCTATAGTCAGCGAATTAGTCAGGGTTTTAATCCCTGAACTGCCCACGTGGAGGTCATGATAAATGGAATTGAGGGGTGTCTTTACAGCCTGGGCACCTCCATTGTAATAGACGGTATTACCGTCAGCAAAAGCCCTGAGTGATCCTGTCGTAAGCAGTGCACCGCTTATTTCGAGGGTGGAATTTTCATTGTTAATCCACGTACTTGATGAGCTGCCCCCGGCCAGGTCTCCAACGAGTGAAATTTCGCCATTATTGGTAACAAATACACTTGCTCCAAGGCTAATATCACCCGCACTAATGGTCAGGGCAGCGGTCGAAGGTATTGTTTTATTACCCTCAGGGATAAGGAGACCACCCACAATGGACCCGCCACCTGATATTTCGGTATCCGTTCCGTCGAGGGACAGATCACTGTCGCTTCCACCCTGGTAGCTTCCCTTAACAATAAAATCACCCTGGACCGTAAGTGGCAGGTTATTATAATCGACTATGGCACCCGGTTCAATTACCAGGTTATTTGCTTCTACGGCACCTGCACTCCTTAAAGTAACAGTATGCCCGGTGTTTATCCTTACATTATCGGTTGAGACGGGCACGCAGGCACAGTCCCAGGTAGAGGGATCATCCCAGAAACCGGTCTGTACACTTTCAATAACGTCATACAAGCTGACATTGAGAACTACTTCCTGGGCAGGAGGGCATCCCGGTAATTGAGCTACCACTGAAAGGCTGGCTTTACCGGCCGGACCCCAGTCAACAGTGATAGTCCCGGTATTTCCCCCGGAGGCCTGGCTTCCCCCGGTAACCGTCCAGGTATAGGTATAGCCTGTACGCTCAGGTACTGAATAAGCGATACCCGATGAGTATTCTGCCACACTGGCAGACCCCGTAATGGATGACGGTGGGACAGAATGCATTGTGACGGGCAGGACCACGGCAGCGCCCCTGGCACAGGTATTTATCTCCACGACCGAAACGCTGGCATCGTCCATGGCTGTTGTACCCCAGTCGACGGTAATACTGCTGGTATTGTTACCTGATACTATCAGACCACCGGTGACACTCCATTCATAGGTATTGGGTGGATTGTCCGTTACTGAATATACCAGACCCGTCTCACCTGCACACACGTCAGCCGTTCCGCTTATCGTCGATGTTGCAGGTTTCTCACAGTCCGTATCATCACCAAAGGCATACTGTGCAGGCAGGGTCTGGAGGTTACTTCTCCTGGCGATAAGTCCGAAAGCATTAACATGCGATCCTTCGGCCAGCCATCCGGCTGTCTCGTTGCCGCGTGCAAGTATCCTCGTGGCTTCATCAATGGTGAAAGAGGTAAATCCTGTACCTGTCAGCCTGAGGCTGTAGCTGTTGAAGCTTCCAAGGCTGAAACCATTACCAGGCTCGAGGGACCAGTATCCTTCGGAGAAGGTATTGTATACTGTCACCCCGTCATCATCCAGTGGCAGGCCGTTATTACCCGGGTCAAGGCCCTTGAATTCAGCAATCAGGGTTCCTCCGGAGTTTAGCCCGTTAAGGTTTATCACCAGGCGCTGGATATTCGCATTACCAACAGGGAATTCGTGTGAGCCGGTATTGTTTATCCAGCGTTCAAACCTGCCCCTTACGAAGCCCCCGAAATATGACATACTGCCCAGCTGGCCGGAACCGGTACCGGTTCCAAGGGTCATCTTAGCGGACTGTGTGTTAATAATCCCCGCGAGCATGGTGAGGGTATTTTCAATGATAATGTCATTATCAAGCAAGAGCTCACCAGCAGCCTTATTAAGTGAGAAATTATAGAAAGCTTCACCTTCAGGATTGGCAATGGTCTGGCCGGAAGATCCTGTAAAGCTTACCTGGCCGGAGCCCTGGTCAAAGTTGGACAGGTTTTTCCAGCTGCCCGAGATAGTTATATTGTGGTTATTACTTACCAGGCTCGCAGAATTATAAATTTCCAGATCTCCGTTTACTGTGATTGATCCCGCCAGTGTTTTATTACCGGCTCCCCTGAATTTCAGGTTATGGTATATGGCTGATGCAGGCAGGATTACATCCTGGTCGCCAAAATTATTATATTCGATTGTATTCCCCGTTGATGAAGTATTCATAATTCCGTTAACCATCAGGTTTCCGCCAATTGCCAGGTATGAATCCACATCATTTGTCCATACTGATGTACTTGCATTCAGTCCCCTCAGGTTTCCCGTAATTTCAATTTTACTTCTGTTTGTGATTGTCACGGAATTACCAACACTGACTTTACCTTCAATTTTCAGATCGCTTGACGGCAGCACCAGGGCATTGGTGCTCATTACAACTTCCCTGTCGGCGAAGTCAGTTTTTATCACGCCCCTTCCTCCCAGGCTATCGCCGTTAAAAAGCAAATCCTGTGCTCCGGGGTCACTGGAAGTAAAGGCGCCATCTACCAGGAGTTTGCCATTGACAGTAAGTGTATTACTGGTGGCATCAAGCAATCCGCCTGTTTCAATGGTCAGATTATTTATTGTCACGTCCGATCCGGAAATGGTAACAATATTTTCGGAAGAGATAATTGCATTATCATTTGGGCCGGGTGCTACACCACCGGTCCATGTTGAACCGTCACTCCATATTCCCGATGATATGCTCCTGAAGGTTGTCTGGCCGTTCAGGGAAAGCACAGTCATGTTAATGACAGTAAATAGCAGGAGCAGTTTAAAGATATGGCTTTTCATTTTTTGCAAAGTCAGCGTTTACAGAATATCATATTACACAAAATGATTAACAAACAGGCGATTCTCAGCTTATACAACAGATTATCAGCTTGTTTATCAATCATAAAAACAGTTAATTTGTTCAATTAACATAAAATATTTTACGTCAACAGTATAACTCTATCAATTGACATGAAAATTACGAATTAAGTTGCATTTGATTATCATCACAAATGCTGCCTTTCGAACAATTTATACACAATTAATAAAATTATGCTAAAAAGCATTACAGGTCAAGTAATTATTAAATGGTTGTGCTGAAGGCTGAACCAGAAAGGCCTGGCGCCTGCCCGTAGTCGTATTTGTCTCATTTTATGCCACTTAAGCAGGCATAATAATTGAGGCCTCAATTAATCAAAAATATTTTTTCATGAATAAAAAAAATGGTCTATATTTGCACTCTCATTTTGGGTGGTTAGCTCAGCTGGTTCAGAGCACCTGCCTTACAAGCAGGGGGTCACTGGTTCGAATCCAGTACTACCCACAAAACAAAAAGCCGGTCACGTAAGTGATCGGTTTTTTTGTTTTCATCCCCGTCAAAAGCTTGCTTTTGTAAGGGGGTGGAAATAAAAAACCGAACTCCGCGTAGCGGAGCGGCTTTTTGTTTTGAATAACCCCAAATCTGGATCACCGAGCGAGCGAAGCGAGTGAGGTAATCCATGAATTCTCTTCGCAGCCCCGGTTCTTCTTTCTGTATGAACCCCACCATGGATCGCGAGCCCGGCAGGGCTAGCAATCCGGTAAATTCGCACAGCGGGTCGGTTTTTCTTTCTGAATGAACCCCACCATGGATCGCGAGCCCGGGACTTCGGGGGCGAATGATACGAGCTCGATGAAGCCATTCTCAATTCACCGCCACATCCCAGCCGTAATCGACGTATTCCCAGTCGAGATCCTCGCCATTGAGATGGACCAGAAGGAAGCCTTCCTGGAGATCGCCGCGAGGACCGTTCCACCAGCTGGATGACACTGCTCCACCGGTAATAAAGTGTACACCGCCGGCATAGAGGTCTTCGAGGAAGTGGAGGTGCCCCTGGAGGACCAGCCTGAGGTTATGCTCCTGGAAAAGAAGCAGGACATCACGTGCATTGGTAATCACCAGCCCCTCGCTGTTGGGAGCCGTTGATCCATTTACCAGCTGGGTCTGTATTGTTATGAAGGGTATGTGCACACTGATTGCTATAGGTGTTGAGGGATCAACATTTGCCAGGTCTTCCTTAAGCCAGGCTATCTGCAGGCTGTCGACATGGCCATAATATCCAGAACCATCTTCCCTCTCATCAACTGAATCGAGTATATAAAACCTCCAGCCTTTATGGTTGAAGGCATAATACCTCTCTCCTATCCTCTCTTCATACATCTTCTCACCGTAAAGAGGGTGTGTTTCATCCACACCGCTCTGTTCATAGATACCAAAGACTTCGTGGTTTCCCATGGTATTATAGACCGGCATATCAAACAATTCAGCCATCTCAACATACATATCGTACAGAGAGTCAGTCCTGGATTCAGTCTGACCGAGGGCATCCATTATCTGGTCGCCACCGGTGATAACGAAATCAGGCTTCAGCATGTTAACGGTGTCTATGGCCTGCCTAAAGCCTTCTGCTGCATTTTTCCCGGGCTGCAGATGGGTATCGGTAAGGAAGGCAAAGCTGAATGTATCCTCACCCCCTGCAGCTTCCTGGTGCTGTGTTTTACATGAGGAGATGAACAGGAGGGAGATTGAAATGATAGCCAGTGGCAGGATTCGTAATCTGTAATTTTTCATTGTCAATATTTAAGTAATACAATTAAATAACCTTTACACCAGCAGGTAAGAAACTCCTGGCGTAAAGGTAAAATTATTAAATTCGTTCTAATAAAAAAACTGACCGAATGGCAGTAATAAAAATCCGGAGTTATTTATATTCCTCTTCGAATGCTTCGATGCTTTTTTTCAGTGCATCCTGGAGGTTTTGAATTTCTTTGCCCATCTCTTCCTTCTGATCTTCAGCTGCATTCTTGAATTCTTCCATTTTTTCATTAAGCGCTTCGCGCTGGCTTTTAAGTTCCTGGAGTGCTGCTTCATATTCAGCCTTCGCATCATCGGCCAGGTCCCCGGATTTGTCTTTTAATTCCTGGAATTTTGTTTCCATATTATTCTGAAAATCGCTAGATTCTCCTGAAACGAGTTCCTGGGTTTCTTCTACAAGTTCCTCAGCTTCCTGCTGAACATCCTCAACAGTTGTCTCGTCTTTTGTTTGTGACTGTCCGCATGATACCATAGCAAGTACCAGAAGTGAAATAAAAATTTTAACAAGTGGTTTCATAATTCTTTTTATTTTAGATTATTATCTACAAAGCTAAGCAATTTTAGGAAGATATGCTGTGAAACAGGTTTTTATTTTCTGCATAATTTGTGGGTTAAGGCAGAAAAGAAGTTAAGAAGGCGTTTGAAACGGGCTGAGCGCTAAGCGCGTAGCGCAAAGGGTTTATAGAGTATTATATAAGGAGATACCTACAGGAAGGAGGCAATGGTTACGCTTGCATGGCAACCTGCCAGCGTATCTAAGGGTTGTCAGTGCAACAATTAAATAAATCATCAGTCTATTAAAAATAATAATCTAAATTTACGGGGGTGGCTTACCCGCGTATTCATTTATAAAAACCAGAGCAGCATGAAAAGAAAAATCTTTACCGGTACTTTATTTACCCTGATTACCCTCTGTTTAATCTCCCCGGGATTAACAGCGCAGTCCATCAGCGGCGACTGGTACTCAATCATGAACATACAGGGCATCTACCTGTCGATGAACCTTCACATCACTGAAAACGAGTCGGGTCTCACCGGGACTTTTGATGTTCCCGAACAGGGTGCCATGGGCATACCCCTGACTTCAGTAAGTCTTGATGACTACAATTTTGAGTTTACATTTGTGCCTGCCGGCTTTTCCTTTGAAGGTATCACAGGCCCGGCTTATTCACAAATAATAGGATATTTTAAGCAGGGTGATATAAACATCACCGCGAGGTTTGAGCGTGAACCGATTGAGCCACCGGAAGGAAGTGCCATCGCCCTGAAAGAAATTTATAACAAGGAAGAGGTTTATATCGAGATGAGGGATGGCACCAGGCTATTCACTTCAATATATTCTCCCAGGGAGCCATCGGAGGAAGCGCCCATACTGCTTTTCAGGACTCCCTATAATGCTGAAGGCCAGGGTAAAGACGCATTTAATTACTTTGTAAGCATTTATAACAGATTTATCGAAGAAGGTTATATACTTGCTTTCCAGGATGTAAGGGGCAGATACATGAGTGAAGGTGAGTACGTAAATGTAAGACCCTTCATCCCCAATAAGAAGGGTAAGCAATTTGACGAAGCCTCTGACACCTACGATACCGTTGACTGGTTGATAAAAAATGTAAATAACAATAACGGTAGTGTCGGGGTTACGGGCATCTCCTACCCCGGGTTTTATGCTACCATGGCCATACTGGCAGATCATCCGGCAATAAAGGCGGTATCGCCCCAGGCCCCGGTATCCAACTGGTTCCTGGGTGATGACTGGCATCATAACGGGGCTTTCTTCCTTATCGACGGTTTCAGCTTTTATACCAGCTTTGGTGATCCCCACCCGGGTGAATCACGCAGGAATTACCCCCTCAATTTCAGGTGGGGATCAGAAGACAGCTATGATTTTTTCCTTGAAATGGGACCGATAAAAAACACCAGGAAAATATTTCCGGATTCAATCAGGTACTGGCATGAATTATTTCAGCATCCCAACTACGATGACTGGTGGAAGGCCACGGTGCCCCTGCCCCACCTTAAGAATGTTTCACCGGCTGTAATGACCGTAGGGGGCTGGTTCGATGCTGAGGATCTGTGGGGTGCCCTCAATACCTATAAATCGATAGAAGAGCAAAACAGGGCCAAACACCCAAACTACCTGGTTATGGGCCCATGGTCGCACGGACAGTGGGCAAGCGGTGAAGCAGAAAACCTGGGTAATGTATACTGGGGGATGTCCACCAATGACATGTACCATGACCTGGAAGTGGATTTCTTCAATTATTACCTTAAGGGTGAAGGGGAAGAAGATTTTGCTGAAGCATACATTTATATGACGGGAGAAAACCAGTGGAAAAAATACAGTGACTGGCCGCCGGAGGATGCAAGTGAAAAAACCATATACCTGCAACCGGACGGAGTGATAAGCTTCAGCGCACCGGAAGTATCAGGCAGTTTTGATGAATATGTTTCCGACCCGGACAAACCCGTACCCTACATGGAAGATGTCCACCTCCGCAGGGATGCCGTCTATATGATCGATGACCAGAGGTTTGCATCAAGACGACCTGATGTGCTCGTATATGAAACTGAGACACTTACTGAGGACATTACACTCACAGGCCCTGTAAGCGCTGACCTTTATGTGTCAACCACCGGCACCGATGCTGACTTTATAGTGAAGATCATTGATGTTTTCCCCGACCAGGTAATCCCTCCTGCCGATGCTGATATTGATGTGTCGCTCGGCGGTTACCAGATGCTGGTAAGAGGTGAAGTGATGAGGGGCAGGTACAGGAACAGCTTTGAAAATCCCGAAGCCTTCGTCCCCGGTGAAATAACAAAGGTCAGTTTCAGCGTACCTGATATAGCTCATACATTCAAGAAGGGACATAAGCTGATGATTCACGTCCAGAGCAGCTGGTTCCCGCTGGTGGACAGGAACCCGCAAAAGTTTGTGAATATCTATGAATGTGATGAGGATGATTTCCAGGAAGCTACCATAAGGATTTATCATGACAGGGAGCATGCTTCGGGGATAAGGGTAATGGGGTATTGATAGAGGCAGAGCGCTAAGCGCAAAGGGCAGAGCTGGGAGCACGGGAGCAAAAAGGGCAGAGCGCGGAGCGCAGAGCGCAAAGCGCAGAGCGCAGAGCGGGGAGCGCAGAGCGGGGAGCGGGAAGTGCAATGCACAATGTGCAAAGCGTGAAGCGCAGAGCGCAGAGCGCAAAGCGTGAAGGTCAGGGAGGCTTCGGAGGGCGGAAAAGGCCGGGACTTAAACTGAAGCTGAATAAGGATAGCTTCTTCGCTGTTGTTTATTGTTTTGTAAGGTTACCGGAAAAGCGGAGGCTGAAGTTCCTGTGAGGCAAAATATCTCCGGGGCGACCCATGTATTCAGTATTAAATACATTCTTTACTGTCAGTGAAAGTCTGAATCTCTGGTTTATTGTATAGCCCAGGTGGGGATCAACGACAAAATATCCCCGGTTTGATTCACTCCAGTAATCAGCAAATCCGGGCAGGATATTAATCTCCTCGTCAAGAAAAATCTTATCTATGTTAAGCATCCGCGATGCAGCATGAAACAGAAAGCCAAAATCGTAATTACGATAAGTGCTGTTAAGGTTCAGCTTTAAAGAGTGTTTTCGCCTGTACTTAAGGAAAGTATCTTTATTTCTTCCTGTCAGGGGATCAAATTCCACCGGGTAAATAAAGGTATAGCCCCCGGTAAATGAGTTTTGAAATCCTCCGGCACTGCCTGTCACGGAAAATTCGACCTCGCAGCCGTAGACCCTTGACTGTTCAACATTGTCGGCTCTGAATCCAAGACCCCCCGGAACCTGGTATATACCGAAGAGATATTCTATCATATTAATGTTACGTGAATAAAACAGGGCCATGTCAACCTGTCCGTTAAGGCTTCCTTTAAGCAGCCCATGCCTGACACCAATTTCTGTGCTCCATCCTGATTCGGGCAGAATCTCAGGGTTGGGGACTATGGTTATAGAGCCCAGTGTGGTAGCAGCATGCTTCTCTGCAATGGAAGGATACCTGTATCCCTGTCCGAATGAAGCCCTCAGAAATGTGTAATCTGCTACCCGGTAATTAATTCCCGCCCTGAAAAGGGGAATGATTTCATCCCTTTCACCATCAAGGTTATTATTCTCTATTCTCAGGCCGCCAACAAGCTTCAACCTGTCAACGGGAGTAATATCCAGCTGACTGTAGGCTGCAAGGTTAAGAGCCTTATGATCACCATAAAATTCTGAAATAATGCTGCTGTAGTTTTGGGATAGTCCCAGGTTAATGTTTAACCAGGTAAATACGCTGTAAACAGACTGGTATTCGGCCAGGAAAGAGGCAGCCCTGCTGTTGTTAAATCCGGCTTCAGGAAATTTGTTATCGGATAACTGAAACCTTGTTCTCAGTGTGTGACTGTATTTTTCGCCTTTTTCATAACTTACCCAGGGATCAAGGGCAAAAAGGCTGCCAATGAGTTCATTTGCAGTTGCTTCCTGCTGTTTAAGAGCACCCTGCGAGGCATCTTCCCATAGGACAAAATCAATCTTCCCGGTTTTACCGCCGGTCAGATTGATGCCATAAGCAAGACCTTTGACCACGGCGTTATCATGTCTTATTTTCAGGTTCATTCTTCCGAGCCTTTCATGGTTCAGTTTTCTGTAGCCCCTGTCATTCAGCATGTAGATTCCCATACCAAGCCCGGTATTTCCAGTCTTCTGCAAATGTGACAGGGACGTGCTGGCATAAATCCTCGGACTGTCCCACCACTTCCATTCTTCTTTACGCGGGCTGTCAAACATGCCGGTTTCAACATAGAATTTTGTAAGCGGCTCGCTGCCTGCTTCGGCGGTGCGGAAATTCACTATCCCGTTAAGGGCTGACGAGCCGTATAAAACAGAAGAAGCACCCTTTATAATTTCTATCTGGGAAATATTTTCCATTGGCAGAAACTGCCACTTTATATTTCCTGCATCGGCTGACAGGACCGGCAGGCCGTCAATCAGTGTCAGAACCCTGCTCCCGGCACCATAACTGAACCCACTTCCCCCGCGAATTGATGCCTGCCCGTCGAGAATCTCAATACCCGGGGTCATCTTAATGAGCTCGGCTGCATCTGCTATATGTGAATAAGAGAGCAATTCAGGTTTTATGATGTGCATGGAAACAGTAAGCTCTGCAACTCTTTGTTCTACCTTGCCGGCACTTATTACAACCTGGTCAATATCCGCAACATCATATTCAAGTCGCACATCCAGAAAAACTGTATCACCCTCAATGACATTCACCGAACGCGTCAGGCTAAGATAACCTACATATTTAAAGGTAAGCTTAATATTCCCGGGAGAAGCTGCAATAAAATAAAATCCATCCCTGTCCGTGGCAGTGCCCCTGTCCCTTCCGTATATAACTGTGGCATATGACAGAGGTTCAAGTGTCAGGCTGTCAGACACCCGTCCTTTTATATAGCCCTTACCTTCAGCCCCCGTTGCCACAATAAACGGGAAAAGCATAATGATCAAAAAAATTGAACCGATCAATCTGCCCTTAAGCTTCTGGTCTGCCGCATGATCTGTCACCGCCAGTTTCAAAGGAAATTATTTTGGTTTGAATGTCATCCGTATATTCAAGGGTTCTGCAGGGTTTTCCGAGTTATAGAATGGAGTTGTTATTTTCAGGGACGTGGCTGTAAGTTCCACAACCTGTGTTGTAAGAACAGTAAGAAGACTTGGCGATGTAATTTTAAGAACAGTCTCGTTCTGTTCAAATTTCCATGTACCGGTATAAATCCCGAAGGTCCCGGTGCCATCTTCATTGAAAATTGCTTCGCCCTTGAAATTTTCCAGGGGGCCACCGGGGTAGCTCCCGTCATGGCCATTAACCAACAAACTATCCGATAACCATACAGTACCTGTCAGAAACTTAAAACGATCAGACACCTCATCCGGCTCCTTTTCGCAGGATAAGATGAATAAAGCGCCCAGAAGAATTATTGAAACACCAAGATTTTTCATAAGCTCTTTTTTAAAATTTTCCCTGTCACAAGATAGAATAAAATTAAACATAAAAATTGACTTCAAAGCAGTATCCGGGATTGTCTCAATAATCTTATTACCGGTCACAGTCCTTATGATAGAATTTGTATATTTATCAGCTCATAAATCATGGGAAAATATGAGAAAGATCACCAGGAAAGAGTTTATCACAAAAACAGGAGCGGGGATTGTGAGCCTGGGCTTATTGTCGGGCAGGTCATACAATGGTAAGGAGGAAAAAGCTCTAACGACCGAACTGGGGAATACAGGGATCCACGTAACGCCTCTCTGCTTTGGTGCTTCAAGAACGAATGATGAAGGGCTTATACGTTTTGCGCTTGACAATGGGATAAATTTCCTTGATACCGGTCGATCCTATGCTAGAGGAAATAATGAAAGACTGGTTGGAAGGGCTGTCAAAGGCAGGAGGAAAGAAGTTGTGATACAGTCAAAGATGCATCTTGAGTCCGATGAGCTAAAATATGAAGGGAAAGGCAGGAGAGGTCATACTGAAATAAAGGAAATCCTTGAAAAACGAATTGCAGAAAGCCTTGAAGCACTGGCTTCCGACTATATTGACATTATGCTTTTTCACAGTGCCGAACATGAAGCTCTTACCTACCATGATGCCGTACTCGAGTTTTATGAGAAGCAAAAGAAGGATGGGACAATCCGGGCACACGGTTTTTCATCACATGATTACAGCCTGGGCCTGTTGAAGAAGAACAACACTGACAAGTTTTATGATATCATAATGCACCCCTTCAATTTTAAGGGCGGATTCACTCATTCACTCTCAGGATGGTCAGCCATGTGGGACCAGGAAGTATTGCTTGAGGAACTGGAGAAGGCTGCCGGTATGGGGACGGGCATAGTGGCAATGAAAACCTGCTCGGCAGGTCCTTATTCTCACAATGGTGATGATGAACCAGCATACAGGCAGGCCGTTGAATGGGTTTTAAGCAAAGCCTTTGTACACTCAGCTGCCGTGGCCATGGTTAATTACGAGCAGGTAAGGACTTATATTTCCTGAACTACAACTCAGGGATAAGGCATAAGCCGGGATCTTTGTAGAAAAGAGGCAGATCAGGTATACCGTCTCCATCGCCATCGTCCATTGACGACAGGTATCTGACAAGGGCAATCCACTCTTTCCCCTCCTGTATGCCGGGCCTGTCGTCATCGAAATCAATGATTGATTCCTTCATATCAGAAATTTCATTACCGAGGGCATCTTTTGGTTGCACTTTTATCAGTCCAAGGGTCATTTGCTGTATTATACCAATAAATTCAAGCATGTAGGCATTGGCAGTTATTGAATACAGGCAGGTATTATTTCGGGAAATATCAACAGGAACAAGGCCTCCATCCTTATTTTTAATGCTTATTGAGTTTATCTTCCTCAGCAAGCCCCTGCCGGGATCATATTTTACCTCAAGGCCTGAATAAAAGCAATAATTGGAAGGTGTTGATTTATAAGCCACAAGCAATATTTCAAGTATTCTTTTAAGCTCTCTGGCATTGACATATACCCTTGCAAGCGGGTAACCCGGAACCTCATCATCACCGTTACCCAGTGACATCACCCTGAAGATATCCTGGGTGGTCTGTATGCCTGGCTCCACCCTGTCCCTTATCACTCCTGCCGCAACCATGCTTATGTCAGAACCTGTTCCTGTACCGGAGTTAACATAATCATGAATTGCATCAGCCACAAGAGGTCCCAGGTTGCTTTCCTCCAGGCCACCATTTTCATTGCATTCAAGCATAAAGCCGGTTGAAACTACCTTATCATCAATCCTGAAGCCTGTTGTATGATACAATTTTTCAGATATTAATTCTTTCTGACTCCTTATCATTTCATGTACATGCCTGTTACCCATGATATCATCATCTACCGGGATAAGGCTGTAAGCGGTCATGTTAATCTCACCAGGCATAAGTTCAAGCTGGATGCGACCGACGGACCTGCCGTAACTGTCGGTCTGAACAATGGGAATATTATTTATTACCAGGGGCTCATCCAGTTTTGTATGGGTATGTCCGCTTATAATCAAATCTATACCGGCAACTTTTTTTGCCAGTTCCACATCCTCACCGGTCCATTCCCCATTATCATCCTTTTCAATACCGCTATGGGAAAGGCATATAATTAAATCACAGCCCCTGTTCTGAAGTTCTTTGACAAGCTTTTTCGCCGCTTTTCTTATCTTCTCAAAGCTTACCGGCACAGCGTAGGGAGCAGAATTATCGGCATCTTCCCCCAGAAGGGAAAAAACACCGATTTTAATACCATTCTTTTCAATAATAAGCGACCTTTTTATAATGTCTTTAACAAACAATTCCTCCAGGCTGTTATCGGCATTGTCTTTTTCATCAAACTCTGCATTGCCCAGTAAAAGTTGTGGTATTTCATTGGCGGCACGCGAATTATTTATTATGTCTGCCAGCCGGCCGGGGCCAAAATCAAACTCATGGTTACCGATGGCGACAGCGTCATAGCCCATCTCCATCATCAGCGGAAGCTGGAAAGGATTCGCTTCCTCCATATAATGATAGAAGGTCCCCATAAGAAAATCTCCGGCATCCAGCAGGAGGACCCTTCCTCCATTGGCAGCCCTCTCCCTGTCGATGATGGCTGCGAGCCTGCTGAATCCTCCCCTGGTAGCATCATCACCTGTGCTCATGGGACTGTATTCCCCTGAAGGGGCATATCCTTCGAGCCTTGAATGAAGGTCATTGGTATGCAGAATTACAAGCCTGCGCGTTTCCCGGGAAAAGAGATTATGGCTTAAAACAAGCAGGACCAGCAGAACGGCGGTTTTTATATAAAGGCCATCAGTTTTCATATGTTTTCATTTTTGGCTAAGATACCACATTTCATCTTTTCAGGTCATACATTATTATAATCCCTCAGAAAATCGGCTACAACAAAGCTGCTTCCGCCAATAAAAATCAGATCCTCCTTATCCGCACAAGCAAGAGCTGCATTAAAGGCCTCAATAACAAAGGGGTAAGAATTGCCTTTTAGGGAATATTCAAGAGCTTTTCCCCTTAGAAGCTCCTGGTCGAGGGCCCTGGGTATATCCGCCTTTGTAAAATAGTAATCTGCATTGCGAGGCAAAAGGCTCAGTATGCTGTCAGCATCTTTATCATTTACCATCCCGAGCACTATATGAAGCCTTTCCTTATCAATACCCTTCAGTTGACTGACTGATATTTTCATTCCATCAGCATTATGCCCCGAATCGCAAATAACCAGGGGGGCTTGTCTCATCACCTGCCATCTCCCTTTAAAGCCCGTAAGCCCTTTCACATCCCTCAATCCTGAACGGATCACCCCGGGATTTACCTTAAAGTGCTTCCCCAGTAATTCAAGGGTCTGCAGAACTGCAGGAATATTCAATAACTGGAAATCCCCGGGGAGGTCTGTAAGCAGTTCTTTCATAAAAAGAATGCCATCCCTGTACAGATTGAATGTCTGCACACTCGCATCCCCTGCAGTATCTAAATGCCGGGCCGTGAAATTTTCATCTGCGAAATAAATGGCAGAATCCATTTCGCGGGCTTTAGCTGCAAATACTTCACGCACTTCGTCCTTTGCACTGCCTATTACCACAGGTACTTCTTTTTTTATTATCCCTGCCTTTTCAATGGCTATTTTTTCCAGTGTATCTCCAAGGTACTGTGTATGGTCATATCCGATATTTGTAATCACCGAGATCAAAGGAGTAATAATATTTGTAGAATCCAGCCTTCCCCCCATGCCGGTTTCAACGATGGCTATGTCAACCCTTTCATATTTGAAATAAGTGAAGGCAATGGCCACTGTCATTTCAAAAAATGAAGCTTTCAGTTCAAGCAGGACATCCTTATTGGCCTCTACAAAATCAACAACGTATTGCTCGTCAATCATCTCTCCGTTGATCCTTATCCTCTCCCTGAAATCAGTATAATGAGGTGATGTATACAGTCCTGTTTTATAACCGGCGCCCTGCATTATCGCAGCAAGCATATGAGAAACTGAACCCTTGCCATTTGTGCCGGCAATGTGAATTGTCTGAAATGAACGGTGTGGCTCACCGAGGTGCCTGTCAAGGCTTAAAGTGGCAGTCAGATCAGATTTATATGCAGCCTTCCCTATACGCTGGTACATTGGCAGTGATGAAAAGAGGAAGTCAAGAGTATCGCTGTAATTCATCAAATTGTTAGTTAATTGTGCAAAATAAATAAATTTAGTGTTCCTTATGAGTCGGGCAGGCTTTAATTTTGTGGAATTGTGCGGAAGGACCTAAAATGACCCAAATGAAAAAGAAGAAGATTTTTATTATTGACACCAATGTATTATTACATGATTACAGTTCAATATATAAATTTGAGGAGAATGACATAATAATCCCCATTGTTGTACTCGAGGAGCTTGACAGGTTCAAGAAGGGCAATGATCTTATAAATTTCCACGCAAGGGAATTTACGAGGGAGCTGGACAGGCTGTCGGGTGACAGCCTCCTGGACAATGGCATCCCCCTGGGTGATAAGCTGGGCACCTTATACATAGAAACAGGCAGGGAATTTTCGGAAAGGGTTAATGCATCCTTCCCGGAGAAAACAAGCGATCATCGCATACTTGCAATAGCCGACTACGTATGCAGCAAGCATAAGACTGAAAGCGTTATCCTGATTACCAAGGATATAAATTTAAGGATGAAGGCTAAATCCCTTGGTATAAGAGCCCAGGATTATGAAAATGACAAGGTAGCCAATATCGATGATCTTTATAAAGGAGTTGAGACCATAGGGGATATTGCCAGCAGCATGATAGACAGGCTGTACGAGGAACCTGACGGCATACAGGTTAATGATATGGGCCTGGATATACATCCCGAAGGTCACCAGTTTTACATATTAAAGAATAACGGATCGAGTGCACTGGCACATTATAACCCTTCAAGCAAGGTAGTAAACAGGATCATTAAGCAGACTACCTACGGCATTGATCCACGCAATGCTGAACAGACCTTTGCCATTGAAGCACTCACCAACCCGGAGATACAGCTTGTTGCCCTTACCGGAAAGGCAGGAACAGGGAAAACACTTCTTGCCCTTGCCTCAGCCCTACAGCAGCATAAGAGGTATAAACAGATCTTCCTTGCACGCCCCATTGTCCCCCTGGCTAACAGGGATATGGGCTTCCTGCCCGGCGATGTTAAGGAAAAGATTGATCCTTATATGCAACCACTCTTTGATAATCTTACGGTCATAAAGCATAAATTCAGTCACCAGAGCCCGGAGTTCATACGCATCAATGACATGATAAAGGAAGAAAAGCTGGTTATCACTCCTCTTGCTTATATCAGGGGAAGGAGCCTTTCGAGCATCTTCTTTATTGTGGATGAAGCACAAAATCTCACCCCTCATGAGGTAAAGACCATTATAACCAGGGCCGGTGAAGACACTAAAATGATTTTCACGGGTGATATAGAGCAAATTGATTCACCCTACCTTGACATAGGATCAAATGGTCTCTCTTACCTGACTGACAAAATGAAAGGCCAGGAAATATTTGCCCACGTAAACCTGGTCAGGGGAGAAAGGAGTTACCTTTCTGAACTTGCAAGCCGCATACTATGACCTATAAAAAAAACATCTTGCACCGGATAAATAATTTTTATTACTTTCCGGCTCAAAAATTAATAAGACAAAAATGAAACGTACTATTATTCTTGTCAGGCATGGAAAAGCCTGTGCCCATGACATATTCGAAAAGGATATCGACCGGGTTCTTATAAAAAGAGGTGTGAATGACGGGTATAAGGTAGCCAAAAAAATACTTAAAACAGGCACAAAGCCTGACATGATCCTTACAAGTCCGGCAAGCCGTGCCAGTCACAGCGCTTTCATCTTTGCCCGTGCAATGAAGACAGCTACGGACAAAATCAGGGTTGTTGAAGGATTTTACCCGGGCTCGGGATCCAAAATGATGGATGCAATAGCATCTCTGGATGATGAAGTGAGAACCGTTGCCCTTTTTGCACATAACCCTGGTATATCAGACATTGCCGGGCAGCTTACAAGGGGAGCCGTTGGCTTCCTTCCCACTACAGGAACGACAGTGGTTCATTTTGACCTGGAAAAATGGCAGGATATACATTCATCAGAGCCGCTTGATCATAGTCTTATTATTCCCAGGGAGCTTAAATAAGCCAACAAAAAGCCGTCTTGCTAAAAATACTTATTTTTGCAGTCTTAATAGCAGCAGAAATGAGTGACAGGCAATTGAAAGTGGCATTCCATACCCTTGGATGCAAGCTTAACTTTTCGGAGACTTCAGCCATAGGCAGGATGATGGAAGGAGAAGGTTTCCGTAAGGTGGCCTTCGATGAAAAAGCCGATGTGTATGTCATTCACGGCTGTACGGTAACAGAGGCTGCTGATAAAAAATGCAGGCAGGTAATAAAGCAAACCATCCGGAAGTCGCCCGGTTCTTTTATTATTGTTGCAGGCTGCTATGCCCAGATCAGGCATGCAGAAATTGCCAGGATACCGGGAGTGGATCTTATCCTGGGGACAAATGAAAAATATGAGATTAAGCGCTTCCTTTCCGATTTAAACAAAAGAGAAGTGCCGGAGATCCATAATTGTGAAAGAGATGAATTAAGACTTTTTCATTCTGCCTATTCGCTGGGCGATCGCACCCGGGCTTTTCTTAAAATACAGGACGGCTGCGATTATTCCTGTTCATATTGTACAATCCCCATGGCAAGAGGCAGAAGCCGTAACCAGCCCATAAGTGAATGTGTAAAGGATGCCGGAAAGATAGCCGTAAAGGGGATAAAAGAAATAGTACTGACAGGTGTTAATACAGGTGATTTTGGCAGATCAACAGGCGAAACCTTCTATGATCTCCTGGAAGCGCTTACCAGGGTAAAAGGAATTGAAAGGTACAGGATATCATCTGTTGAACCTAACCTGCTGACTGATAACATAATAAATCTTGTGGCGGAAAACAATAGAATAATGCCGCATCTCCATATACCCCTGCAAAGTGGTTCTGACAGGATACTTGCTAAAATGAGGAGAAGGTACACACGGGATGTTTTCGCCTCCAGGGTCGAAAAGATAAGGGAAAAACTACCTCTTGCAGGCATAGGTGCCGATGTAATAGCAGGATTTCCGGGTGAAACAGAAGAAGACTTCATGGATACCTATAACTTCCTGAGCTCTCTGGACCTGTCCTACCTTCACGTTTTCAGTTATTCATCCAGAGCAGGCACCCCGGCTGCTTCTATGGATGGACAGATCGATAAAGGCACGAAACACCGCAGAAGTAAGAAATTACAGTCACTTTCCGAAAAAAAAAGAAAGGAATTCAATGATAAATGCAGGGGAATGCATGCCGATATACTCTGGGAGACAGAAGAAAAACCCGGGTTCATTGCAGGCTTCACGGGTAATTATATCAGGGTGTACAGAGCATGGGACATTAGTCTTGAGGGAAAAATAAGCTCCCACATCCTTAGAGAAACTGATGAAAATGGTAATTTTACCGTATAAAAATAAAAGGATGGATCTGAAAAGTATTTGCACCGGTGTGAGTGCGATCGCAAGGCGGACAGGTGAATTTATCAGCAAAGAATCGGCGAATTTTGACATTGATGATGCCAGGCAGAAAGGTAAACACGACTTTGTGTCATACGTGGATATAGAAGCCGAGAAAAGGTTAAGCACTGAACTGTCAGCTTTACTTCCACAGGCAGGCTTCATTGCAGAAGAAGGAACAGCTATAAAGGGAGAAAGCACACTCATCTGGATAATTGATCCCCTGGACGGAACAACTAACTTTATGCATGGTGCCCCGGTATATTCAATAAGCATAGCCCTGGCAGATAATGATGAGATCCTGCTGGGCGTTATTCTTGATGTGCCTTCGGGAGAACTCTTTCATGCCTACAGGGAAGGCGGGGCATGGCTAAATGGTAAAAGCATAGAGGTATCCGGGGCAAAAACCCTGGATGACAGCCTTATAGCTACAGGTTTTCCCTACAAGGATTACGAAAACCTTGACAGGTACATGGCGTGCCTCGAGTTTTTCATCCGCAGGACTCATGGTGTAAGAAGAATGGGATCGGCTGCCATTGACCTTGCCTGGGTGGCATGCGGGAGATACGACGGATTTTTCGAAGCCGGGCTTAACAGGTGGGATGTGGCTGCAGGCATAATCCTTATTAAAGAAGCCGGAGGACTGGTAAGTGATTTTTCAGGTAAGATAAAGAATACCGATGGTTCTGAAATAGTGGCAGCAAATGATAAGATTTTCGAAACGTTAAGGCATGAAGTTGAAAAATACATGAAACAGGCATAAGGGATGAAAGGCATACTTTTCTACATCTTCTCTGCTTTCAACCGGGTGATAACACTATTACCCCTTAAAGCCCTGTATGTTTTTTCGCCCTTATTCTATTTCACACTCTACCACCTTATTAAATACAGAAAGGCAGTAGTCATAAAAAACCTGCGAAATGCTTTACCGGATAAAACAGAAGGGGAAATAAAAGATACTTCGAAAAAATTCTACAGGCACCTTTCCGATGTTTTTATTGAAGTCCTGAAGCTGCAAAACATGAAGGCCCCCGAGCTCAAAGAAAGGTATAAACTAATAAATCCCGAAGTGCTTGATAAACTTAAAGACGAAGGTAAAAGCACTATTGCGGTCTTTGGACATTATGCCAACTGGGAATGGATTATCAGCCTCCCGCTGAGTATCAGGTACCGGACCATCATGGTTTATAAACCCCTGACAAACAAATTTTTTGACAGGTATTTTTATAAATTCAGATCTCAATATGGTATTGAACTGTCTCCGATGTCAAGGATAGGAAGGATCTTATACCAGTACGAGGAAGATGGTATAAACACACTGGTAGGACTGGTGTCAGACCAGACACCCCCGAAAAAAGAGATAAGGTACTGGACAAAATTTCTTAGGCAGGACACACCGGTTTACCTGGGCATTGAAAAACTGGCACATAAATTCAACATGGCGGTAGTCTTTTTTCACATAGACAAAATCAGGAGGGGATATTATGAGGTAAGACCTGAAATTATTACTGAAGAACCCGGGAAACTGAAGCCTCACGAATTAACGGAAAAACATGTAAGCATGCTGGAAGAACAGATAAGACGCAGACCCGAGTTATGGATGTGGTCGCACAGGAGGTGGAAGCATAAAAAGCCGGAGGAAGCATGAACAAAGCATCAGTAGTTATCCTTAACTGGAATGGTAAAAATCTTCTTGAACTCTTCCTTGACAGGGCAATAAGACACTCTTCATCTGAAGCTTATACTGTAATTGTTGCAGATAATGGCAGCACAGATGATTCATGCGAATATATTAGAAAGAAGCACCCCGGTGTCACCCTGATAGAGCTGGGCCAAAATTACGGCTTTGCGGGGGGTTATAATGAAGCCCTCAGCAGGCTTGAATCAGAATATTTTATCCTGCTCAATTCTGACGTTGAGGTAAGCCCGGGCTGGATCAACCCTGTGATTGAATATATGGACACCCATCCTGAAGTTGCAGCATGCCAGCCTAAAATATTAAGCTATAATGATCGCAGCAGGTTTGAATATGCCGGTGCTGCAGGAGGATTTATTGACAAATACGGTTACCCCTTCTGCAGGGGCAGGCTATTGAATATAACAGAAAAAGACGAGGGGCAGTATAACGACATAAGGCAAGTATTCTGGGCCAGCGGTGCATGCCTGTTCATCAGATCATCCGACTGGAAGGAAGCTGGAGGCTTTGATCCTGATTTTTTTGCACATATGGAGGAAATTGACCTTTGCTGGCGCCTGAATGCCGGAGGGAAAAAAATCATGTGTGTGCCCTCATCCACTGTTTATCATTTCGGGGGAGGGTCACTTCCTTATAAGTCACCCTCTAAAATATTTTACAATTTCCGGAATAACCTCTTCATGCTTTATAAAAACCTGCCCCAGGACCGTCTAAAAAAAATCCTGTTCATAAGGATGTGCCTGGATGGTATAGCCGCACTGCGTTTTTTGCTAAGTTTAAATTTTACAGCCTTCGTCAATGTAATTAAAGCCCATCTCCACTATTACAGGCATAAGAAAGAACTGAAGCTTAAGAGGGAAGAGGGCATTAAAGATAAAATTTCATACCCGCAGGACCTGATTTTGAACAAATCCCTGGTTTTTAACTTCTATATAAAAAGGGTAAAGACGTACTCACAATTGACAGGTCAATGAAATACCATTGCGGGAAATGAAATCAAGAGATATAGCTGTTTTCTTAACTATTGTATTTTTAATCTATGCAGGTGCCAACACCTTTCTTTATTTTAAAGGTGCAGTTGCTTACAAGGGTATATTAAGCACCGGCCTGTACAACATTCTGTTTATTGTAATTTCACTTTCCTTTATCGCGGGAAAGATACTCGAGCGCCGATATTCGTCACTCCTGGCGGATATACTTAACATTACCGGGGGCTTCTGGCTTTCATTCATATTTTATTCAATAATCATTCTTGTCGCAACCGACCTGTTAAGGTTAAGCTTCATGCTCACAGGGGTCCTCCCGGACCAGGATATCCGGGCATTCAGGCAATACTCTTACCTGGTGTCTTCAGGTCTGGCTTCACTTCTGGTTGCAGGAGGCTTCCTGAACACCTTATTCCCCGCCATAAGGAAATATGAGATAGTTATTGATAAACCTGCAGAAGTAAAGGAGTTAAGGATTGCTGCAGTATCAGATATTCACCTTGGCAGTATAATAGGAAAAAGGAGTATGAGAATGCTGTCGAAAAAGCTGGATGCAATTTCTCCTGATATGGTGCTTTTCCTGGGTGATACCGTTGACGGCGAAATAAATCCCGTCCTGAGAAATGACCTGCTGGAAGCACTCAGATTACCAGATTCGGCAAGGCATGTTTATGCAATTAGCGGTAATCATGAATATATAGGCAATTACTCTAAAACGATACCCTATATTGAAGAAAAGGGTCTGAGGGTTCTTGCTGATGAGACTGTCTTCCTGGAGGAAGGGATACTGCTGCTCGGCAGAAAGGACAGGGATTCTTTCAGGTATACCGGTGAAGGCAGGAAGGAATTATCTGACCTCATGGATGGCCAGGACCTGAATAAACCGGTAATCGTTATGGATCATCAGCCACCAATGAAGAAAGACAGTGAAATATCGGGTTTTGACCTGATGCTCTCCGGTCATACCCATAAGGGTCAGATGTGGCCATTAAATCACCTTACTTCGCGGATATACAAAATAACATACGGACACAGGCTGATAGGAGGCTGCCACTACATAGTATCATCCGGCTTTGGCAGCTGGGGTCCCAGGGTAAGGATCGGCAACAGACCCGAGGTGCTTGATATCAGACTGATATTTAACAGCTAAACAGGGGACACAGCGTCATTCAGCGGTTCAGACTTTCTGCGGTAATCTTCCATTGCCCTGTTTATGACTTCCGCAGCCTCCTCCGCACCGTAGATATGTGTAATTATTACATCCGCCTCGTTACCCGGGAGATCCTTATAGGTAAGGAAATAATGTTTGAGTCTGTTTACGACTACTTCAGGCAGGTTGCTTATATCCTTGAACCCTGAAAACATGGCGTCGTTATACAAGACTGCAATAAGTGTATCAGTCTTCATTCTTGCACTTTTTATATAATAGTCTACAACAGACCGTAAATTTTCTCCAGACCCAGGGCTCTCGAAGCCTTTACCAGCACCAGGCTGTTAATAATTTCATTATCAGCAAGGTGTTCCATTAATTGTTCACGTGTTTCAAAAGAAAGCATGCTGTAAGCTGATGCCAGGGAGTTAAATATTTCACCCACCAGGATAACTGTAAGATCGTCACGGGAAGAAAGTTGCTCCAGGATTTTTTTATGTTCTTTCACCCTGCATTCCCCAAGCTCAAGCATATCTCCTAGTATAATTACTTTTTTATCACCCCTGGCCTGGATAAATGATGCTATCGCTTTTGACATGCTGTCCGGGTTGGCATTGTATGAATCGCAAATCAGGGTATTCCTGGCGGTCTTTAATACCTGGGACCTGTTATTGTCGGGTTCATAAGCTTCTATTGCCACCTGCATTGACAGGGCAGGTATATCGAAATAAAGTCCGACTGCCAGGCATGCCAGCAGGTTCTCGAGGTTATAGTTGCCGAAGAGTTTTGTTTTAAAAGTAGCTTCCTCACCGTCTATCCCTGCAAGCAACTCCAGCGTGGGATCATACTTAAGCCCTCTTACTGACAGGCTATGTTTACCCGGTTCATTATAAGGTATTTTATTAATGGAGCGGTTTTCAAGTACATTTTTAAGTATATTATTATTCTCATTATAAAAAACCCATCCCCCGGAAGCTTCAATATAGTCATACAGTTCAGATTTTGCCTCCAGCACACCTTTAAGTGAGCTAAAGCCCTCAAGGTGTGCCCGGCCGATATTTGTAACAAGTCCGTAGCCGGGTTGTGCCATCCTGCAAAGGTCCCTTATCTCACCCTTATGGTTTGCTCCCATTTCAATTATCATAAACTCAGCATCCTGAGGGCAGGCTAGCAGTGTAAGGGGTACTCCTATATGGTTATTCAGGTTGCCCCTGGTGTAATGAACATTATAATTATTTGACAGTACACGTGCCAGCATTTCCTTTGTGGTTGTTTTACCGTTACTGCCTGTAAGAGCCAGCACAGGAATATCAAAACTATTGCGGTATTTCATGGCCACAGCCTGCAGGCTTGCCGTAACATCGTCAACGAGGATCGTATTGTCTGTTACGTAGCGGGGATCATCGATTACAGCTGTTATTGCTCCCCTCTTCATAGCATCACCAGCAAATATATTTCCATTGAATTTATCTCCTTTCAGGGCAAAGAAAAGTTCACCACCGGCAATATTCCTTGAATCGGTAGACAGGGCAAAGCCATTAGCCTCCAATAGTTTATATATAGTATCTGTTTTCATTCGTAAAAAAACCTCATTATGGTTGCCCATAATGAGGTATTATATAAGATTATCAGTGTCTTTTAAAAACCGGATGGGCTACCCACTCTTATCATTGCACAACGGAAACCGAGGTCGTCGCGTGCTGCTTCCTGGTCCAGGAAGCGTCTTGTTGAAGGGTTAAGCCAGTAGGCCCTGTCTTTCCATGAACCTCCTTTAATAACCCTTGCCCTGTCATTTATCAGTGAAACAGGCTGGTCTGCATCCATGAGGTACATTGATTCTGTTCCCATTTCTTCTTCACCTGTCCATTCACCGCTTTCGTTTATATTTGAAAGGTTATCGCCATCGAGGTAGTTCCTGTAATCGCCTTTCTGGTAATTATACCTGTCAGCCACATCTGCAGCCTGCACCGTATCTATTTGCAGCTTGCCCAGTTCATCCTTGGTAAGAAGGTTGCCGTTTGCGTCGCGGCTGTAGTCGGTATATACATTACCCCTGAAAGGGTTAAATGCATCAACATCCTGGGCGCTCAGTGGCCTGTATACATCCTGTACCCACTCGTTTACATTACCTGCCATGCAGTAAAGTCCGTAGTCATTGGGCCAGTATGATTTTACATCAACCGTAATTGAGCCGTTATCGTTCAGGCTTCCGGCCACACCCATCAGGTCTCCCCTGCCCCTCACGAAGTTAGCCATAAACTCGCCACGGTTTCTTTTTCCTGAGTAGCGCACATTATGGCCATCCCAGGGATATACCCTTCTTTCGAATATTCTTTCCTCAAAAGTATTGCCTCTCAGGGCATAGGCAGCAAATTCCCATTCTGCTTCAGTTGGGAGCCTGTATTTGGGTAAGAGCAAACCATCTTCGAACCTGACTCTTCTTTCTTCCTGGTTCGGGTCGAGGCTTGGAAGGTTTTGATTGACCACACCATCGTACTGTCCGGCAAGATAGGCATCGGTATTGAAATTATTTTCATTTACCTGGTTGGGATCATAGTTCAGTATGCCTTCATCGATAAGTATCTGCTCATTGACCCTGTCGGTACGCCACAGGCAATAGTCATTTGCCTGCAACCAGTTAACTCCGACAACCGGGTAATTGTTATATGCCGGGTGACGCAAATAATACTGCACATATGGTTCATTGTATCCAAGCGGTGAACGCCAAACCAGGGTGTCAGGCAGAGCCCTTACATAAACTTCGGGGTAATCAACATAAACCCTTTTTATCCACCACAGGTACATCCGATAATCAACATTTCGTATTTCTGTCTCATCCATATAGAAAGATGACACTGTTACCCTGCGGATAGGGTTATTCCAGTCGTACATGACATCTTCCTGTATCCGTCCCATGGTAAACGTACCCCCTTCGATGAGCACCAGTCCAGGACCTGTTTGCTGTTCGGCCCCGATAACAACTTCAAAACCGCCATTATCCGGATCATTGTAGTCCCAACCTGTTGTAGGAGAAACGTTTGGATTTTCACCACGGTTGCAGGAGGCAAAGAGTAAGACTGCAATAGCGACCATTAGTGAGGATGCAAATTTATACATAACACGAAAGATTTTGGTCATTTTATTCAATTTCAAATATAGCAAATTTTGATAAACGCATGATTATTTCTCAAATATAACTACATTTTAGGATAATTTATTGTATTTATAAGACCTCTTTTTTCAACATTGTATAAACCTATTGACACATATACCTGGTTAGAAAGTGTGAATGGCAGCAGCCTGTCTGTTCTGAATGGTGCAAAGTTATAGTTGTAAGCCAGTTCAATTTTACCGGCTTTAATCTGGAAGCCGGATTGAACATAGCTCAGGCCGCTTCTCAGATCAAAGAAGGGTAATATATTGAATGACAAGTTTTTATACCCTATACTGGTTCCCAGGGCTCCAATAAGATTATCATACTGGGTGCTTATAACAAAGCCGGGGCTGATATTGACCTCATCGTTAGCGCCGCGGAAGGTTGAGGCACCATGAACCGACAGGCGCCGACCCAGCCGGGATCCTTCCTGACCCTTACCTGTAATATCGGGCTTAAAAATATGATTTACGGAAATCCCTGCGTGATAAGCCCTGTAGCTTAAGAGGAAACCCACTCCTGCATCGAATGTTGTGCGGGAGCCAGAGGCAATAATCTCACCGGCAGGCAAGACCGGTCCCATCAAGGGATCAATCTGATCAGGAAGCACCACCTTGCCTGCATCAAGGGACCTGTGAATAAGTGAAGCCATAAAACCGGCATTTACGTATAAATCACGGCTTGCCCTCAAATGATATGAATATGCCGCGCCCGCCCTCAGGTCATTTATAAGGTCTCCCAGCACATTTTCAGATACAAATAATCCAACTCCGCCGTGAATACTTTCAATAAAAGAGTCATAGGAGCAATTTATGGAATAAAGATTGAGTCCCTTACCGGGATAATAATCACGGTAGATAAGGCGCAGGATGCCCGGACCTTCTGAACCTGCCAGTGCAGGGTTTGACTGGACGGGATTATAATAAAAAGATAAAGTCTCACTATCCTGGGCAGGCACATGATTTACAGATAGTGTAAAACATAAAAGCAGATTAAGTATTTTTACACACCTGTTCATCCGGTAAAGATAGTAATTGGATTAGCAATATTATCGCAATATGAACAGCCAGGACACGTTAATTATTGTGGCTGACATGACAAACTTAGAAAATAATCCCGACAGTTGAAGAAGCTGGTAATCATACTGACCCTTCCGCTGCTGATATTGATGAATTTATACTCCCAGGAATTTGTCAATTCATCGGTGCTATCAGCCGGGAAATGGCACAGGATAAAGACTGCCAGGGAGGGTATTTACCGCATCGATTTTGAGGATCTTTCCCTGCTGGGCTTAAATCCCGGTGATGAGGTGGCCCTGTACAGCAATAATTACGGCTTGCTTTCATACTACAATGATGATCCCCGCCCTGATGACCTTGTAAAGACAGCCATCCACATTGAAAGAGGACAGGACGGGATTTTCAACAGCGGTGACTATATACTGTTTTACGGAAATTCAACACACAGGTTTAAATACAATCATAACTCTCAGGAGTATTATTTTCTGAGGCATCATTATTCTGACACTGCTGTTTATTTTATAAAGTTCAATGAAGCCCCCCTGGAAACAAGCCAGCAGGCCGTACCCGGTCCGTCAAATAATGTCTCGGAAGCTTCCGATTATCTCTTTATCCACGAAGTGGAGAAAAGCAATATAATGAAATCAGGACGTGAATGGTATGAACCACTTGCGGCCGGCACCGCTTACGATATAGTTACCGACCTTGAAGATTTCAATATTCGTGAGGGAGCCGGTCTTCGCTATGTGCTCAGGGTACTGGGGCGTTCTCCTGACCAGGCTATTATCAGGCTACATAATCATGACGAGCCTGTCAGTTCAGTTTCACTCCCGGCAGTGAACATAAATAATCAGGCCGGGACTTATGCCAGCCTGGCAGAAGAAGAAGGAGAAACAGATCTCTCATCGGGAAAGCCAGCACTATCAATTACTTATTACAATAATGGCAATCTGACGGCCCGGGCATGGCTGGACTACCTTATGCTGCAAACCCGTGTTGAGAATGACTTCTTCAATCCCGGTACGAAACACTTCTTATTAAGGGACAAATCAACTGTACTGGAGGCTAATATTACAGAATTCATATTAAAATCAGAATTTAACAACCTGTTAATATGGGATATAAGCGATGAGCAGAATGTTAAAAGGATGCAGGCAGCCTATTCATTCAATGAATATTCGTTTACAGCCGCAACAGACAGCCTTAAAAAATTCATTGCCTTCAGGATCCAGGATGCCATGAAAGCACAGGTAGAAAGCAGGCCCCTTCCAAACCAGGACCTGCATAAGCCGGGACAGTATGACATGATAATTCTAAGCCATCCCTTATTTATGGATTATGCATCTGAACTGGCAGATCTGCATTCATTGAATGATTCATACCAATGCATCCTGGTAAGCCCGGAGCAGATTTATAACGAGTTCTCGGGAGGCATCCCGGATATCAGTGCCATAAGGAATTATATCAGGATGATATATTCAAGGAATAAAGAAGGTGAAAGGCCACTTAGATACCTCCTTCTTTTTGGTGACGGTTCCCATGAGAATAAGACCCTGCCGCCGGACAATCCAAATTATATACCCACGTACCAGACACAGAATTCAAATATTAATACAGAGTCATTCACTTCGGATGATTATTATGGCCTGCTCGATCCCGGCGAAGGTGAATACCACGGCTATCTTGACATAGGAATTGGCAGGCTACCCGTTTCTGATACCACAGAGGCAGGAGCAATAATCAGAAAGATCAGGGATTACATAAGTCCGGAGAACACAGGTCCGTGGAGAAATATTATAGCCATGGTTGCGGATGATGAAGATGATAATATTCACATGTATGATTCGGACAGGCTTGCTGATCTTATCGCTGAAGAGGAGCCTGCATTCAATATAGAAAAGATCTACCTTGATTCGTACAAACAGGAAACATCCATTGCCGGCCAATCCTACCCTGAGGCAGTGAAAGATATAAATGAGAGGGTCAATAACGGATGTCTCATCCTGAATTATTCCGGGCACGGCAACGAGACAGGGCTGGCTCATGAGAGGGTTGTGACAACTGAAACAATTAATTCATGGGCAAACAGAAGAAAGTACCCTGCCTTTGTTACTGCAACATGTGAGTTTTCACGTTTTGACGATATTGAAATAAAACAGGGCACGGGTGAAATAAGCCGGAAGACTTCAGCCGGTGAGATGGCATTACTTAATGAAGAGGGAGGCGCCATTGCCCTTTTTTCGACCACACGTATAGTTTTTGCCTCACACAATTACACCCTTGCGTCAAATCTTTATGAGCAGGCCTTTGAAAAGGACGAACAGGGAAAGGGACTTACCATGGGTGAAATAATGAGGCGGGCGAAAATAAACACAAGCGGAAGTAACAAGAGAAACTTTACCCTGCTGGGCGATCCGGCACTCAGGCTTGAATGGGCATGGCACGGGAAAGTGCTTACTGATTCAATAAACGAGACCGGCATAAGCGTCTTCAACGATACCATCAGGGGATTGTCGGAAATAAGTATAAGCGGCCATATAGAAGATAATGAAGGTAAGCACCTTCAATCATTCAACGGCATCCTGTATCCCTCCCTCTATGACAAGAAACATACGGTGAGCAGCCTTGCAAACGACGGCGGCAGCCCCTTTGTTTATATGGAAGACAACAGGGTATTGTTTAAGGGTAAAACAGAAATTAAAAACGGCAGCTTCGCTTTTTCAATATTTGTTCCCGGGGATATTGATTATACTTACGGCAGGGGCATGATCAGGTATTTTGCAGCAGATGAGAATTCCAGCTATACGGGGTCTTACGGAAACTTTTTAATAGGCGGACTCAGCAAGCTCAGTACAGGCGACACTACCGGCCCCTCTATCAGACTCTTCCTCAATGACACTCTTTTCACTTATGGTGGGATATGCGGCCCCGATCCTGTCTTACTGGCCCATCTCAGTGACCCGTCAAGCATAAATACTGCAGGCACCGGGCTGGGCCATGATATAGTGGCTCTTCTTGACAACGACAGCAATAAACCAATAATTTTAAATAATTATTATGAAAATGACCTGGGGACATATAAATCCGGGAAAATCATTTACCCCTTTCACAGGCTTGACAGGGGTGAGCATTTACTTACTCTCAAAGCATGGGATAATTATAATAACTCCAGCACAGCCTCATTAATGCTTTTTGTCAGAGATGAAGACGGACTGGTCCTCAATAAGCTTATAAACTATCCCAATCCTTTCACCAGCAGTACAAGTATCAGTGTTGAGCATAACAGGCCTGATAATAATATTGAAGTAATAATAAATATCTACTCTCTCAGCGGCGAACTGGTAAAGACCATTAAGACTGCTGAAAGTCCGGGCGGCTACAGGATCAGTCCAGTAAGATGGGATGGAAGAGACAATAATGGGGGAAGAGTTGCGGGAGGCATTTATGTTTATAATCTTCTGTTTAGGACAGGGGCAGGTGAAACAGCTCGCGTATCGGGACGCATGATCATTTTGTGAAAAGGCACACAATAAAGAGAACACAAAATTGTTTATATATTTGCACAGTTAACATAAAAATTAATGAAAACAAAACTAGTAATTGCCTGTATATTTTTCAGCCTTTCATCTTCATGGTTTGCGTCGGCCCAGGAAACTGAGGAACTGAATGCCATTCAGTACGTTGTACCCTTCCTGCTGATTGCACCTGACTCAAGGGCAGGAGCAATGGGAGATGCAGGTGTAGCCACCTCTCCCGATATTTACAGTATGCACTGGAACCCTGCAAAATATGCCTTCATTGACGGAGACGGAGGGGTTGGTATTTCATATTCACCCTGGTTACGTACCCTGGTACCCGATATCAATATAGCCTACCTTGCCGGGTATTACCGTATCGATGACAAACAGGTTGTCAGTTCAAGCCTCCTGTATTCAAGTCTGGGAGACATACCCTTTACTGACGACTGGGGTAATGTTGAACGTAATTTCAGACCCAATGAGTTTGCACTTGATGCAGCATATTCAAGGTTGCTTACGGACCATTTTTCAGGAGGCATAGCTTTCAGGTTCATATATTCCAACCTTACGGGGGGCTTCCCGGCAGGTGGGACAGAAACCAAACCGGGGATGTCCTTTGCTTCCGATATATCATTCTATTACACTAACGATCTGTCAATAGGATCAAAAGATGCCACTATTTCAGCCGGGACAAACATATCAAACATTGGTGCCAAGATATCCTACACCGATGAGAATGATCCTGATTTTATACCAATAAATTTCAGGCTGGGCCCTGCCCTGAATATTGAACTCGACAGGTTCAATGAGTTAGCCTTTGCTATTGATTTTAACAAGCTCCTGGTTCCGACACCACCACAGTATGACCCTGACACGGGAGAGATAATTGCCGGCAAGGATCCTAATGTGGCTGTACCCCTGGCGATTTTTCAGTCTTTTGCAGATGCACCGGGAGGCTTTAAGGAAGAACTGAACGAGATAAGCTACTCCTTTGGTGCGGAATACTGGTACAATAAACAGTTTGCCATAAGGGCGGGATATTTCCATGAGCATGCCAGCAAAGGCAACAGGAAATATTTTACGGCCGGTGCAGGTTTCAGGATGAGCGTCTTTGCCCTTGATTTCTCCTATCTTATGCCACTGGTCAATAATCACCCACTTGCCCGTACGCTGAGGTTCTCGCTTTCTTTCGACTTTGATGCTTTCAGAAATTAAATAATCACCTTAATGAATATACGTACCGGACAGGGCATAGATTTTCATAAACTTGTGGAAGGAAGGCTCCTCTGGCTGGGAGGTATAAGTATACCATCAGGCAAAGGATGCCTGGCCCATTCTGACGGGGATGTATTGATTCATGCCATATGCGATGCCCTGCTGGGAGCTGCAGGATTGAGGGACATAGGATACCACTTTCCCGACACTGATGAAAAATACAAAGGAATCGACAGCAGGATCCTTTTGAAAGAAACACTTGCTTTAATAAGGGCTAAAGGATTTCAGATTATAAATATTGACAGTACTATCTGCCTTGAGGAACCCAGACTTTCAGCCTACATTGAAAAAATGAAAATAAGCCTTGCAGAAATTTGCTCGATTGAAAAAGAATTGGTCTCGGTTAAAGCAACAACTACTGAAAAGATGGGATTTGCAGGCCGCGGCGAAGGGGTTGCAGCCATAGCAAATGTCCTGCTTGAAAAATGTGAATCCAATTAACAGATATTTGTCATTAACTAACAAATAATTACAGGTTAAAGAAGAATGGAAAAAACCACCCTTGTACTTGGCGCCAGTCCGAAACCTGACAGGTTTGCCTATAAGGCTGTCAGGAGTCTTCAGAGAAGAAGTATACCGGTAATTGCCATTGGCAGGAAGGATTATGATCTTGATGGTATTAAAATAAGAAAAGGGAAGCCCCTGGATATCGGACCGGTGCATACAGTCACGTTTTACCTTAACCCAAAAAACCAGGTGGAATATTACGAGTATATCTTATCGCTCGAGCCTGCACGTATAATTTTCAATCCGGGCACATGGAATCCGGAATTTGCAGAGATGGCAGGCAAAGAGGGTATTGAGATCGTTAACGGATGCATGCTGATAATGCTTAACAATGGTAAATTTTAGTCTTTGAAAAGCCCGTTTATAAGATTATCATCGGCTATATGAGGCATGGTTATTTTCATTTCAGGATTTCGTTCCATCTCACGTACGGCGGCGAACCTGGCTCCGTCATTTCTTGCCCAGCTACGTCGCGCAATACCGTTATTTACGTCCCAGTGAAGCATCATTTTGAGTCTCCGGGCTGCTTCATCCGAGCCATCAAGCAATAAGCCAAATCCCCCGTTTATCACTTCTCCCCATCCAACACCTCCCCCATTATGAATACTTACCCAGGTGGCACCCCTGAAGGAGTCACCAATTACATTCTGTATTGCCATATCGGCGGTAAAGCTTGAACCGTCATATATGTTTGATGTCTCCCTGAAAGGAGAATCTGTTCCCGATACATCATGGTGATCACGTCCAAGTACTACAGGCTGGCTTATAATGCCTTTTTTTATTGCATCGTTAAATGCCATGGCAATCTCAATCCTTCCTTCGGCGTCGGCATACAGTATTCTTGCCTGTGAACCAACCACAAGCCTGTTCTCCCCTGCTGCCCTTATCCACTGTATATTATCAAGCATTTGCTGTTTAATCTGCACCGGTGAGCGGCCGGCAATATCCTCAAGCACTTCGCAGGCAATCCCGTCGGTCACTTCAAGGTCAGCAGCCTTATTCGAGCAGCAAACCCATCTGAAAGGTCCGAATCCATAATCGAAACACAGCGGACCCATAATGTCCTGCACATAGCTGGGGTATCTGAATTTCCCGTCAGGTGTCATAATATCCGCGCCCGCCCGGGATGCCTCAAGCAGGAAGGCATTGCCATAATCGAAAAAATAAGTACCCAGAGAGCTATGGTGATTTATTGCCTTAACCTGCCTCCTCAGTGATTGCTGCACTATCTTCCTGAATTCGCCCGGATTCACAGACATCAGCCTGTTGGCTTCTTCAAAACTCAGACCAACAGGATAATATCCTCCTGACCAGGGATTGTGCAGTGAAGTCTGGTCTGAACCCAGGTCGACACTAATATTTTTCTCAGCCAGATTCTCCCATACATCAACGATGTTACCATAATAGGCCATTGATACCGGATCACCCTTCTCCTGCGCCCTTCTTATCCCTGTCGCCAGCTTATCGATATCTTCGACCACCTCATCGATCCAGCCCTGGGAAAATCTTTTCTTTATTGCTTTGGGATTTACTTCAGCTATTACTGACACAACACCGGCGATGCTTGCTGCCTTGGCCTGTGCACCTGACATGCCGCCAAGGCCGGAAGACACGAAGAGCCTGGTGCCGGCACTGTCTTTTTTCGCTGAGATGCGTCTGCAGGCATTAAGGATGGTTATTGTTGTCCCGTGTACAATACCCTGTGGGCCAATATACATATAAGACCCGGCTGTCATTTGTCCATACTGACTGACACCCAGAGCATTAAATCTTTCCCAGTCGTCACTTGAAGAATAATTTGGGATCACCATCCCGTTGCTCACTACAACTCTTGGAGCCTCCCTGTGGGAAGGGAAGACCCCCAGTGGATGACCCGAATATATTACGAGGGTTTGCCTGTCGGTTATGGTGGCAAGGTATTTCATCACCAGCCTGTACTGTGCCCAGTTCTGGAAGACTGCGCCATTTCCTCCGTAGGTTATAAGCTCGTGCGGGTGCTGGGCAACGGTCTTGTCCAGGTTATTGCTTATCATCAGCATTATTGCCGCAGCCTGTCTTGACTTATGTGGATAATCATCAATATTCCTTGCCCTGATTTCGTAGTCAGGTCTGAACCTGTACATATAAATCCGTCCGTATTTCATTAATTCCGCGGCAAATTCAGGAGCAAGCGCTCCATGGAATTTTTCAGGAAAATATCTGAGGGCATTTCGTACCGCGAGACATTTTTCCTCACTGTTAAGGATATCTTTTCGCTTCGGGGCATGATTAATACCCTCGTCATAAGGTTTTACATCAGGTAATTCATCAGGCAGCCCTTCCAGTATTTGTTTATGGAATTCATTCATTGGCTTAGCTCTGCATTGGTGTTACTGCTACAATGCTAAGTTACAAAAAAGTGCCGGAATAATGGATTAAGCAGGGCAGAAGTCAGATATTTGACCTGGTGTAAATTTTATTTTTCTTCATCCAGTATATCATCATCAACAAGAATACGTCCGCAGTATTCACATACGATAATTTTCTTGCGTGATCTGATATCGAGCTGGCGTTGCGGGGGTATCTGGTTAAAACATCCACCGCAGGCGTCCCTTTGTACGGGCACAACAGCCAGTCCGTTCCTGGCATTCTGACGAATTCGCCTGTATGCGGTAAACAACCGTTCCTCAATTGTTACGCTTATTTTCCCGGATTCCACAATAAGTGATTCCTCTTCTTTCTTCGTATCTGCAATGATTGAATCCAGTTCTGACTTTTTATTTTCCAGGTCAGCCTTGCGCTCATCCAGGTTTTTTTGTGATTCTTCAATCACCCCGGCCTTTTCATCCCTGAGAACCGTAAATTCCTTTATTTTTTTATTGCACAGCTCTATTTCGAGAGTCTGGAATTCAATTTCTTTTGACAGGGAGTCATACTCACGGTTGTTTCTGACATTGTTTTGCTGCTCCTCATATTTCTTAATAAGGCTTTCAGCAGCGATTATTTCATTTTGTTTTTGCTTAACCGCAGCTTCAATCTCCTTAAATTCATCAATCAATTTCCCGATACGTGTTTCAAGTCCCTCGACCTCATCTTCAAGGTCCTGTACTTCCAGGGGCAGTTCGCCCCTGAGTGTTTTAATTTTATCTATTTCTGAATCAACAACCTGCAGTCGATACAATGCCTGCAACTTCTCTTCAACGGTCATTTCTTTTTCAGCTGCTTTCACTTTTTCCATGCCTGTGAATAATTTACTGGATTTGTATTTATTTCTGAAAAACGGACTGCAAATTTAGGGAATTTTTTTGTAATTAACTCATGCAAAATTACAAGAGACGGTTTTTCACTTTCATAATGACCAATATCAGCCAGGAGTATCCTGTTATCAGCTTCAAAGAATGAATGATACTTTATGTCTGAAGTAATAAAAGCATCAACACCGGCTGCGATTGCTTTTCCTGTATAGGAAGCACCCGATCCACCCATGACAGCCAGTTTTTTAATCTTCCTGCCCACTGTTGCGGTATGTCTTATGACTTCAGCCTGAAAAAGCTCACCCAGCTTTTTAATAAGGTCAATATCACTGATCTCATCGTCAAATCTGCCAACACAGCCAAGCCCTGCGCCCGGGACAGTATTTTCTATCCGGTAAAGGTCATATGCCGCTTCCTGGTAGGGATGAGCATCGATCATTGCCTTCAGCACACTGTTTTTTATATGAACCGGCAGTACGGTTTCCACCCTGACTTCTTCCTCTGTATGTTCCCTGCCGGGTTCACCGGCAAAGGGCTCGGCAGAGGGTCCTGCCCTGAAGGTGCCTTCTCCCCTTACATTATAGCTGCACCTGTCATAATTACCTATGTGGCCAGCACCTGCATCGAATATTGCCTCCCTCACCTTTGTAGCATATGACAGGGGAACAAAGACCACAAGTTTCAGCAATTTATTATCCAGGGGGACCAATGCTTCAATATCTTTCATTCCCAGCATTTCAGCCATACGGTAGCTTACCCCGCCCCTTATCAAATCAAGGTTGGTATGCATGCTGTATATAGAGATATTCTTAAGAATGGCTTTGCTTATAACACGTTCCACCGGTGTCTTTCCGCTTATCCTTTTCAATGGCTGAAAAATAAGGGGATGGTGCGATATAATAAGGCGGCAGTCTATCGAATCTGCTTCATCAATAATTTCTTCCGTTACATCCAGACATAAAAGAACAGAATCAACATTGCTTTGGGCGTTTCCAACCTGCAGGCCGGAATTGTCATACGACTCCTGGAAGGCAGGAGGAACTGATGATTCCAGGTAATTAAGCAGGTCTTGCAATTTCATCAGGGCTCATTTTTTAGGAATTAAAACTGTCATAAAAGCCGGGGGTGTCACAAAAGCCGCTTATAATTTTAATATTGATTATTGACAATATTGAAACTTATAGTCCTGTTAAAAAACAAAGGCTACGGCTTCTGACACACCCCCGTGTACACTAAAAAGGCATCGAATTTATTCAGTGAGATCTTTTATCTGTGCTTTAACAGCATTTCTTTTCACTGAATCCATTCCATTGTTACGGCCGCTTTCACTTTTATAATTCTGACTTACTCCAATAGTCTGGTTATTGCCTGCCAGTAACTCGAAACGGAACATGTTGGAAGGTGTTGTTGCCTTGGTAAATCTCTTGGCATCAACAGAATTTTTCCTTACCGATTCTATCCCGTTAATGCAGGATGCCTTATTTGTATAGCCTTCACTGCTGAGAATTGTCTGACCGTTATCAGCTTTCAGGCGAAAACGGTATTCATTTTTTTTACCACTCTGGTATACTTCAAATTTTGCCATAGTCTTAGGTTTAGATTAAAATATTTATGTGCTTAATTATGTTTAATTGTTCATCAAAGATACATATATCATTATTAGACTTCGCTTACCTGACTTCTCTAACTTGAAAAAAACTCTTTATTTACCGTATCAGGAACTTCAGAAGGGCCGGAAATTTGATTTTATAAATTTAATAAAAAATCAAAATATTTAATAATTTTAAGCATGCAAAATCGAATTAACTCTCCCCGGGTGTCTTATATAATGGATATTTACAATAATTTATTAGTATATTATCTGCTTTAAAAGTATGATAGCCCACTCAATTCTTGAATTAAGAAAAATATTATGGAAAAAAAAGAAGCTTTTACCGAACATATTAACACTTCTTATACCTGCAAAGGAGATTATATTGTTCTTGGCAGCGCAATGATTGATGGTGAGACAATCCCGGGTGCTTTTATAAAGGTTCCTTTAAAAACAATGAACAGGCACGGGCTTATTTCAGGTGCAACAGGCACAGGTAAAACCAAATCTCTGCAAATTATTTCAGAGCACCTGTCTAAAAAGGGAGTTCCGGTGCTTCTGATGGATGTGAAAGGAGATCTGAGCGGAATAGCCAGGCCGGGTGAAGAAAAGTCCTTTATTACTGAAAGGCATGAAAAAATAGGATTGCCATATACTGCCAAGGGCTTCCCTGTTGAATTATTTTCTCTTTCGCAGCAGGACGGAGTGAGGCTGAGAGCAACCGTTTCCGAATTCGGGCCTGTGCTGCTTTCCAGGGTACTTGATCTGAACGAAACACAGGCAGGGATCATGTCTGTCATATTCAAGTATTGTGACGACCATCATTTGCCTCTCCTTGACCTCAAGGATCTCAAAAAGATTATCAGGTATGCCACAGAGGAAGGCAAGGATGAATTTGAGAATGAATACGGCAGGATTTCCACCTCATCAACCGGGATAATACTTCGCAAAATAATTGAGCTGGAGCAACAGGATGCCGATATATTCTTTGGTGAGTTATCTTTTGATATTCATGATCTTATGAGGCGCGACAGCAGCGGCAACGGATATATAAACATAGTACGGCTGACAGATATACAGGACAGGCCAAAGCTATTCTCAACCTTTATGTTAAGCCTGCTTGCAGAAGTATATGACCAGATGCCTGAGAAAGGTGATGTCGATAAGCCTGAGCTGGTAATCTTCATTGACGAAGCCCATCTTATCTTTGATGAGGCAAGTAAAACACTTCTTGGCCAGATTGAAAACATGGTTAAACTTATACGTTCCAAAGGTGTAGGTGTATTTTTTGTCACACAGAATCCAACTGACATTCCGGCAGGAGTGCTTTCACAGCTTGGTTTAAAAGTGCAGCATGCATTGCGGGCCTTCACTGCCGCTGACAGGAAGGCCATTAAGCTGACAGCTGAAAATTATCCTATATCCGAATATTACAAAACGGACGAGGTCATAACCTCGCTGGGAACAGGTGAAGCCCTGGTAACAGCCCTTAATGAAAAAGGAAGGCCAAGCCCACTTGTCGTAACAATGATGAGGGCCCCGATGAGCAGGATGGATATATTGAGTGCTGAAGAGATAAATGAAATTAACAAAGCTTCCGGACTCGTTGGCAAATACAGCCGGACCATTGATCGTGAAAGTGCTTACGAGATTCTTGGTGCCAAGATAAAAACCATTGAGAAACAGGCTGAAGAGAAGGCAGCAAGGGAAGAAAAGGAAAAGCAGAAAAAAGAAGGGACCGTAAAAAAAACAGGCCGTAAAACCACCGGCAGAAGAAGAACAGCCACCAGCCCCGTGGTAAAAGTCCTGACAAGTGCCACCTTTATAAGGGGTGTTCTGGGAATACTGTCAAAAGCAATAAAATGATCTAAATATTGTCTCTTATTGAGACAAGCATGGTCCGGATTTTTTTAAGCGACTCAATAACTTCATGTGTTTTCCTGGCGTCATCAGGGTTTTCAGACATTTTTTTCTTTACGCCAGCAATTGTCATTCCCTTCTCTTTTAACAGGTAATGAATCATTTGCAGGTTCTCAACATCCTCATCTGTAAATAACCT